>CACWTF010000006.1:21706-52798 GCA_902763685.1 methanogenic archaeon | reverse complement strand
CTTGTCCATGTAGGGAGTGAGACCGATAACGTCGCAGAGTTCCTTCATCCTCTCCTCGAGCTGTTTCTTGGGAACCCTGTGCAGGACGGCCCTGCACACGATGTTCTCCCTCACGGAGATGTCCTTGTCCAGAGCGAAATGCTGCTGCACCACCCCGACCAGTTCCCTCGCCTCGCGGGTCTCGGTATCGGTGGGATGGCCGCCGATGCGAATCTTCCCGGAGGTGGGCTTCATCATGGTAGTGAGCACCTTGGCGGTGGTGGTCTTGCCTGCACCGTTGGGTCCGAGGAATCCGTAAATCTCCCCTTTGTTGACCTCCACGGAGAGGTTGTCCACAGCGGTGAAATCCCCGAACATTACCGTGATGTTCTCCGCTTCGATGATATGCTCTGGCACTGTACCACTTTCACAAAAGTGCGAGGGGTTTCCCCCTCGTGGATCGGTTTACCTTCCCATCGTGTAGAGGAGGGCGTTGATGATGGCGGCAGCGATGTTGCTTCCGCCCTTCCTGCCCCTGGCGACGATGTACGGGATCCCCGCTTTCATTATGAGTTCCTTGGACTCGACGACGTTGACGAATCCCACGGGTACGCCGACGATGAGCACGGGCTTGGCCTTCCCCTCCTTGATGAGGCGGTCGAGCTCGATGAGGGCGGTGGGGGCGTTGCCGATGACGAAGATCACGGGTTTCTCGATCTTCGCTCCCCTCTCCATGCTGACGGTGGATCTGGTGCAGCCCCTGGCCTTGGCCTCTTCGACCACATCGGGGTCGCTGACGAAGCAGTGGACCTGTCCGCCGAGGGTGGCGAGTTTATTCTTGTTGATGCCCGCCATGGCCATTTTGGTGTCGGTGACGATATCGGCACCGTTCTTCAGTGCCTCGATCGCTATGTTGCAGGCGTTCTCCGAGAAACAGAGGTTGTCCGCATAATCGAAGTCCGCGGAGGTGTGGATGCACCTCTTCACCACGGAGAACTCGGGTTCAGGCCAGGTGCGGCCATTGAGCTCTTTCGTGATGGTCTCCATGCTTTTCGCTTCAATCTCACGGGGAGATACGATTTCGAATGCCATATTATTCACCTATATCGATCGAAAGAGTTTACTCCAGATACTTTGCGACGTATCCGCGGGGCGTGATCATCAGACCGTTCTTCGCGTAGGTCTGAGAATTACCGATCACTACGGTACAGAGCATGTCCACCTCGGCTTCCTTGAGCTTGCCGAGAGTGGTCAGGTTCATCGTCTGGTCCTTGCGTCCGATGTCCCTGACGATTCCGACAGGAGTCTCGGGGGAACGGGATTTCAGGAGGAGGTCGACGGCCTGTCCCAGATATTCGGTGCGGCCGTGGCTCTTGGGATTGTAGAGTGCAATCACGAAATCGGCTTCTCCGGCGAGTTCGACCCTCTTCATGATCTTCTCGATGGGAGTCATCAGGTCGGAGAGGCTGATGAGGGCGACATCATGCATCAGGGGTGCCCCGAGGACGCTTGCGGCGGAAGAAGCCGCGGTCACTCCGGGAACCGATTCGATCTCGATGTCCGCTTTCATGTCGAATGCCAGTTCGTAGATGAGGCCGGTCATCCCGTAGATGCCGGAATCCCCGCTGCTGACCATGGCGACCTTGTTGCCTGCCATGGCGTCTTCGATGGCCATCCTGCAGCGGTCAATCTCCTTCATCATACCGGTGGCCTTGTAGTTCTTGTCAGGGAAGAACTCCTTGAGGATCTTGACGTAAGTGGTGTATCCGGTGACGATATCGGCGGTCTCGATGGCCTCCACCGCCCTGAGGGTCATATCGCCCTTGCTTCCGGGACCGAATCCTACGACTGTGAGCTTTCCGGTCATCTCAATCCTTTCCCTTGCGGTAGCCGGTGGTGAAGTGGCTGTCGTAGAGCTTGGATAACTCGAACTCGTCGCCGAGGAATCCTCCGACGAGGGTCATGGCCTGCCTGGTGATGTTGTTCTCCTTGACGATCTGTGCCATGGTGGCGCAGGTTCCGTAGAAGATCTTCTGCTCGGGCCAGGTAGCCCTGTAGACGACTGCCATGGGGGTGTCGGGCTCATAGCCTGCCTCCATGAGGGTCTTGGTGAGTTCGTCCATGAATCCGACGGAAAGGAAGATGCACATGGACGCGTGGTGCTTGGCCAGGTCGATGAGTTTCTCCTTGGGCGGGACGGGGGTCCTGCCTTCCATCCTGGTGATGATGACGGTCTGACTCACGGAGGGGAGGGTGAACTCCTTCTTGCAGGCGGCGGCGGAGGCACAAAACGAACTGACTCCGGGGATGACATCGTACTCGATGTTCTCCGCATCGAGCCTTACCATCTGCTCCCTTATGGCACCGTAGATGGAGGGGTCGCCGGTGTGCACGCGTGCGACCATCTTGCCTGCCTTAGCGGCGGGGATGGTGACGTCCATGACCTCGTCGAGGCTCATGTACGCACTGTCGTAGACGACAGAATCCTTCTTCCTTTTGTCGAGCACTGCGGGGTTGACGAGGGAACCGGCGAAGATGATCACATCCGCCTCCTCGATGAGTTTCTGTCCTTTGATAGTGATGAGTTCGGGGTCTCCGGGACCTGCTCCGATGAAATGTACCATTGCTGCCATTTTCACGCCTTCTTCTTGATTAAAACGGTTGTAAAGTAGCCGTATTCGCGGCTGGGATCGAGAGGACCGATGTACTCGTCGGGCATTCCGACATTGCTCATCACGGTCGCGTTCTCCAGAGGGATGTTCCTTGCCTTGAGCATCTCCACGATGGCGGAGATGGATGCGAAGGCCTTCATGATTACAAGGTTGTCAACAGCGTCGAGGACCTTCTCGGCGTTCTCGTTGTTGCGTTTTGCGAGGGATACGACAGCCATGCTCTCCTCACCGATCATGAGGGGGAGCCCTGCGAGTGCCGCACCGTGGCAGAACGAGGGGATTCCGGGGACCACTTCGGTCTCGTATCCGCGGGCCCTGATGTCGCGGTCGATGTACATGTATGTGCTGTATACCGCGACATCCCCGAGGGTGACCATCGCGATGTCCTTTCCCTCGTCGAGGAGTCCGCATACCTTCTCCATGGCATCGGCCCTGCACTTCTTGCGGACCTCGTCATTGGGATCCATACTGAACAGGAGTTCCACTATCTCCTTGCCTGAGACATCGACCCTCTTCTTGATGATCTCGAGGGCGACGCCTTCCTCGCCCAGTTTCTTGACAGGGTATGCGATTACCGCGGATTTCTCCAAAAGCTCTTTGGCCCTCAGGGTCATGAGGTCCGGATTTCCAGGGCCTACCCCGATGCCGTATAGTTTTCCTTTCATTCACTCACCTATATCAATCGGCCGAATGACCGACGATGGAAATAGCATCCAATTGGTATTTAACCATGAACCCATCCCTTGTAATATTTATCAATCCAACCTCAAGATTGGACTTATCTTCTGCATCATATTCATTTTTTATACATTGGCGTTAATGTCCAAATGCTATAAGGTAGTACCATGAGCGACGACTACATAATCGCGGTAGACGGCCTCATCAAAAAGTACGAGGGCAAGAACGCCCTCGACGGCTTAAACCTCCATGTGAAGAGAGGGGAGATGTATGCTTTCCTCGGCCCCAACGGTGCGGGAAAGACCACCACGGTCAGAGCCCTCAGCACACTGACGAATTTTGATGAAGGATCTGTGAAGATTGACGGACACGATATCCTGAAGGAACCCCGGGCGGCCAAGGCAGCCATCGGCGTGATCCAACAGCAGATAAGCCTCGACAAGAATCTGACGGTTTGGGAGAACATGATGGTGCACGCCATGTACCAAGACATCCCCCGTGCGGAACGCAAGAAGCGCATCGAGGACCTTGCTGAATACATCGGATTGGGCGAGTACTACAACTACAAGGTCGACAAGCTCTCAGGAGGATGGAAGAAGAGGGTCGCCATCGTCTGTGCCCTCGTGCACCAGCCGAAACTCCTCTTCCTCGACGAACCCACCGTCGGCCTCGACATCCAGGCCCGCAGGGGACTCTGGGACCTCCTCAGGAAACTGAACGAGAACGGCATGACCATCTTCCTCACCACCCATTACATCGAGGAGGCGGAATCCCTCTGCGACAGGGTCGGATTCATCGAGAAAGGGAGGATCATCGCCGAGGATACGCCCGAGAATCTTGCCCGCAGACTGGGCGAGTTCACCGTGGAATACTTCGGCGCCGACCGCAAGACCCAGTACCGCTATTTCCCCTCCAAATCGGAAGCCGACGAATACGCCAAGACCCTCGACGACACCCATACCGTGACCGTCCGCAGGACCAACCTCTCCGACAGTTTCGTGGAGATGACCGGCAACAAGATCGGCGACAACGGCTTCATGCTCGGAGGTTCCAAAATGTCAGGGGGGCATGCGTGATGAACTTCTTCAAGGACGTCTACCACGTGGCGTGGGGCGACATCCGCTTCATGCGTCACAACTTCCACAACATCCTGATCTCCAGCCTCGTGACCCCTATCCTCTATCTCCTGGCTTTCGGTTACGGACTCAAGGCCGGTGACATAGAGATCGACGGGGTCACCGTCCCCTACCTCGACTTCGTCATCCCCGGAATCATAGCCCTGTCGTCGCTTTCCGCATCGTTCAGCTCCACATCAACCAGACTGAACGTGCAGAGGCTGTACTACAGGTGCTTCGACGAGATGATGATGTGCCCCATAAGCTACTCCGGGATCATCGTGGGAAAGACCATGATCGGCCTGTGCCGCGGACTGCTGAGCACCTCGCTGATGTTTATCATCGGTTACGCGCTGGCACCTTCGTATCTCCACCTCACGCCGCTGTTCGTCGTGAGCCTGCTGCTGTCATGTTTCACCTTCGCTCTGCTAGGTGTCACCGCCGCACTGATGGTCAAATCCCATGCTACCATGGCGACCTTCAGCTCCCTGGTCATCACCCCCATGACCTTCCTGTGCGGTACCTTCTTCTCGGTATCCTCGCTCCCCGCCTGGGCCCAGACCGCACTATACGTTCTGCCCCTCACGGAATCCAGTGTATGTATCAGGGCTGCCACCCTCGACATCTACGCCTTCCCGTTCTGGGCATTGGGCGTTCTCGCGATGTTCACGATTGCGTTCTTCGCCATCGACATGTGGCTGATCAAGAACAAGAAAATCTGAGAGGTTAATGTGAAAATCACCGTTATCTCCGTACAGACCGCCGATGCGAAGGTGATGGCGGAACCCGCTGACCGCCTGAAAGACTTAGGTATCCTGCCCGAGGTCTATGCCATCAACTCGGACGATGCAGATGACGATCCCCTCGTCTTCCAGGAACTCTACAGGAACGTCACCGTCTCTGATTTCGTGTTCCTCCGCTGCATGTCCGATACGGGACGTTTCAAACGTTTCAGCAAGCTCGAGAAGGCCATGGACCTCTGTAAAGGCTATGTCCTGATATACTCCGGCAATGCCGAGGTCACCATGATGTACCGTGACAGGTTCCGCGGTACGGATGAGGAGTTCGCAGGGGTCTGCAGATACTGTGCCAGCAGGGGTTCCGAGAACGAATACGGCATGTACCTCTACATGGCAGGACTGCTGGGACTCACGGATGTCCCCGCTCCAGAACCCGTGGTGCAGAGGACCGAAGGGTTATATCATAAAGGATTCCCCCGCGACGTCACGAAGGAGGAATATCTCCCGACACTGAAGAAGGGAAGACTCACCGCCGGGATACTCTTCGCCAGCACGTTATGGGTCTACAACAACCTCGACCAGATCGATGCCCTGACCGAGGAACTGGAATCCAGGGGCATGAATGTCATCCCGGCGTTCTATTCCGCCGTATCCTACTCCGCAAAGGACAACCCGGGAGCGAAACCCACGCTCCTGAAGTATTTCACCGATGACGGCAGACCGATCGTCGACGTCATGATAGTAGTGACCTCGTTCTCCGTCATGGCGAACTCCCGCGAAACGAAGGGTGTAGGCACCGTCGACGAGGAGAATTACTACCGCAGCGTGCTCAATGTCCCCGTGATCCACGCCATCACCGTCACCGGGGACTACCACGATTACGAGGACGACAAGATCGGACTCAGCAAACACGACATCTCGTCGAACGTCGCATTCCCGGAGATCGACGGGGACATCATCGGCTACCCGATATGCTACACCCCGAAGAAGAGTGGCATGAAACGTGCCATCCCGATAAAGGACAGGATCGAGAGGATCACGGACCTGGCCTACAACTGGGCCAGACTAAGATACATCCCTCCTTCGGAGAGGAAGGTGGCCATACTCATATGGCAGTCCCGCCCCAATTCGGGCTGCATCGGCAACGCCGCGGGTCTGGACACCCCGGAGAGCATAGCGTCCGTCCTGCGGGAGCTGTCCGACAAGGGATACACCGTGGATAACGTACCTGAGGGCGGCAGACAGCTGATGGACGAGATCCTCGACGGCGTCACCAACGACCTGGACAACCTTTCCAGCGAGACCCTCAGGAAGAAGGCCTTCGATCTGGTATCCGTCAAAGACTACCGGAAGGAATACGGAAAGGTCCCAGAATGGGACAGGCAGCAGATGGAGAAGGACTGGGGAGAGCCCCCGGGGAACATCTGTACCGACGGGAACGACATGGTAATCCCCGGGCTGATCAAAGGAAACGTCTTCATCGGCTACCAGCCCCTCAGGGGTACCGCGGACAAGATGGAGGAGAACATCCACGACCCTGTCCTTTTCGCACAGCACCAATACCTCGCATATTACAGATGGATCAGGGATGTTTTCAAGGCAGATATGGTGATCCACGTGGGCACCCACGGGACCATAGAGTGGCTGCCGGGCAAGAATGTGGGCATGTCCGTGAAATGCGACCCCGACGTGGTCCTGGGCGGACTGCCGAATCTGTACCCCTACATCATCGACGACCCCGGAGAGGGGATCCAATGCAAGAGGAGGATCAATTCGGTCCTCATCGGCCACATGCCCCCGTCCATGGCAAGGGCCGGACAGTACAAGGAGATCGAGGAGGTGGAGGTCCCCCTGCAGGATTACTTCAGGCTCAAAGCCACCGCCTCCCGCGACAGATTGGATGTCCTCGTATCGCAGATATTGGACAGTGCCAGGGAGCATAAGATGCTCAACGATCTCGACCTTCCCGACGATATAACCCCGCAGGAATTCGAGGAGCATGTCATCGATCTGCACGAGTATCTCAGCGAGGTGAAGGACGCCCTGGTGAGATCCGACCTCCACGTCCTGGGACGTGTGCCCAGGGAGAACCATCTCGATGAGACGGTGTACTCCCTCATGAGGCTGGATAACGGAGACGTCCGTTCCCTCCGCGACACCTATGCGGAGAACCTCGGTACCGATTACCAGAAGCTGCTCGACGACCCCGCCGGGATCACCGACGGGAAGGTGAACAGCGAACTTGCCGATGCCATCGATGCCGATGTCCAGGGATTCGTATCCTTCTGCAGGATGCACGGTTTCGACACCGATGCCTGCCTTGAAGAGATCAGACAGAGACACGGAAAGGTCTCCCCCGACCTGGAAGCATCGGTGAGGTTCATGTGCGGGAAGGTCGCACCCAACGTACTGAAGATGTCCGAGGAGGTGGGGAACCTCCTGGACGGTATCGACGGACAGTACGTGCTCCCCGGCCCGTCGGGAGCACCCACCAGGGGTAACGCGGACATCCTCCCCATGGGCAGGAACTACTACTCACTGGACCCAGACACCATACCCAGCCGTTCCGCGTGGGAGATCGGGAAACGCATGGCCGACCAGATGATCGAGAAATACACCTCCGAGAAGGGGGAGTTCCCCAGAGAGATCGGATTCATCATCTGGGCCACCGACTCCATGAAGACCGGAGGAGACGACGTCGCCTACATCCTGTGGCTGTTGGGAGTGAGACCCGTGTGGTCCAAGACAGGCGGACAGGTGGTGGACCTCGAGGTCGTACCTCTTCAGGAACTGAAAAGACCCAGAGTGGACGTGACCGTCAACATAACCGGCCTCTTCAGGGATACCTTCCCCAACCTCATCGACCTCATAGACGACGCGGTCAAGATGGTCGCCGCCCTCGACGAATCGGACGAGGACAACTGCCTCGCCGCCAATCTCAGGAAGGATATCGTCGAGGGCATCGCCGAAGGTCTCACCCCCGACGAGGCCCGCAGGAGGAATTCCGTGCGTATATTCGGGGCACCTCCCGGCGGATACGGCACCGGCGTGAACAAGGCCATCGAGACCGGGGCATGGAAGACCGTCCAGGACCTGGCGGATGTGTACATCGACTGGTGCAGCAACGGATACGAGAGGGGCGGTTACGGCCAGAAGATGCGTGACGAGTTCGTCAGACGCTTCAGCAGGGTCAGTGCCACCGTCAAGAACATGCCTGACAGGGAGATCGACCTGCTGGACTGCGATGACGTCTACGAGTATCTGGGCGGCATGAACGCCTTCGTCCGTGCCTACGGGAGGAAGGATGCCATGACCATCATGGGCGACGGGTCCGATCCCAAGAAGACCAAGGTCCGGACCACCAAGGAGGAGCTCCGCTACACCTTCCGCAGCAAGATCCTGAACCCCAAGTTCATCGACGGGCTGAAGGAACACGGGTACCGCGGTGCCGCAGAGATGGCGAACCTCACCGAATTCACCATGGCCTGGGGGGCCACATCGGATGTCGCCGAGGACTGGATGTACGAAGGCCTGGCCGACAAGTTCCTGTTCGATAAGGACACGAAGAAATGGATGGAGGATGTCAATCCCTACGCGATGATGAACATCCTGAACCGTCTGGAAGAGGCGGCGGAAAGAGGGCTGTGGAACGCTCCGGAGGAATATCTGGAGAAACTCAGACAGCTCTACCTGGAGACGGAGGAGAGGATAGAGGAACTGACCGACAGGAACTCCTGACTCAGTTTTTCTTCTCCCAATCCTTGTCCTGTTCCATGTAGAGCTCGCGGTACCTGTCGGATGCGTTGCTGCGCATGAACACGACCGCCAGGATGAGGGTGCACACCATCAGGCCCGAGGACAGGACGTACATGGCCATGAGCTTGGAATCCTCCTCCAGGTCGAAGAAGCACAGTGTGGCGATCAGAGCGATCACGAACACTAGGTAGACCGCGAAGGAGAGCACGTACATGGTGCGGGTGTTCATGCGAGCCCATCGCCGACCCCGAATAAACGTTTGACGGTCACGAAACCAGACCAATCCCGATACGAAACATATCCAAGAATCAACGGAGAAAAGATAGAATGGACAGACTGACAGAACTCCTCGGAAACGCATATCCTCCCGTGGCTATCTACCACACCTCGACTGTGCCAGACGGCTGCGAAAAACCCATCGAGACCCATTGCGTGATCAACTCGTTCCTCATCCCTGCGATGAAGGAGGGGAAATCGGTGTGCGGAGGCCCCGGCGACATGCACTGCGGAGGTCCCCTCTCCGGATTCTGCATCGAAGAGGGCGGACGCCGCGAGAGACTCCTGGATGCCTACTCCTCCAAGAACGGTTACTTCGATTCCCCCGAACGTGTCAAGAGGAACTACATCGATCCTCTACGCCTCCCTTTCACAACCGATGAATACATCGTCTTCGAACCACTCGACAGGACAATGGAACGCGGGGTCGAACCCGAGGTCGTCGTGTTCCTGGCGGATCCCCTCCACATCTCCGCCCTGACTGTTCTCGCCGGATATGCCCGCGAATCAGATGATGCTCCTGTGGAGATGAGGTTCGCCCTCGGCTGCGAAAACCTGTACCTCATGCCCATGATCGAGAGCCGTAAGGAGAACCCCAAATGCATAGTCGGATTCACCGATTTCTATGTCAGGAAGATCATCGACCCGGACAAGTTCTCCTTCTCCATCCCGTACGCCCTCTACAAGAAGATGAATGCCAACGCCGACGATTCGTTCCTCACCAGAGGGAAATGGAACCAGCCCTACGATCCGAATGCCAAGCACGGACATCATGCACAGAAATCAGACAGCTGAGATATGATATCGCTAAATACGATGTAGATATAGATGGAGATATTATCCAAAGAATGAGCGTATCACCATGGCGAACGTTAACGCGGTTTTCCCCTTCACCGAGATCGTCGGTCAGGACAACATGAAGAGAGCACTGATGCTGAACGTTGTGGACCCCGGTATCGGCGGGGTGCTGATCAAGGGCGAGAAAGGTACCGCCAAATCCACCACCGTCCGTTCCATGAACATGATCCTCCCACACAGAAAGGTCGTGAAAGGGTGCCCGTTCCGCTGCGAGTTCGGCCGCGAGGACAGGTACTGCCCCTACTGCCGCGAGAAACTCGATAAAGGAATCGCACTCGAACCCGAGTCCGTGAGGATGAGGGTCATCGACCTGCCGCTGTCCGCCACCGAGGACCGTGTCTCCGGAACATTGGATCTGGAACATGTGCTGAAGACCGGCGAGAAGAAGTTCGAACCCGGTGTGCTCGCATCCGCCAACGGCAACATTCTGTATGTGGATGAGGTGAATCTCCTCGACGACCACCTGGTGGATCTCCTCCTGGATTCCGCCGCCATGGGGGTCAACTACGTGGAAAGGGAGGGCGTTTCCTTCTCCCACCCCTCCAGATTCGTCCTCGTAGGTACCATGAACCCCGAGGAAGGGGACCTCAGGCCCCAGCTGCTGGACAGATTCGGACTCTCCCTCGACATCAAAGGCGAGAAGGACGTGAAGAAGAGAGCGGAGGTCGTCAAGAAGAGGGTCGCCTACGACATGGATCCGGAAGCCTACATCGAAAGGTGCAGGAAGGATCTCGACG
Organism: methanogenic archaeon; assembly: GCA_902763685.1. Classification (GTDB taxonomy): domain Archaea; phylum Thermoplasmatota; class Thermoplasmata; order Methanomassiliicoccales; family Methanomethylophilaceae; genus Methanomethylophilus. The sequence continues at coordinate 41,987 of CACWTF010000006.1, read as the reverse complement.
ACATGACCCAGAAGCTCGAAAGGGCCAGGGAGCTCCTGCCCAAGGTGGCCGCTTCCGACGCCATCGTGGATGCGGTCGTCTCCGTCACGATCCATTTCGGTATCGACGGCCACAGGGCCGACATCACCATGCTCAAGGCGGCCAAGGCCAATGCGGCCCTCGAAGGCCGCACCGAGGTCACCAAAGACGATATCCGTGCCACCGCGGAACTGGTCCTGGCACACCGTCTCAAGAGGCGTCCCTTCGAGGATGCGGGGCTCGACAGAGAGGAACTCGAAGGATGTCTGCAGAGCCTGTGATGAGTTTTCCCTTCTCCGCGGTAGTCGGGATGGAAGATGCGAAGAGGGCTTTGGAGTGCGCCGTAACGAATCCCCGCATACATACCGTACTCATCAGGGGAGGAACCGGAACCGCCAAGACCGTCCTGGCGAGATCGTGCTCCGACATCTGCTCCAAACACCTGGTGAACTGTCCCCTGAATGTCACGGACGAACAGCTCTTCGGCGGCCTCGATATCGAGAAGACCCTGAAGACCGGCAGACCCGAGATGCAGCCGGGTCTCCTCTCCCGTGCCCACAACAACATCCTGTACATCGACGACGTGAACCTGATGGACAGGGCCATGCTCTCGGGCATACTCGACTGCGTGCTCAACGGGACCGTAAGGGTGGAACGCGGACCCATTTCCGCTTCGTATCCCTGCGATACCGTCCTCATCGCCACCATGAATCCCGAGGACAGCGACCTCAGCGAACACATGCTCGACAGGTTCGACCTCTGTGCCTACATCCCGCCCATGGAGGAGAAGGAACGCAGACTGGTCCTCACCCGCAACGAGGAATACCTAACGGATCCGAAGTCATTCCTAGAAAAGTTCTCCTCCGAGCAGGAAGCGGTCGCGAAGAGGATCGACAGAGCCGCGAAGATCCTCCCGCTGGTCACCATCTCCGATGAGTTATCCGCTGTCATCAGCGAACTCTGCGTCAAGGTCGGGGCCGAGGGCCTGAGAGGGGACCTTGCCATGCTCAACTGCGCGGAGACGCTGGCCGCCCTCAACGGACGCGACGAGGTCTTCAAGAAGGACATCGAGGAGGCCGCGGTATTGTGCCTTCCCCACAGGAGGAGCTACGACCAGCCCCCGCCCGAACAGCCTCCCGAGGAGCCCCCGGAACAGCAGGAAGAGGAGGAACCTCCCCAGGACGAACCGCCGGAGCAGCCGCCCGAACAGCAGGATGACCGGGATCCGCCCGAGGAGAACAATGAGGACGATGCCGATCAGGACCTTCCCGACCCGCCGGAACTCCCCGACTTGGAGGAGATGATGTTCGAGATCGGCAGGGAATTCAGGGTCATCGACTATCTCGATAAGAACGAGAGGCTCCCCGCAAGGACCAAGACCCGCAAGGGAAGACGTGCGATGGCACGCAGTGCGGACGGTACCGGCAGGTACGCACGCTACAGGACGCCTGACGGGAAGACGCACGACATCGCGTTCGATGCCACCATCAGGGCCGCCGCACCCTACCAGAGGGTCAGGGAGAGCGAGAACGTCAGCATCGTCATCGAACCCCAGGATATCCGCGAGAAGGTACGCGAGAGACGCAGCGGGTGTACCCTGCTGTTCCTGGTGGATGCCAGCGGATCCCTGGGTGTGAGGAAGAGGATGTCCACGGTGAAAGGTGCCATCCTGTCCATGCTCCGTGACAGTTACGTCAAGAGGGACCGCATAGGCCTGATGGCGTTCCGTAGGGATTCCGCAGACATGATCCTCCCGCCCACCAAATCCGTGGAATACAGTTACAAGAGGCTCGAAGAGCTCCCAACCGGGGGCAAGACACCCCTCGGAGAGGCACTGGTAAGGGTCGACGAGTACATGACATCCTACGCCAGGTGCCATGTGGGGGAGAGGTGCTTCGTCATCCTTGTCACGGACGGCAGGGCCAACGTCCCGCTGAGGCAGGGAGCCGACGCCAACGACGAGGTGCAGAAGATGGCCGAGGACATCAGCATCCCCCACGTGGGCTGGATAGTGGTCGACGCGGGAATGGGTTTCCCCCACTTCGACAATGCACAGAAACTCGCACAGAAACTGGGTGCCAAATACTTCAAACTTGAGGATCTTGACGCTGACCGGTTCGCGGAAGGTGTGAAATCAGCCATCGAATCATGATAATGGTTATATTGTCAAAATTAATTTGTCAATATGATAAAGATGGCATCATTCGTGGGAAGGAACAGCGAACTGAAGACGCTGGCAGAGGTTTTCAAATCCAATATCAGGAACTGTTACATCGAGGCCGTGCCCCGTTCGGGCGCTACCGCCCTCATCCGCAGGTTCTGCGAGAAGCACAGATGTTTGTACGTCACCTTTCCCGAGAGCACGGGAGCCGAATGCCTGCGTTCGTTCATCATGGCCATGGAAAAATACTGCGGCGAACCGCTCGATCCCGACATGGATTCCTTCGAGTCCGCATTCCGTCATCTCTCGAAACTCATCAAGGGCGACGACCCCGTCATCGTCTTCGACGGCAGCCACCATGCCCCGGACGAATTCCCCTCCGCACTGAAATCGTTCTCCGACGACAACGATGCGATGATCGTCCTGATCGGGAAGGGCGATTCGAAAAGGTACGACATCACCTTCGCCGATAAGATGGAACTCAGTCTCCTCCCGTATGCGGACTGCTCCCGCATCCACCCCAAGATATCCCCCTTGGACAACCTCAGGACCTACATGGCCGTGGGCGGATACCCGCTCTACCACAGCATCATGAACAAACCCGATTTCAGGGACAATGTGGAGAAGAACTTCCTGGGGACCTACCCCCGCCTCTGTGCGGAGGCGGAACTCATACTCAGGCAGAGTTCCGTACCGTACACCTGCTGCTGTGCCATCCTCGCCGATATCGCGGCCTCGATCGGAAGACCGGTGGACATCGCCAACAAGGAGGGGATGTCCCGTCAGCTCTGCGACATATACCTCAAGAAGATGGTGGAGGAAGGACTCATAAGATCCCTGGTACCCATCGGCAACTCCCCCCGTAAACCCGTGTACATCATCAGCAATCCGCTCATCGCGTTCTACTTCATCACCATAAGGATGAATCCCGCCATCGACGTCCCCGGCAAGGGCGAGTACAAGGACATCGAGGGATACATCGACATGTTCATGGAGCTCCGCTTCAGGGACATCTGCGAGGAGTACCTCCGCACGCACTTCAAATGTACCAGCATCGGAAGGTGGTGGTCGAAGGAAGAGGATACCAACAAACCCACCCTGGCCGCCATCATCGATGTCGACGGGGTCCAGCAGACCATCGTCGCCGACTGCAAATTCCGTTCGGGGAAGATAGACTCCGGTGCACTAAAAGCGTTCCTGAACCGTGCGGAACAAATCTCCGACGTGCCGGAGAAACACCTGATGATGTTCTCGATCTCCGGATTCGAGGACAAACTCATCAAGAAGGCCAGGGCCGACCACGTGGTGCTGATTGGTCCCGACGAACTGCTGTAATCACCTGTCGGTGATCTCTTCGATGCGTTCCTCGAACTCCATGTAGACGTCCTTGAGCTTCTCGAGCATCTCGTCCGAGGCATCCCAGAATCCGCGGTCCACAGCTTCCTGAAGGCGGGCGAGCATCGCCATCATCGCATATGGGTTCTCGTCCTTGATCCATTCGCGGGTCTCCTCGTCGAGTACGAAACGCTGTGCCAGATCATCGTACATCCAGTTCTCGATTATATCTGAAGTAGCCGACCAGCCCATGGTGAAATCGAATAGTTTGGAAAGTTCCTTGGCTCCTGCGAAGCCGTGCTTCTTGAGACCGTTCAGCCACTTCGGGTTGTCGATCTTGCTGCGGAAGATGAATCTGCATTCCTCCTCCGCGGTACGGAGTCTGAGGTTCTGCATATCCGATGAATCCCCCATCACGGACATGGGCTTCTTTCCCCTGATCGAGGTCACCGCGGCGTTGAATCCGCCCAGGTTATCGAAATCGTCGTCCATGTCCAGCATGTCCACCGCACGGGTGTTGTGGTTCTTCACGGTGACATCCATCCTGCCGAGGCGTTTCCTGAAGAGCTCGGGCTTGGCCTCCCCGTTCAACCCCCTGCCGTAGACGTAGCACCCGTGCTTCACGAAGCTGTCGCCGAGATCGTCAACCGATTCCCACTTCCCGGTGGTGACGAGTTCCGATATCCCGCATCCGTACTGTCCGGGAGCGTCGCCGAACACACGGATACTCGCCTCACGCCTGGCCTGATCCACGGGGATGCCGGCGGCGATGGCTTCGACCAGATCCTTCCTCACGTTGGCAGCCAGGAAGTTGCTGTCATCGTCCTCGTCTAGTCCCGCGACGATCTGCGCACCGCGGTCGAGGATGTTGGAAAGATTGGGGAACGTGTCCCTGAACAGACCGCTTATACGGAGCGTAACGTCTATCCTGGGTCTCTTCAGTTCGGAGAGCGGGATCACTTCCAGATCCTTCACCCTGCCGCCGAATCCTGCCCATACCGGCCTCAGACCCATCAGCCTGAGGACGTAGGCCACGTCATCGCCCCCAGTCTTCATGGTGTCGGTGGCCCAGAGGATCACACCGACAGTGTTGGGGTACACCCCGTTCTCCCTGACATAGCGTTGGACCATTATCTCCGCCATCTCGGAACCGATGTCCCAACTGGTGTGCCAGGGTATCGAATCCGGGTCGATGGAATAGAAATTGCGGCCGGTCGGGAGTATCTGTGCACGGCCCCTTCCGGGACATCCCGAGGGCCCGGGCGGAACGTATCCGCCGTCCAGTGCGAGCAGGATGTTGGTAATCTCATCAGGCATTCTGCGGACCGCTCCGACCAGGAACCCGCACATGAACTCCACCGCTTCCGAAAGAGCCTTCCCGGCCTTCGGGAAATGTTCGGATACGTACTGCTGGGTCTTCTTTTGGTCGAAGTCCACGGACTGTGAGAATTCGATGATCGAATAGGTCTCGGCATCGATGGTGTCTATCAGTACACCGTTCAGGATTCCTCCCTCCCCCATACCCGACGGGTCCCTGAGAAGCGCTTCCATCTCGCATCCGTGGGTGCGGGCCACGGCTTCCCTCAGGGATGGGACGGTACCGTTAGGGTAACGCACCAGGGAGTACAACATCTCGCACATCCGTTCCCCCTCAGGCACCTCGCCGAGGACGTGCAGCCCGTCCTTTATCAGTGCATCCTTCGCTTCGAGGATGTAATCGTATAACCGGTCCATCGAGGAATCCATCGCCTCGGAACCACAGTCCGCCGACAGTCCCAGATCGGAGAACATGTTGAGTTTGGTACAAAGGCCCACTATCCTGTCCATGACCGCGGCCGATTTCGAACGGTCCTGCGTGTCACGGGTCTTCAGGTACTGCTGCACAGCGAGTTCCAGTTCGTTGATCTCATCGTATCCTCCGGAACGGGCCATCGCCGGGATCATGTGGGTGGTGGTGACCGCATACTGCCTGCGTTTAGACTGCATACCCTCGCCCGGATTGTCGATGATGTACGGATTGATGTCAGGGATCTGCCCGAGTATGATGTCGGGATCGCATTCGTTGGACAGGGCCGTACCCTTCCCGGGCAGCCATTCGAGCGTACCGTGGGTTCCCACATGGATGACCGCGTCCGCCCCCCATGTGTCCCTAAGCCACCTGTAGAATCCCAGATACTGGTGGGGAGGTGCGGTCTCCGGGTCGTGGACCGCTTCGGTGGTACACTTGCCGCGGTCGGGCTGGAATCCTATGAAAACATTGCCGTTCATCTGTCCCGGGATCAGCTGGGAATCCTTCAGGACGTGTATCGTGCCCGGCGGTTCGCCCCAAGTATCCCTCATCCTCTTCTGGGCGGATCCAGGTATCTCGGAGAACCATCTCTGATAGTCTTTCTTGGGAATGAGATCGAAGGATTCGTCCCTCAGCTGCATGTCAGATTTCCAGTTGTCGTCATTAGTTATGCCGTCGGTCATGCGTTTGGCCAATTCCTTGGCGTCGGCCGGCATCCAATCCACTTTGTAGCCTGCCGCTTTGAGATTGTGCAGGAGACCCACCACGCTCTGGAAGGTATCGAGACCGTACCCTCCTCCCGCCAGGTCCTGCCTCGGAGGATACATGTAGATGAGAATGGCGACCCTCTTCTCGCACTCGGGTTTCCTGCGGAGTAATGCCCATCTCAGGGCCATCTCCGCCAAGGCGTCGCAGCGGTCCTGAATCGGGGATTGACGGTAGTCGCCGTTCTCCTGTTTGTCGGTACCGCAGTATGGTACCGCATCGATCTGTCCGTCGTATTCGGGACTCACCACGCAGTATGCGATCTCCGCGGGTGTGAGGCCGAAGGGGCTTTCCTTCCACGACTTCGTACTGTTCTGGAGATTGATAGCCTGGAGGACGGGGACCCCCAGCCTCTCGAGGAAATTATCCAAGGATTCCTGTTCTCCGCAGCCGGGTTTCGCCAGCAGGGTTATCGAGAACCCCATGGTGTTCAGTACTGCATCGACGATGGGCTTCCCGTCGCGGATGAGGTACTCATCGACGATATGGATGATGCCGAGGGATCCCGTGATGTCGCTCTCGTAATTGTGAAGGAAGATGGCCAGAGGCTCTCCACCGACCTTCTCAACGGATCTCCAGAGGGCATCGATGGCTCCTGTGTTGTGTCTTGTAAAAAATGCATTGACAAAGAATATCCCGATTACGGGTTTGCCGGTTTTCCCCACCTCCATGAGCCCTTCCTCCAGGGTCATGCCGCCTTTTCCCGGCACATATACTCCCTGGGCCAGGGGTTTCACGGCCTCGGGAAGGGTCAATCCCGCATTGTCGTAACGGTTGAGGACCCACATGAGGGTGGTGCGTTCGTTCTCGTCACCGCCCACCGACTGCAGGCTTAGAAGGAAACGGTAATCCTCGTCGGATCCGCGGAAATATTTGCGGTAACTGAGGACCACGGGCGCCTCGCATCCGAACAGGAGCATGGAGATGTTGTGCGACTCTATGACCTCTCTGAGGTTGTCATAATGCCTGAAGAACGAGACATCGCCGTGAACGCTCAGGAAGATGATGTCGGATTCCTTCACGTGCTCGAGGAAATCCGATAACTCGCCGAGTTCCTCGTCAAGGGTGGTCGAGTCTGCACAGTACATAGTGATGTCGTGACCCTCCCTGCGGAGCTCTTCCGCTCTGGGGGCCATGACGAATCCCGTGTGGGACCCGATTCCGAGTACTGAGACTGTCACCATCCGATATCCGCGGTTAATCGCCAACTACAGATATAATACGTTGGATAATCAATCCATTCATACAGGACAGCAATATCCCGGCAAAATGAAAATGGATATGTAACGGGCCCCGAAGGGCCCTGAATAGTTTCAGTCCTCACGGTCTGCGATCTGCTTGAGGACCTTGGCGATGAAGTCCTCGGTCTTCATGACACCGAGGTCTCCCGCATCCCTGCTCCTGACGGCGACGACGGTTCCGTCCTCGGCCTCCTTCTCGCCGATGACGAGCATGTAGGGGACCTTCTGGAGCTGTGCCTCGCGGATCTTGTAGCCGATCTTCTCGTCCCTGGCGTCGTTCTCCACGCGGATTCCCGCATCGAAGAATGCCTTGGTGATCTTGGCCGCGTAGTCGCGGGACTTCTCGGAGACGGACAGGACCTTGACCTGTACGGGCGAGAGCCATACGGGGAACTTGCCTGCGTAGTGCTCGATGAGGATTCCGATGAACCTCTCGATGGATCCGAAGCAGACACGGTGGATCATGATGGGCCTGTGCTTGGCCCCGTCGGCACCGGTGTACTCGATCTCGAACCTCTGGGGCATCTGGAAGTCCAGCTGGATGGTTCCGCACTGCCAGGTCCTGCCGATGGCATCGACCAGGTGGAAGTCGATCTTGGGTCCGTAGAAGGCTCCGTCGCCCTCGTTGATCTCGTACTCGCGGCCGAGCTTCTCGAGAGCGAACTTAAGTGCGTTGGTGGCATTCTCCCAGTCCTCGTCGCTTCCCATACTGTCCTCGGGACGGGTGGAGAGCTCGATCTTGTACTTGAATCCGAACTTGGTGTAGACGGTGTCGATGATCTTGACGACGTCCTCGATGGCACCCTCGATCTGGTCGGGGGTCACGTAGAGGTGGGCATCGTCCTGGGTGAAGCACCTGACCCTCATCAGACCGTGGAGGGTCCCGGACCTCTCATGCCTGTGCACGGTTCCGACCTCGGCGTATTTGAGAGGGAGGTCCCTGTAGGAGTGGGCCTCGTTCTTGTAGACCAGGATGGAGCCGGGACAGTTCATGGGTTTGATGCAGTAGGGCTCGTCATCGATGGTCGTGGTGTACATGTTGTCCTTGTAGTGGTCCCAGTGGCCGGACTGCAGCCAGAGTGCCTGGTTCATGATGAGGGGGGTGGAGATCTCGTCGTAACCGAATGCACGGTGGACCTCTCTCCAGTACTCCATGAGGGCGTTCTTGAGGGCCATTCCCTTGGGGAGGAAGAAGGGGAAACCGGGCCCCTCGTCGGCGAACATGAAGAGTCCCAGCTCCTTGCCGAGCTTCCTGTGGTCCCTCTTCTTCGCCTCTTCCAGCATGGTGAGGTATGCATCGAGCTCCTCCTTGGACTCGAATGCGGTACCGTAGATCCTGGTGAGCATCTTGTTGTGCTCGTCCCCGCGCCAGTAGGCTCCTGCGAGGGATGTGAGTTTGAATGCTTTGCACTGTTTGGTGTAAAGGACGTGCGGTCCTGCGCAGAGGTCGGTGAATTCGCCCTGCTTGTAGAAGGTGATCTTGGCATCCTCGGGAAGGTCCTTGATGAGTTCGACCTTGTAATCCTCCTTCTTCTCCTCCATGAGCTTGATCGCTTCGTCGCGGGGGAGTGCGAAGGTCTCGAGTTTGAGATTCTCCTTGACGATCTTCTTCATCTCGGCCTCAATCTTCGCGAGGTCGTCGTCGGTGAATCCGCCTTCGCGGTCCATGTCGTAGTAGAAACCGTCTGCGACCGAGGGGCCGATGGCGAGTTTGGTCTCGGGGTAAAGCCTTTTCACTGCCTGTGCCAGGATGTGAGAGGTAGTGTGTCTCAGTACCGAGAGACCGTCTTCCATTTCCTGCACAGTGCCGTCGTTAAGTAATGCTTTCATGTGGGTACTTTCCTATCCGCCCTTACAACAGGCGTCGGACAAGCGACGATAGGTTATCGCCTATATTAGGAGTACGCACGCATGCACAGGTGCGAAATCAGCCTAGCTGAGGTCTGAAAAGGCCTTCCGATTCAGAGGAATTCCGCGGCGGAACGGATATCGTCCAGTTTAACCGTGATCCCGCTGAGCAGATCGGACTCGCCGTCATATCCGAACACGGCCGCCACATAGTCCAGGACATAATTGTGGGTGGTGGCGATGACCGTTCCTGCCCCGTTCTCATCGATTATACTGACGAGGCATTTGAAAAATGATGCCATTGCGGGACGGAACTCGGTATACATACCCAGACCCGGTTCGGCAAGCTGCTCCTCCACGACAATCTCTGCGGACGAGCTGTTCCCTTCGCGGATGCATTCCGCGGTGGACACCGTCCTCGGCGAAGGGCTGGCTATGAAAAGATCCACCTTGGTCCCGATCAGGCGCCCCGCTGCGACAGCATCGGCACGTCCCCTCTCCGTTAGATCCGCGGAAAACCCTCCCCCGTTCTTCTCGCCGTGACGCACGAAGGTAACCGTACCGGTACGTACGGAAAGCGGCCACTCGGAAGCGGGGAGGATGCGGGTCATCTCGCAGGGATCAGCCTTTGATGGTCTTCACGAGGTCGTCGAGGGGCACTTCGGCCTGCTCTCCGGTCTCCATGTTCCTGAGGGTGACGGCCTTCCTGGAAAGCTCGTTGGCACCTACGATGACCGCATATCTGGCACATACCGTGGATGCGAATTTCATGGCCTTTCCGAGCTTCCTTCCCATGATGTCGATATCAGCGGAAACACCGTTCTCGCGGAGCATGGAAACGACGGAGAAGGAATCCTTCCTGACGTCGTCGGAGACGGCCACGACGTAAGCGTCGATGCCCTCCCTCTGGTACTCGATGCCCTCTTTCTCCATGGCAAGAAGGATCCTGTCGAATCCCACTGCGAACCCGGTGGAGAACACCTTCTCCCCGCCGAACAGCTCTGACAGGGTGTAGGAACCTCCTCCGCAGATCTGCTTTTCGGCACCCAGCACGGGAGCTTCGGCCTCGAAGACCATTCCGGTGTAATAATCAAGACCGCGGACGACTCCGAGGTCGATCTCCACATCCTTCACACCCATGTGATCCAGATAGTCTACGACCTCCCTGAGGTAATCCCCAGCCTCTCCGGGGACCATGGACAGCACCTCGGTGCCTCCGACGGTCTCGGTGAGTTTGAACAGGTCCTCCATGTCGCTCTCCTTCACGCCCATGTCGGCAAGAATGGGCCTTGCCTCGTCGTAGAGCTTCTTGTCGAGTTTCTGCAGGACCTCCGCGGTCCTCTCCTTAGGGACACCGATGTCCGCGATTCTCTGCCTGAGGACCCCGATGTGTCCGATCCTGAGTTTGTAATTCTTGAGTCCCAGACTCTTGATCATGAAAGATGCCATGGCGATGGCCTCGGCATCGGTCTCAGGGGTGGCTGCACCCATGATCTCGGCTCCGAACTGGAAGAACTCCCTGTACCTTCCGGCCTGGGGCCTCTCGTACCTGAAGCACTGTCCGAAGTAGAATACCTTGATGGGCTTGGGGTCGTTGCTCATTCCGTTGACGAACGCCCTCACGACTGCGGCGGTCATCTCGGGACGGAGTGCCAGCTCCCTGTCTCCTTTATCCTTGAAGGCGTAGAGCTCCTTCAGTACGTTGGGTCCGGACCTGAGGATGAACAGCTCCGCATCCTCGAAGATGGGGGTCTGTATCTCCCTGAAACCGAACCTGCGGGCGACACTGCGGAGGGTGCCTTCGTATGCCCTTCTCTTTTCCAGCTCATCAGGGAGGAAATCCCTGGTACCGCGGGGACATTGAACCATGAGGCGTCTAACATAACGCGAATATTATAAGATTGGCCCGCAAGAGTATGTTATTTTATCGTACGGATACGTATCCCAAACATGGATTCCGGTTCCCAGCTCAGGGAAGGTACGCTTTTCCGCATCGACAAGAACACAAAACTAACCTATGCCGCACTTTTCGTGGTGAATCTGGCGATCTTCGTTGCCGGAGCGGAGTTCGGGGAACTCGCCGACGTGTTCATCTCCGTACCCATCATGATCATCATCCTGGCCACGCTGGTGTACGACAGCGAGTTCATCCATGTCCCGCCGTCGCTGCTGATCATCGTCAACGCCGCGATGATCGTCGCCCTCGCGGCAAGGATCGTCGGAGGCAGCACGCCTCTGCTGGACTTCGCCGTGTTCGTCCTGGTGGGTGCCGTGCTCGGTACCATCGGACTCATCGTGTCCTATATGTCGCTGGGGAAGAAACCCGGTTTCGTCAAGGAGAAACCCCTCCCCATCGTCCTGGAATCCATCTGCGTGGGTATCGCACTCTACGTCTTCTGGATAACCTTCTCCTACTACCTGAACGAACTCGTGAACACCGATTTCGAGGTCAACGCCATCGACGTCGTGGTCGACAGGATGGCCGCGGTCATGCTGGGATCCTCCGCGATCTGCATATCGTTCTTCGTCGGCAACGGCCCCACCCGGAAGGGTGTCGAGGGATTCCTCAGCAGGAACTCAGATATGATCGGTATCGAGACCGATGAGAAAGAAGCGGTGCTGGCACTTATCAAGGGCGGCGAATCGTTCGACCTCGAGTTCAAGTCCACCCTCAGCACCAACCTCAAGACCGGCGAGAGGGACAAGAGGATGGAGAAGGCGGTACTCAAGACCCTCGTGGCGTTCCTGAACAGCGACGGCGGAACCCTCCTGGTCGGTGTCGCCGACGACGGTACCGTCCTCGGTACGGATGTGGAGAACTTCGATAACCGCGACAAGATGAACCTCCACATCATCAACCTCATCTCCTCGCAGATAGGCGACGAGTTCATCCCCTTCATCCGGTACCACGAGGTGGAATTCGGCGTGAAGGATGACGGGACCGAGAAGCTCGTGGTGAGGTTCGACTGCAAACCCACCTCCACCCCCGCTTTCTACAAGGATGGCAAACAGGAGGCCTACTTCGTCCGTTCCGGACCTTCCAGTGTCGAAGTGACGGGTTCGGATCTCATCAGATATGTGGAACACCGCAGGGTATCGGTCAAAAGGAAATACATGCCGGCTAGAGGTCTCTCGCAGACGCAGAGACTCCCGGAATCCGATGACGACGAGCGATGAACGCACGCTTTTCCGAGTCCGTCGGATATCTCATCCATTAAGTCTTATGTAGGTTGAATTATTACGGAGAGAAAAAGTCCGTAACACCGATGGTTACGGGCGGTGTTCACCATGCTGATAAGCCTTCATATCACACATTCTTCCGCGGGCGGCATGTCCTGCCTCGGGGACATCATCCCCGGACTGAACGATGCACTGAACGATGAGTTGGCCAGGAACAAATACGCAGACGAGTACATCATCATCCGTACCTGCAACCGTCTCGAGGCCTACATCTCGTGCAGCAACGCCGAAGGCATGAAGCGTGCCCTGGATGCCTTGGTCAGGAAGAACGTGCCGTTCTCCGACCGTCAGGTATGGTACGTGCTCGAGGGCAAGGAATGCATCAAGCACCTTTTCACCGTAGTATGCGGCATCGACTCCCTCATCGTCGGAGAGGACCAGATCCAGCACCAGACCAAGGATGCGTTCGCCCAGGCTCAGGAAGAGGGGCATGTGGGCAAGGTGCTGTACGCACTGTTCAACAACGCCATCATCGTCGGCAAGAGGGTGAGGACCGAGACCGACCTGAACAAGGGTGCGGTCTCCGTGGGATATGCCGCCATAGAACTCGCTCAGCAGAAGATCGGTGCCCTGGAAGGCAAGGACATCGCGATCATCGGTGCGGGAGACATGGCGGGAGTCATCGCCAAGAACCTCGCCGGCAAGGGACCTAAGACCGTCATCGTCTCCAACAGGACCTTCCAGAGGGCACAGGAACTGGCCAAGGAACTCGAAGGAACCGCCATCGGATTCGACCGTCTCCAGGAGATCATCAGCAAGAGCGACCTCGTCCTCGTGGCCACCTCCGCGAAACACAACATCCTGGACAAGACCAACGTCGGAGAGGCCATGAGAGCCAGACCCGACAAACCCCTGCTAATCATCGACGTGTCCGTACCTACCAACGTGGACGAGAACGTCAACGAGATCCCCAACGTCTCCCTCCACACCATGGCCTCCCTCGATGCCATCGCGGCCGAGAACGTGGCCCGCAGGAAGAAGGAGATCAGCAATGCCCAGAAGATCATCTCCGAGGAACTGAGGAGGGTGGAGGAAGAGGCCAAGGTGGAGGACGCCAACGTCATCATCCGCAAACTCTCCATTGACTTCGAGGATATCCGCACAGCGGAGGTCATGAAAGCCAGCAAATGCATCGGGAAGATGGATCCCGAAGAGCTGCTGGACGACCTCACGCATTCTATAGTCAGCAGGATCAGCGCAGAACTGATCAAAAACCTCAGGAAAGCGGCCGCCAATGACGACAAAGAGGTCATCGAGGCCGCTAAGATCCTATTCGAAACAAAAACCAAACAGGAGTGAAGACAATGTTTCCGCAGAACAGGCCGAGAAGGCTCAGACAGACAACCCAGATCAGGGACCTCGTACGTGAGACCCGTCTTGATCCGGCCAATTTCATACTTCCGGTATTCTTCGATGAGAACCTCGACAAGGACAGACTCACCGATTCGATGCCCGGCATCCCCACCCATCCCCTCAAGGGCTACGAAGGCATCGCCAACAAGATCGAGGATTCGGGTGTGGAATCAGTGATCGTCTTCGGGGTACCAAAGCACAAGGACTGCAACGGAACCCAGGCCTATGCCGACAAGGGAGTCGTACAGCAGGCTATCCGCGGACTCAAGGAGAACTCCGACCTCCTGGTGATCGCCGACCTCTGCATGTGCGAGTACACCGACCACGGACACTGCGGTATCCTCACCCCCGACGGATACGTGGACAACGACAGGACCATCCAGACATACGGACAGATCGCGGTGTCCCAGGCGGAGGCCGGAGCGGACATCATCGCACCCAGCGGAATGATGGACGGGCAGATCGCGGCCATCAGGGAGGCACTCGACGACAACGGGTTCTCCAACGTGCCCATCATGGCCTACAGCGCCAAGTACCAGAGTGCCTACTACGGTCCCTTCAGGGACATCGCCTGCAGTGCACCCGGCAAAGGCAACCGTGCACAGTACCAGATGGATCCCGCCAACAGACGCGAGGCCCTCAGGGAGATCGAATCCGACATCGAGGAGGGAGCGGACATTATCATGGTCAAACCCGCAGGACCCTACCTCGACATCATCAGGGATGCGGCCGACAGGTATCCCGTACCCCTCTGTGCCTACCAGGTCTCCGGCGAGTACGCCATGATCAAGGCGGCCGCGGCCAACGGATGGATCGACGAGGACAGGATCATGATGGAATCCCTGACCAGCATCAAGAGGGCCGGAGCCGACATGATCATCACCTACTACGCCGAGAAGGCGGCCAGGATGCTCAGGGGACAGTGAGATGCACCGTTCCAACTCCCAGGAAGAGGCGGAGATCCTCAGGAAGATCACTCCCGGCGGGGTATCCAGTCCCGTCAGGGCATTCGATCCCTACCCCGTCGTGATGGAGAGCGGCAAGGGCTGCATCATCACCGACATCGACGGCAACGAGTACGTGGACCTCTGCATGGCCTACGGCCCCCTCATCGCCGGACACTCCCATCCCCGCGTGGCCAAGGCCGTACGCGACCAGACCAAGAGGGGAAGCGTCTTCGGAGCCCCCTCCCATCCCGAGACCAAGCTCATCGAGAAGATCACCTCCACCGTCCCCTCCGCCGAGATGTGCAGGCTCGCGGTATCCGGTACCGAAGCGACCATGCACGCCATCAGGCTGGCCAGGGGATACACCAAGAAGAACGGCATCGTGAAGCTCAACGGAGGGTTCCACGGAGCCCACAACACCGTGCTCGTGGCGGCCGGTTCCGGTTCCGTCAACGGCACCCCCTCCTCCCTCGGAGTGCCCCCGGAGGATGTGAGGAACACCTATCTCGTGGAATACAACGACCCCGGCATGTTCGAGTCCCTCCTCGACAAGAACGAGGACATCGCGGGTATCATCATGGAACCCGTCATGGGCAACGTCGGTGTCGTCCCCCCGAAGAAAGGGTATCTCCAGGAGATGAGGAAGATCACCAAGGAGCACAACGCCCTCCTCATCTTCGACGAGGTCATCACCGGATTCAGGCTCGGGAAGACCAGTGCACAGGGCCTCTTCGGGGTCACCCCCGACATGACCACCATGGGCAAGATCCTCGGAGGAGGATATCCCGCAGGAGCGTTCATGGGCAGGTCCGACATCCTCAGCATGGTGGCTCCCGCCGGCCCCGTATACGCTGCTGGTACTTTTGCCGGCAACCCCATCTCCGCCGCTGCAGGACTGGAGACCATCGAACTCATGGCCGAGAAGGGAAGGTACGACGAACTCGAGAAGAGGACCTCCGACCTCGCTGCCCGCATGAGGGACTCCTTCGAGGACAACCAGGTCAAGGGATGCGTACAGAACATCGGTTCGATGTTCTCCGTGTTCTTCGGTATCGACGAGGCCACCTGCGGAGCGGATGCGTCCAAGACCGACAAGGCACGCTACATGGAGATGTTCAGGTTCATGCTCGACCACGGAGTGTACCTCCCGCCCGGACCCCTCGAGGTCGACTTCATGTCCATCGCCCACGACGACGAAGCCTGCGACAAGATAGCCAGGACCTTCGACAAGTTCCTGAAGAAGGTGAAGAAGGAATGATCGCGGGGACCAGAGAGAGCAACCTCGCAATGGCCCAGACCGTCGAATTCAAGTATCGTTTCGAGGAAGCCTATCCCGGCAGGACCTGCGAGATCAAAGGCATCACCTCCACCGGTGACATCGACCTCAAGACCCATCTCAAGGACATGGGCGGTTCCGGGGTCTTCGTGAGGGAACTGGACGACGCACTCCTCAGGGGCGACATCGACGTCACCGTCAACTCTCTCAAGGACATCCCCGCAGTAATGGACAAGAGGCTCACCGTGGCAGCCGTCCTCCCCAGGGCGGATGTCAGGGATGCATGCATACCCGTCCCCCTGGAGACCCTCGAAGACGGCAGGATTCTGGGTACATCTTCCGTCAGAAGGGAGAGGATGCTCGGGGAGAACATGCCCGGAGTCGTCCTCAAACCAATCCGCGGGAACATGAACACCCGCCTCAGCAAACTCGCCAACGGAGACTACGATGCCATCCTCATGGCCAAGGCCGGCCTGGACAGGCTGGGCATCTCCGAGAACGTGCACCCCATCCCCAAGGACAAATTCATCCCCGCCGCGGGTCAGGGTGCCATCGCCATCGAGTGCCGTGCGGACGATACGGAGACCATCAGGCTCCTGCAGAAACTCGATGATAAAAAGACCCGTACCGAGGTCAAAGCGGAACGCGACATCCTCAGATTCATGAACGCAGGATGTTCGTCGCCCATAGGTATCAACGCCGAGGTGCTCGGAGACAAGATGAGGATCATCGCGGTCACCTACGTCTTCGGCGAACCAATCAGAGTAGACACCACCTTCCCCCTGGAACAGGTAGAACAGAAGACCAGGGAGATCGCGGACATATTGATGAACAAAAGGAAGTGAAACCAATGACCGGAAAAGTATATCTCATAGGCGCAGGGCCCGGAGACACGGGTCTCATCACCGTGAAGGGACTTCAGGCACTCCGCGAGGCGGACGTAGTCCTTTACGATGCCCTTTCCAACCCTGAACTCCTCAAGGAATGCAAAGCAGGAGCGGAACTCATCGATGCCGGAAAGAGGGCGGCCGACCACCACCTCAAACAGTGGCAGACCAACGACAAACTCGTGGAGTACGCACAGCAGGGAAAGGTCGTCGCACGTCTGAAGGGAGGGGACCCCTTCCTGTTCGGACGCGGTGCCGAGGAAGCCGAGAAGCTCAGGAAGGCAGGAGTCGAGGTGCACGTCATCCCCGGAGTATCCTCGTCTATCTCCGTTCCCGAACTCTGCGGAATCCCCGTGACCCACAGGGACCACGCATCCCTGGTTACCTTCATCACCGGCCACGAGAAGGGCGACAGGTCCGAGGACAGGGTCGACTGGGCCAGTCTCGTGAAGGGACACGGAACCCTCGT
The DNA here is from genome assembly GCA_902763685.1 of methanogenic archaeon. Taxonomy (GTDB): domain Archaea; phylum Thermoplasmatota; class Thermoplasmata; order Methanomassiliicoccales; family Methanomethylophilaceae; genus Methanomethylophilus. Next base: position 24,658 of record CACWTF010000006.1, on the reverse strand, counting down.
CATCCTCATGGGACTGGAGAATGCAGGCAACATCTCCAAGGGACTCCTCGAGGGAGGAATGTCCCCCGACATGCCCGCCGCCATCCTCTCCAAGGGATCCACCCCCGACCAGAAGGTCTACGTCACCACCGTCTCCAAACTCGAGGAGACCATCAGGACGCAGAACGTGGCTACCCCCGGCATCATGGTCATCGGAACCGTGGTCCAGCTCAGGGACGTGCTCGGTGATCTGGCATGACCACGGTGGGGTTCACCAGGCCCAGCGACAGGCTGGAAGCGGGGCGTGAGCTCTGCAGCAAATACGGACTGTCCTGCCTGTGTGCCCCTTCCCTCGAACCGGTGCACGGTTCCGAGGAAACTTTCGCACTTGTCAAAAAGATTTTTACAGATTGCTCCGCGTACTTCACCGTGTTCGCTAGCATCACCGCAGTGGAGGAATGCATCAAGGAATTCGGCAAGGACATGCTCCTCGCCTACCTCAATCACACCAACGTCGCCTGTACAGGCGAGAGCACCGCCAAGGCCCTGAAGGAGATGGTGGGACGCGATTGCGACCTCATCCCCGAGGTCTACTCAGGCGAGGCCGTCGCCGAAGAGATAAAGGACGAAGTGGGAGATAAACTGGTCCTCCTGCTGAGATCCGATTCGGGTGATGATAAGATCCGCACCATCCTGCAGGATGCGGGAGCATACGTGGTCGATGCTGCGGTCTACGGGATGGAGCCCGCACCCGTGGGAGAACTCCACGAGGAGCTCATGGACGGTATCGCATCAGGGAAGGTCAACGCCATGGTCTTCTCCAGCCCCATGACCGTGAGAACATTCTACGATCAGATGTGCGGCAGGTTCGGCAAAGAGAAGACAGATTCCTACCTGCAGGACATCTTCAAGGTGGCAATCGGCAAACCCACTTCCGAAGCGATGGAGAAGATGGGGCTCCCCGCCGACACCATGCCAGAGAAATCCACCTTCGATGGTATGCTGAGAACGGTGAAGGAATATTTCGAGGATACCGAGAACTGATCATCTCTTGACGATGATGCAGACGACATCCTTGTCGGCCACCACGTGGTCCATACCTACGGTCTGACCGGGGAACTTCGCACTGTCGCCCCAGATCATGGCGTACCTGAAGGCGTTCTTGAAATCCCTGTGGATGAGCTCGCAGACGTCTCCGACGGTGTTGCCCCTCTTGACGATGAGGGGGATGTCCATGTCGGCCTCCTGACCCTGGGGTTTCAGGTATACGCGGATCATGTCGATGGTCTCGTAGAGGGCCTGTTTGAGTTCATCCATATGGAGACCGGTCGCCGCGGAGACACCGATGCTCCTGTAGGCCTTGTGCATCTCCTGCACAGCCTCCAGCTGACCGGGTTTGGCGAGATCGCATTTGTTGATGGCCATGACGGCCTTGATGTACACCCTGTTGCCCGCCAGGACATCGAGCATCTGCTCCACGTCGATGTCCTCACGGATGACGACGGTACAGTTCAGATGACCGTACGCGGCCACCATGTCCTTGACGGTGTCCACCGAGATCTTGGTGAGCTTGAGGGTGGGCTTGATGAGGATTCCGCCCTGCTGGGACGTGGTGATGTTCACGTCGGGGGCGTGCTGGTTGAGCCTGATGGCCGAGTTATACAGCTCCTTCATCAGGACGCTCATGTCGGGATTGAAGATATCCACGACGAGGAGGATCACATCAGCGGACCTGGCGGCGGCGATGACCTCCCTTCCCCTACCCTTACCGCGGGATGCATCCTTGATCAGTCCGGGCATATCCAGGATCTGGATCTTGGCGTGGTTGTACTCCATGACTCCGGGCACGACGTCGAGGGTGGTGAAGTGGTACGCTCCGACCTCGGACTTGGCTCCCGTGAGCTGGTTGAGAAGGGTGGACTTACCGACCGAAGGGAATCCGACAAGGGCCACGGTGGCGTTTCCTGCCTTCTTCACGTAGAATCCCTTGGTTCCTCCGCCTGCCCTCGCGGTCTCGAGCCTCTTTTCCTTCTCGAGTGCGAGCTTGGCGATCTTCGCCTTGATCTTTCCGATGTGGGCTTCTGTGGCCTTGTTCTTTTTGGTGTTGGAAATTTCCTTCTCCAACTCAGCAATCTGTTCATCGATTGTCGCCATAGAAGCACCTCTAGGCCAACCGATAGCACCCATCTTTAAAATAAGTAACGTGTGCGAAAAGGGTAAAAACGATGGGAAAATCCCCGCCGTATGGTCGCATCGCCGTTCGAGGGCAAAGGTCATATTGGACGCAGATTAGCGGTCATGCTGTTGGGCCTTTTCATCCTCTCGTTCGGTATCGCCATGTCCAAGAAGGCGGGACTGGGTACCGCACCGATCTCCTGTATCCCCGCGACCCTAACGGACTGTGTCGGAATGACCAGTCTGGGTATGTGGACCATCCTGTTCAACGTACTGCTCGTGGCGATCGAGATCGCACTGCTCGGAAGGAAGTTCCCGCCGATACAGCTGCTCCAGCTCCCGCTCGCCCTCTACCTCGGACTCATGACCGATGCGTCCATGTGGATCCTCGATGCTCTGGGTATGTCCCCTGACGGATATGCCGAACAGTGGATCTTCGCCATAATCGGATTCGCTGTCCTGGCCTTCGGGGTCATGACCGAGATCCGCGCGAACCTGCTGGTGGTCCCCGGTGACGGACTGGTGATGGTGCTGACAGCAAAAGTCAACAAGATGCCGTTCCACAGGATGAAGATGATCAACGACATGGCAATGACCGTCATCGCCTGCGTCATATCTCTGGCGATCGTGGGAACGCTGACCGGTGCCAGAGAGGGAACCATCTTCGCCGCGATAGCGATCGGTACCCTCCTGGGTATCTACAGGAAGCTCTTCGGAAAGGCGATAGACAAGCTCATCGGGGAGGCTTCCGAATTTGCCTGAGCTCCCCGAGATCGAGACGGTCAGAAGGGTCGTGGG
>CACWTF010000006.1:0-21669 GCA_902763685.1 methanogenic archaeon | reverse complement strand
GTTATCCTTCCCAGGAGGAGTTCGTCAGGAACGTGGAAGGCCGCAGGTTCGTCTCCGCCGGAAGGAGAGGGAAGGGACTGATCCTCAACCTGGACGACGGTTCCCGCATCGTCATCCGTTTCGGGATGACCGGGCAGCTCATCGTGGTACCCGACGGATTCCCCGAGGAGAAACACACCCATGTGGTATTCGACCTGGAGGACGGAAGGCACATGTGGTATATCGATCCCCGCATGTTCGGGAAGGTCTGGCACATCCCTTCGGGCATGGAGGATACCGTCACCGGACTGCAGAAACTCGGACCCGAACCGTTCGACGGGGATCTTGATTGGAAGTACCTCAAAGGCAGGCTCGGGAACCGTTCCGTCACGGTGAAGGAGGCTCTCCTCGACCAATCCGTCGTGGCCGGGATCGGCAACATCTGGTCCGACGAGATGCTCTTCAGGGCTAGGATATGCCCCGAGACCCCCTGCTGCCGCATGAGCGATGCGAAATGGAGGAAACTGGCGGAACAGATCCCCTCGGTCATGGAGTTCGGTATCGAGAAGAACGCCATCACCCCCGAGGAGTATCTGAAGGGCAAGGGCAGGGAGTATTACGATATCGATTACCTCGAGGCCTACGGACACGAGGGCGACCCGTGTCCCAGATGCGGAAAACCGTTCGTGAGGTCCGTCCTCGGCGGAAGGAGCAGTTTCTGGTGCCCCCACTGTCAGAGAAAGCCCCATAATATTTTATTAAAAGACGGAATGAAACCCTTATGAGCGGCTTCGGAAGCAGTTCCGTCCTCGGCAAAGAACTCGGACCCGTCACCCTCGGGCAGATTCTCTCGATGATCATAGCCCTGGCCATCGGTCTGCTTCTCTATACCTACGGAGGAGCCAACAGCCCTCTCGTCATTCTCATAGTCGCCGTCGTCATCTACATGCTCCCCCACGTGTTCGGAGCGGACCTGAAGGTCAAGGCAGGTTTCGGGATCGTATTCGCGGTCATCGCCATCGTCGTGGGTGCATTCGTCGTCGGACCCGCTTTCATCGAGGAGAACAGCAACGAACATCTCAGCGAGAGGAACGGGATCACCGCAGATATCTCGTACAGCGGAACCAACGCCACACTCGACATCACCTACTCCGGTACCGAAGACCACCTGGTCCTCGTCGTGAGCGAGGTCGAGGGTGTGGTCTACAACGTGGCCGTCCTGAAGAACTCGAAAGAGTACAACATAGGCAGCGGTCCGAACATCAATCACGTCCTCACCCTGGATTCCAGCAAGCTGTACAACATCTGCATCGTGCCCGCAGACATAGAGGGCAATCTCCTGTCCTCGAAGGCCTCGTACGCCACCCTGAGCGGTGGAGGGTTCATCGGAGACGACACAGATTGCACCCTGCTCAGCACCTGCATCATCGTAGGCTACACCATGATCCTGTTCTTCCTGGTACTCGCCCTTTCCACCCTCATGAGGAGGAAGCTCTCCGACACCAGGGCCAAGATGGAGGCCGACGGACGCCTCTACCCCCAGGGCTACGGAAGATGCAACTTCTGCGGAGCCGTCGTGCTTCCCGGAGAGGTCAACTGCAGGAAATGCGGAGCATACATCGACCGCCCCGACTACATGAAGCCCCACAAGAAGAACTACCTCACCTGTTCGGTCTGCGGTGCGGAGATCTCCGAGAACATGACCGAATGCCCCAAGTGCGGTGCCAAGTTCGAGGGAGAGGAGAACATCGTCGTCCATGCCGACGGTTCCTCCGACAGTTCCGAGGATACCATGTCCTGCCCCGGCTGCGGAAAGAGGATCCCCGCCGTCTCCGAGATGTGCCCCTACTGCGGCAAGAAGTTCGAGTGAACGAGCCTCTGGCACAGTACGATACCCAATCGTTTTTATCGGTGTGTACCTATATTCCTGCGATGGGAAGAGATGGCACTCCGGCCGCCGCTCCGGCCGTAAGGATCACCGCGGAGAAACTGGCTGACAAACAGCACGAGATCTCCGTAACAGAGTTTTTCGAGAAGAACAAGCAGGTACTCGGATTCGATTCGAGGACCAAATCGCTCCTGATGGGAGTCAAGGAAGCTGTGGATAACTCCCTCGACGCCTGCGAGGAGAGCGAGTTCCTGCCGGACATCATCGTGAAGATCACGAACACTGGCGAAGAGGAATACAAGGTTTCCATCGAGGATAACGGACCCGGTATCGTCCACCGTGCCATGCCCAACGTCTTCGGACGTCTCCTGTACGGTTCCAGATTCCACGCCCTCAGGCAGTCCAGGGGACAGCAGGGTATCGGTATCTCGGCCACCGTCATGTTCGCCAACATCTCCACCGGCCGTCCCGCCCACGTCGCTTCCAAGACCGAGGGCCTGGACGCCGTCGCCTGGGAGATGGACATCGCCGTCGACACCAAGACTAACCGCCCCGTGGTCACCAACGATAAGGCCTTCTCCTGGGCGGGAAAGGAACACGGTACGCTCATCGAATATGTCACCAAGGGCCGCTACATACGCGGAAGCCAGTCCATCTTCGAGTATCTGAAGGAGACAGCCATCGTCAACCCCCACGCACGCATTGAATTCCACGACCCCGACGGCAAGACCTACGTCTTCGAGAGGGCCACCGACACCATGCCCCACAAGGCCAAGGAGATCAAACCCCACCCCAAGGGGATGGAGATCGGGGACATGATGAACTACTCCTCCATGTCCGAAGAAAAGACGGTGAAGGACTTCCTGAAGAACGACTTCTGCAGGATGACCCCCAGGCTCGCCGATGAGATCTGCACCAAAGCGAAGATCGATCCCAAATCCAGCCCCCGCGACCTCGGAAGGGAGGGAAGCATGGCGCTCATCAAGGGTATCGGCGAGGTCAAGATCATGGACCCGCCCTCCGAGTGCCTGTCGCCCATCGGGGACGTACTGATCAAGAAAGGACTCATGCACACCCTCGAGGGAATGCGTCCCGAATACTATGCCACACCCGTCACCAGGTCCCCCAAGGCCGTGAACGGCAACCCATTCACCGTCGAAGCCGGTATCATCTACGGAGGGGACATCCCCGCCGACGGACAGGTCACCCTGATGAGGTTCGCCAACCGCGTACCCCTGCTCTACCAGCAGGGTGCCGATGTAATCACTAAAGCTGTCGGAGAGGTCGATTGGAGGAGATACGGTCTCGAGCAGAGGGGAGGGAAGGGTCTCCCCTACGGACCCGCCATCATCCTGGTCCACGTAGCATCGACCAAGGTGCCCTTCACCTCCGAAGGAAAGGAGGCCATCGCCACCTTCCCCGAGATCGAAGAGGAGATCATCGCCGCCCTCAAACTATGTGCCAGGAATCTCAAGAGCCACCTCAACAAGATGGACAAGAAGAGCAAGACCCACGAGAAGTTCGATATCGTACAGGGCATCCTGCCCGACCTTGCCAAGAAGGTGGCGGAACAGCTCGGGAAACCTGTACCCGACCTCAGCCAGACCATCTCCAAGATCATGAACGTCGTGTGGATCGAACCCGTCAAGGAGAGGATCGACGGCGGAAGGAGGATCAGTTACGACATCTACAACTACACCGTCCGCCCCCACTCCTTCATGATACACCTGCAGATACCCGCGGAATGCATGAACGACACCATCACCGGCGGAGCGTTCTTCGATTCCGCCAAAGAGGACGGCAAATCGCAATGGCTCATCAAGGACCTGCCGGCCTCCACCAGCGTCAGGATCTCCTTCGAACTCAGAGGAGACATGGCCGACACCTTCGACCCCGACGATGTGTACATCTCGGGGATCAACCCCGTAATGGTCATGGGTGCCGAATCCCTGCCCGGAGACTGGGGAATCAAGGGAATGAAGATCACGGAGAGCGAGGACGATTACATCCAGGACACCTCCGACGAAGAAGAGGAGGAGGCGGAAGCCCTCGAGGAAGAGGAATTCGAAAAGGAGGCAGACGAATGAACGACAGACAGAAGACCGCACTGGAGAGCCTTACCAAGATCGCGGAGGACATCTACGCCGACCTCGAGAAGGGCGACATCCCCGCCATGCGCCTGCCCCTGAGGTCGAAGAGGAACATCGAGTTCGACCCCATGACGCAGGTATGGAAGTACGGGAGCATGAAGACCCTCCGTACCGCCAAGACCACGCAGGGTGCCACCACCATGCTGCGTACCGCTTACACCACGGATTTCATCAACGAGATGATCCGCGAGGACAAATCATCCACCTTAAGGGAGATGTATTACATCTCCGAGGGGTGGAACCGCGCCAAGTTCCACACCCAGGACGAGAGCAACCTCCTGGCCGAGGACCTGGAGACCGTCACCCACTGCATGAGGGAGGACTTCAAGCTCAGACCCGAGGAGGGAAGCGCCCACGTGTACGGAGACATCAACTTCCGTACCAGGACCAAGAAGGGAATGAAGACCTTCAACTGTATGGACGACGTCGCCGAGACCGGATTCGGTATCCCGTACAGTGTGGAGAAGGAGACCTTCGAGATCAAAAACGACAACATCAAGTTCGTCATGGCCCTGGAGACAGGAGGAATGTTCGCCCGTCTCATCGAGAACGGGTTCCCGGAGAGGGAGAACTGCCTGCTGGTCCACCTGTCGGGTCAGCCCACCAGGTCCACCAGGAGACTGCTGAAGAGACTCAACGAGGAGGAGGGACTTCCCATCGTCGTGTTCACCGATGGCGATCCCTGGTCGTTCAGAATCTTCGCGTCCATCGCATACGGTGCCATCAAGACCGCACACATCTCGGATTATCTTGCGACGCCCACCGCACAGTTCGTGGGCATCACCGCATCCGACATCCTGAACTATGATCTGCCGACCGACAAGCTCAGCGACAAGGACATCGGTGCCCTCAAGGCGGAGCTTAGCGACCCCAGGTTCTCCGACGAGTTCTGGGACACGGAGATCCGTGCCATGCTGGAGATGAACAAGAAGGCTGAGCAGCAGGCTCTGGCCAAGTACGGTCTCGACTACGTGACCGACACGTATCTTCCTGAGAAACTGACCCAGATGGGTATAATGTGAAACTTTTCAAAATAATCTGAGGGGGTGTGAGCCCCCTCGGGCAGCCTCAGTTGTAGGCTGCCTGATTGAACCTGTTTATCACGAACTGCTTATCAAGGGAAGCAAGGAACGGCCCGAGCCTGGGTCCGCGGTCCTGTCCGATGATAAGGTTGTAGATGAGTTTGTAGGCACCCTTCGAACCGAGGGGAGACTCCTTTCCGAGAGTGGAGATGATGTTGTTGATGGTCTCCGCATCCCAGTTGCAGTCGTTCATCCTCTGGACAAGGGTCTGAAGGAATGCCTTGTCGAGGGTCTCGAGGGTGATGTGCTGGGGAATGGTCTGCCTGACGGAGAACTTCACCATGTCGGGGGCGAATGTGTTCAACCAGTACCTGATGCACTCGCACCTCTTCTTGATCCTCCTCATGTCCTCTTCGGTGGCTTTGGAGATGTCGACGGTCCTTGAGAGGACTTTCATCTGCTCCTCGAAGGTGTCAGCGAGCTGCACCACGTTGACGAGGTGCCTGCAGGATACCTGTACCGGGAGTTTTTCGGGCACATGGTTGTGCTGTGCGATCTCGTAGGCACGTACGACGTTCTCTGCGGCCTCGTCGTACTCCTTGGTAAAGTATGCGACCTCCATCCTGTCGTACTCGTCAGCGACATCCAGGAGTCCGATTCCGGAATCGTAGTCGATTGCCCTGTTGGTGGGGACCCTGAGGAACAGATAGTTGAGGACCTCGGGAGGGGTCATGCGGATGGCGTCCAAACCGGTAACGGAACATCCGAGGGACTTGTGCATCTGTCCGACACCCTTCAGCTGTACGAACTCGTAGGGCACAGGGTAGGGGGCCTCGATACCGAAGATCTCGGGTGCGATTCTCTTACCGGTGTCGTAGGAACCTCCCGCGGCAGCGTGGTCCTTTCCGAAGGGCTCGGCGTTGGTTCCGAAGATCTTCCACTTGGCGGGCCACTCGAGCCTCCAGGTGAGCTTTCCGTCATCCTTGCGGATATCGGCGGTACCGGAGTGTCCGCAGCTGCAGTTGTACTTGACGAACGGATACTCGTAGGTGTCGAAGATGGGCTTGGTGTAGCGTCCGCACTTCTCGCAGATGGGCTCGTACGGAGCGTAATCGGGGTTGGGCTCTTTGCCGGATACCTCGTGGAGGATGTTGATGATCTCCTTCCTCTTCTTGAAGGTCAGGTCGATGCACTCAGCGAATTTTCCCTGGGCGTAGAGGTCGCTGGTCCAGATGATCTCGCAGTGGACTCCGAGTGAGTCGACGGCGTCAAGGAAGGGCTGCACGAAGTGATGGGCGTAGTTGTTATGCTTTCCGCAGGGGCAGGGGATCCTCGAGATGGGCATTCCCACGTATTTCTCATACTCGGGGGGAAGGAAATCGTACCTCCTCCTGAGGGGATCGAACGAGTCGATGAGATAGATGAGTCTGGCTTCCTTTCCGAGTCCTTCCACCGCACTGCGGATGGACTCTCCGGTGATTGCCTCCCTGAGGCTGCCGACGTGGATGATTCCGGTAGGACTGATACCTGTTGCGATGAGGGGCTTCTCTGCCTTTTCTGCGATACTCTTAGCGATTACATCTGCCCAGTGCATACTAATCGGCCCTCCCTATCAGCACTATATAAAAGGGTTTTTCGGTTAACACGTGCGATAGTTTATTATATCGTACTTGGGATGGGCATCCAATGGCAAAAGAAAAAGGAGAAGGTTTCTCCTCCTCCGCAGGACTGATGAGGTACTTCGATTCCGAAGACAGCAAGGGTATCAAGCTCGGCCCCAAGGTAGTCGTAGGTGCCGCCATCGTTTTCACCATCCTCATCCTCTGCCTCCCCGTGTTCTGGCCCATGAGCTGAACCGGCAATTGGATTGGGAAACAATTCACAGATACGCATTAGCTCCGCGTAACGTCGTCACACTTTTTCCCATAAGTGTTAAAAAAGAAGGCCGGGACACATGTCCCAGCAATGAGTTTCATTCCTGCTCGTAGTACTCGTGGTTGTTGTACTTCCTCCTGAATACGGAGGACAGGATGGGCGGGGCGATGATGGTGGTGGCCACAGCCATCATGACGATGACGGAGTACAGTTCGTTGCTCAGGATGCCGCTGGTGAGTCCTATGGAAGCGATGATGATACCGACCTCTCCCCTGGGGACCATTCCGAAACCGATGATGTTGAAGGATTCCTTGGAGATGCTCCTGTCGGCAATCTTCGCACCGAATCCGCATCCGATGTACTTGGAGACGACTGCGAGCAGGATGATCACGATAACCTCTGCGATCGCATGGAAGTTGTCGAATGAACCTATCTCCACCTGCAGTCCGACGTGTACGAAGAAGAAGGAGATGAACAGTGCAGTGATGGTCTCCACCTTCTCGATGAGTCCGGTCTTCTCCGCGTAATCTGCGAAGAGCATTCCCGCGAGGAAGGAACCGATGATCGCCGCAAGACCGAGCTCCTCCGCCAGCCAGGCGAAGAAGAAACAGCAGATGATGGCGAGGACCAGGGGGTTGGGGACCTTCAGGGGCGTCTTGGCCTTACTGTTGGCCGATACCCACCAGGATGCGAGCCTGGGGACGCCGTATTTGGCCAGGAGGATCACGCCGACCACGAAGACCACGGCTTTCAGGATGACGATGAGGAGATCGAGAATCTCGAGTCCGCCGTCGGATCCGGCGATGCCCTTCACGATGGCAAGGACGATCATACCGAGCACATCGTCGATGACTGCCGCGGCGATGATGATTCTGGATTCCTTCTTGTCCATCAGGTGCATGTCCTTGATGACGCGGGCGGTGATTCCGACACTGGTGGCGACCATCGCGGCTGCCAGGAACATCGCTGCCTCGAACTCTCCGCCGGTACAGGTCAGATATGCGAATCCGAGGACGAAGGGGACGATGACTCCGAGGAGAGCGACCAGGAATGCGGTCTTACCGGAACCCAACAGGTCCTTGACCCTGGTCTCCAGTCCCACCGAGAACAGCAGGAAGATGACTCCCAGTTCGGAGAAGGTGTACAGAATCGAATAGTTGTTGGTACGTTCCTCCAGATCCAGAAGGGTGACGAGGGAGGTATCATTGATCACGATGTTCGCGATGAGGATACCGACGATTATCTCTCCGATCAGTCCGGGGAATCCGAATTTCTCGATGATAGCGGCGAACACACGAGCCAGTACGAAAAGTACCAGCAACATGATGAGGATCGGGGCGATGGCCAGTTCCATGATGGCGGTATTTTCCTTACAGATATAAAGTCGATGGGAAAAGGGGAAGCCCCCCGAAGGGGGCGGTAGGGTTTCAGTAATAGGCCAAAGACCTGAGGTCGCCGTTGAATCTGGGTCTTTCGATCTTGGCCCTGATCTTGAAGGTCCTCTCGGTCTCGTCGAGATAGTCCTCGCGGAAGGCGAGGTTGTCGTCGTAGGAGGTGTTTATGAACTCGAACTCGTCGGACTCGAGCTCTCCCCTGAAGGCGAACAGGACATCGCGGTCCTCGTTGAGGATTACCGGAGGCAGCTGGGCCTTGACCTCGCCGATGGTCTCGGTCTCGGAGGCTTTCTCTTCCTTGACAGCGACGGAGGTCTCGGCCATCTCGTCGGCGGTGTATCCGGAGACCACATCCTGCTCGGGAGCAGACCTCTCGAGTGCGGGGATCTCGATCTTCTGGGGAAGGGACAGTACGACCTTGGCAGGAAGGGTCCTGACGGGTTCGGCCTCGACTGCGGGTTCCTCTGCGATGGGTGCTTCGACTGCAGGCTCCTCAGCAACTGCGGCGGCGGCAGGGATGTTGATGACAGGGATCTCGAGGTTCTCCTCTTCCGCTGCTTCGGCGACAGGGGCCTCGGTGATAGCGGGCTCCACTGCGACGAGGGAGGCGACGTCGAACACGGTGTCGTCCTCGACGACGGGCTCCGCTTCTGCTGCAGGGAGTTCCTCCACTGCTTCGACTGCAGGCTCTTCAGTAACTGCGGCGGCGACAGGGATGTTGATGACAGGGATCTCGAGGTTCTCCTCTTCCGCTGCTTCGGCGACAGGTGCCTCGACAGCGAAGGTCTCCTCCTTTCCGACATCGTGGCTGATCTCGTACTCCACACGGGAGTCGTCGGTCTCGAGGTTGTCGAACATGGAGAAGTCGTATTCCTCCTCGGCTGCGGCCTCGACAGGTGCGGCAGGTGCGGGGAGGGCTATGATGGGCTCAGCGACGGGGGCCACCTCGATCTCGGGTTCGGCCTCGACAGCGGGAAGCTCCTCGGCTGCTTCGGTCACAGGCTCCTCGACGGAAGCTTCTGTTACAGGGATGTTGATGGCAGGGATCTCGAGGTTCTCCTCTGCGGCGACTTCGACAGCAGGGGTCTCCGCTGCGGGCACCTCTGCGACGGGTGCCTCGATGACGGTCTCGTCGATGACAGTCTCCACTTCCTCGGCGGTTACCTCGGGTGCGACGACCACTTCGGTCTGCTCCGCGACATCCTCCGCCTCGAAGACGATCTGCTCCACCACGGGCTCTACCTCGGTGGCAGGGGCAGATACGGGGGCCACTTCGGCCTTCTTCTTGAAGACAGGTGCGGAAGAATCGAATTTCTGGTGCACGGGTCTCCTGAGGGCGTTGATGAACAGATCCGCGGGTTCTCCTGCGGCTGCCTTCTCCCTGCGGGACCTGGGCTCCACGATGTCATCCACACGGGCATCCATCCTGGAAGCTCCCACGAGAGTTGGTGCGTATGCTTCCTCGATTTCGAAGTATGCAGCCTCGGTAGGCTTGGCCACGAATACCTCGGGGGAATCCGCAGAGTCTCCGACCCTCACAGCCTCGAAATCGTTCCGGTCGAGTCCCCTGGGGGCCTCGATGGCGAGAGGTTCGTCCTCATAGTCGTCGTCAGTACGGCCGGCAAACGCTCCGCGGAGCTTGCCGAATACGGCCCTCGCGCGAGAGCCGACACTGTCAAAAGAGCGTGATACCCACATCTCTACATCCCATCCATGAAACGGGATGCCTTGACGGTATAAAAAATAACTGTCGAAAGTTAATTTCTCCGGACAGCGAAGGCCCCGGAATCCCCGCGGGGAAAGGGGATTTCCCCCGAAAACCGTGTTCAGGGAGAGGTTTCAGGCACTCACGGAGTAGGCCTTGATACTGAGGTTGTCGTAGACGTTGCCGGGATGTGCGGATTCGAGTTCTCTGACGATCTCGACATGGGGTCTCAACTCCCCTTAAGATAGTGAACTGCCGTTTATCTCCCTTTCGCGTGGACGGGATCGGTTCATAACGTCAGCTGCGTACGAACCTTACGTAATCGGCCTTTCCCGACCCCTGTATCTCGTGCATCATGGAACGGAGTTCGTCTGCGGTGCAGGAGATGATCATGACCTCAAGGCACTTCTTGTTCTTCAGGTGGGAATGGAGCTGGGTCTTGATGGATCCGACGTATTTCGCCTGGATGAGGCTCATCCACGGATCGGCGTGATCGCGGCGGATAGTAATCAGGACGCCTTCCACGTTCCCCTCCAGATCCTCCATGTCCTGCATCTCGGATGCGGCGGAATTCAGAGCGGTACGGACCGCATCGCTGCGGCCTTTCAGAGCATAGGTCTCCTGTATCTTGTCCAAAAGCCTCAGGTTCTCATCGCTGAGTGAGATGCTTACGATTGCCATGATGTAAAATCGTATTGACCTTAATAAAAAATATCGGAAGATTATTAATTCCCGACCGCCGCAAGCCCGGACATTATTAACTAAACGCTTTGTTTTTAATAGTAGTTCCATTTGAAACGCTGCATGGACCAATTAGTGACTGTCATCATCGTTTCAGCGGTACTCTTCGGCATCACGCTCGTAGGATGCTACCTGCCGTTCCTCCTGAAACGTGATAACAACCACCTCCACACACTCATCGCATTCAGCGGCGGAGTGATGCTCGGAGTGCTCTTCATCATGCTTCTTCCCGAGGCACTTCACGAAACTGTAGAAGCTGAGTTCGATTTCGATACCGCCTGCTACATGGTATTGGCGGGATTCGTACTCCTGTTCGTCATCGATTTCCTGGTGAAGACATACCTCGGCTTCGACGAGCACGGCGAGGACGAGCATGCACACAGCATCACCTCCCTGTCCGCGTTCTCCGGTCTTGCGATCCACTCGTTCTTCGACGGTCTGGCACTTGCCGCAGCATTCACTGCGGGAGAGGATGTCGGGCTCCTCGTACTGGTCGGACTCTGCCTCCACAAGACTGTCGTCGCGTTCTCACTCGCTTCCACCATGATCATGGGAGAGAACCCCAGGACCGCGTGGACCTATCTGATCATCTTCAGTCTCGTGTCCCCTCTGGCCACGGTCGCGTCCTACGCCTTCCTCAACAGCGGCGAGTTCAGTTACACCGGCCCCGCCCTGTGTCTGTCCGCGGGAATCTTCATGTTCGTGACCATGTGCGACATCCTCCCCGAGGCGTTCCACCACAGGGGCAACGATCCCAAACAGCTGCTGTGCCTGCTGCTGGGTCTCGCTGTCGCCATCATCGTCGCAACCGTCTCCGGCATGCTGATGGGCGACATCCACTGATCAGGGACGGTACTCCGCACACCTGCGGAGGAACCTATACGGGACCTCCGGGTTGGAGTAATAATAGAGGTGGGGGTAGCCTGCCACCAGGCTCCCCTCCTCGTGATAACACCTGTATGATTTGCCGGAGGTCTTGACGGCTTCCCATGAATCGCCGCAGTTGCTGCTGTCCCAATAATGGAACTCGTGTCCTCTGGCACCTTTCTCGCCGAGGATCGAATTGGGATCCTGGGAGGACAGTGTGACATATCCGAAACGGGACAGCTTGCCGGTGTTGTGCACCTCTCCGCTCACCAGACCGACCATCCTGCGTTTCACGCCTTCGGAATCCTCCATCACCTCGTGGAGATACATGAATCCGCCGCACTCGGCAAGACACGGCATACCTCCGAAGACCTTCTCGAAGAGATCCTTCCTCATCGATTCGTTCTCGCTGAGGGCCTTGCCGTGGAGTTCGGGATATCCTCCGGAAAGGATCACACCCTGGATGCCCTCGGGCAATCTCTTATCGCGGATGGGGGAGAACCTGACTATCTCCGCACCGCATTCCTCCAGGAGGGCCACGTTGTCCTCGTAGGTGAAACAGAACGCGTCATCGTCGGCGAGACCGATCCTGACCTTCCCGGGAAGCCTGCTGACCGCGGGAGCCTTTCCCTTGAGTCTGGGGGCGGAATCCGCGATGGATATCAAGGCATCAATATCGAGGGTCTCCTCGAGTATGCCAGCGAGCCTGTTGAGGTTGTCCTTCAGGGCCACGACCTCGTCCGGGAGGATGAGACCCAGATGTCTGCTTTCGAGATGGATGTCCTTCAGTTTGGGGACATACCCGATGACCTTCACCTTGGTCTCGGCCTCGATGATCTTCCTCACTTCCTCGAAGACATGGGGGGACATGTTGTTGAGGATCACCCCCTTGATATTGTTGGGACGGAACTCCGTGAAACCCTTGATGACGGGAACACAGGACACGCTGGCACCTTTGCAGTTCACCAGCAGGATCACGGGTGCCCCGAGTTTGTTGGAGACGTCATAGGAACTGCCGTCGGTGCTGGCCGCCTTCATGCCGTCGTAGAATCCCATGACACCTTCGATTACTGAGATGTCGTTGGGTTCGGCCGTCCTGCAGAACAGGTATCTGAGGGTATCGTCGTCGCAGAAGAAGCAGTCCATGTTCCTGGACATGGTACCGATGACCCTTGCATGGAACATCGGGTCGATGTAATCCGGCCCGCATTTGAAGGATGCGACCTTCATCTTCCTGTTGACCAGGGCCTGCAGGATCCCGCAGGTGACCAGTGTCTTGCCGCTCCCGCTGGCCGGGGCGGCTATCATGAAACGGGCCTGACTCACTGGGGCTTCCCCCTGAACACAGCTATGTATACGGGGTTCTGAGCGGTCATCAGATTATAACGTCCCAGATGCCTCGAGTTAGCCACGTTCACGCATACGATCTCCTCCTGCTCGACCGCACACACACGGGGCAGCTCGAGGGTCTCGGAGATGGTCTCCAGGGTGACGGAATTGACCACCAGTCTGACGTTGGGATTCTTGCGCAATGCATCAGCGACGATATCCTTCAAATTGCCTGAGGAACCGCCGACGAACACGTGGGTGGGGGCAGGAAGATCCTTCATGGCCTCGGGGGCGAGACCGCGGATCACCTCGATGTTGGGTGCACCGAACTTACGGCTGTTCTCCTCGATTAGCTTCGCTGCTTCCTCCTCCTTCTCCACAGCATAGACCGTTCCGTCGATGGCCACCAGTGCCATCTCCACGGAGACGGAACCGGTTCCGGCACCGACATCGTACACGACTGAATCGGGACGGAGTTTGAGTTTTGCCACGGAGAGTGCCCTGATCTCGGATTTGGTCATGGGGGCATCGCCGCGGATGAACTCCGAATCGGGGATGCTTATGGGATTCCTGCTGTCTGGGCAGGGATTGAATATGAGTGCGGCACAGAGTTCGCCCAGGTCGGAGGATGCGACTTCCTCGGGACTGCCGTAGATGAACTTCTCCTCGGGGTAACCGAGATCGCAGCCCACGGCGACCTTCACGCCGCCCATGTTGAATCTGATGAGCTGGGAACACATCTCTTTAACCCCTTCCTTACCGTTCAGAAGGGTGAAGACGGCCGGGTTGTACCTCACGTTGCCGACGATGTTCGCCATCTTGCCGTGGGCACTGATGAGCTTCACATCCTGCCAAGGAACGCCTGCTCTGGCACATAGATACTGCACGGAGGAGATACCGCAGTGCAGCCTCACGTCGTACCTCTGCGGGTCCACCTTGGCAAGCATGGATTTGGCGGCACTGTGGAAACCCACGTCGCCGGAGACCAACAGAGCGATATTGGTGAATTCGGGATGTTCGTCGAGATAGGGGAAGATCTTGGAGGGGGCGTACTCGCAAAGCGATGCCTTGCCTGCAGCTTCGGGAATCTGCAGCATGCGTTCGGCACCGACGACCAAGTCCGCATCCCTCACGGCCTGGGCGGCAGCGGAGGTGATACCGGTCCCGGGACCGACACCGGTTCCCACGATGGAGAGGATGCGGGCCTGCGGACCGCCGATCTCGAATCCCAGCTTCTCCGCCAGGAATCTGGCGGTCTCCTGGTAATCCATACCCGGATCCTCGGGGGGCCTTCCGACCAGCACGATCGTGGCTCCCGCCCTGCGTGCCGCACTGATCTTCTCGGAGAATCCGCCGGGGGCACCCGAATCCTTGGTAACGAGATATCTGGCGGAGGTCTGGAGGAGCATCCCGTAATCCAGTTCCTCGCAGAACGGGCCCTGCATGGCGAAGAGGTTCCTGCCCTCGAAGCCGTAACTTACACAGTCAGCCACATTGGCCGAGGTGGAAAGGACCCTGGCGAACACCCTCTCCTTGAAATCGGGGATGGCCGCGTATTTGGCAAGCTCTTTGCTGCCTGTGGTAACGAGGATGTTGCCTTCAGTACCCTTGAGGTACTCCACGGCGGCATCGATGCTGTCGACGCACACGATATCGTCGCCGGCGGTATCGGATGCGGGACGTTTGAGACGGATGTATTCCGCACCGGTGTCGGAACATGCCTCTTTGATATGACCGGTTATGCGGGTGGCGTACGGGTGGGTGGCATCCACCACGACAGGGTATTCCTTCATCAGCGAACGCATCTCCTCGGGGGAGAGGGGACGGGAGGAAACCTCCACGTTAGGGTGCTCTTTTACGGAGGTACGTCCGTACTCTGTAGCTACACACGCATGCACTTTGACACCGGCATTGGCCAAGAGCTCTGTGATCGCTCCCCCTTCCGTGGTACCGGCGAATACCAGGACATTCTGTTTCATCTTCTCACCTTTGAAAAGTCGACCGCGGGTTCCTCTGCGGCGACAGCGACTGTTACACCGTTCCCTGCGAACTTCCTCAGGATCAGTTTCCCTTCGCGGGATGCCCTGATGGCCGAACGTTCGCAGACGCAGTCCACGGCGGTGACGGACTGCACGAAGTTTGATTTGGAGAACTCCCCTTCGAGAGCATTAAGTTCTTCCGAAGTAAAGAACGTGATCGGGATCCTGTGATCCGCAGCGAAATCGAGCAGACCCTTCTCATCCTTCTTCAGGTCGATGCTCGCAGCCGCCCTCACACGGGTCATATCAGCACCTATCTCCGCCAAGGCATTCGACACCATGTACTCGATGTCGGCCTGCGGCGTATTCCTCCTGCACCCGATCCCGAGGACCAGGTCGCGGGGGACCAGGCGGAGCGTGTCGGCGAACGGTTCCTTCTTCTCCCTGCCGATGTACACGCCCGTGGGGGAATCAACCGGACCGCGGAGTTCCGCAGGTATCTCGCCGATGACCTTAACGTCGGAGATAAATCCGACCGGATCACCCGCCAGTATGCGTGCCGCCACATCCTTGGCGGCCTTGAGTGAAGTAATTGTCAAATTATTATTGACAGCAAATGAATCTATGGCGATCTTACCGTTGATATCGGTGGCCGTGGTCACCACAGGCAATGCACCGATCTCTCCCGCGATGCGAACGGCGATTCCGTTGGCACCTCCGATGTGACCGGACAGAACGGGGATCGAGAATTTCCCTTTCTCGTCGACGGATATCACCGCGGGATCAACATCCTTGGATCTCACGAACGGAGCTATCTCGCGGACAGCGATACCAACGGCACCGACGAACACGATCACATCGTATTCCGCGAATGCGGATTCGGTCCATGCCCTCATGGAGGTGTCCACGTGGGTGAGACCCAGTTCATCAGAAGTGCTCTTGGCGAACAGGTCGGCTTCGCCCTCGGGGAATGCTCCCGCGACAGCCTTGGCGGTCCTGCATCCATTGGTCGTGAATGCGATTATCGCTGCTTTCATTCCTTTGCCCCCACTTTTGCCAGTAATTCATCGGCCGACGGGGTCTGTCCCAGGATTCCGAATTCCGTGGAGAATACTATCGCGGCGACCTTGATGTCGCCTTTCACGCGATGGTTCATGTGGAACTCGATCTTCGGGATGAGGAGATCCATGGTCTCTTTCATCAGACCCTTCCTGTCCAGTACCTCGAGGGCATCGTCGGTGGAAATACTCCCCATAATCTCCTTGGCGGTCCCTGCATCGGCACCTGCCATTATCGCGTTGGATGCCAGGATCTCCATCCTAGAATCCGCATTGCGGGAGTGGGTATTCATGATGCCTCCCGCGAGTTTGACCAGCTTTCCCAGGTTACCAACCAGCAGAACACCTTCAGCTCCCAGCTCGATGGCCATGTCCAGGAAATCACCGATGAAGTTGCTGCATTCGATAGGCTGCTGGCCCTCGAGCGCGGGATAGGCTTTCACGAAATCCTTACCGTAGTTGCCGGGAACAGTTAGGAGATACTTCCTTCCGCTCCCCATGAACATCTTCATCTCGGCCTTGATGGAACCGAGGAGGGCGGTCTCGCTCATGGGCTCCACGATACCGCTGGTACCCAGAATGGATATCCCCCCAACGATTCCGAGACGGGGGTTGAACGTCCTCTTGGCGATGGTCTCGCCCTCGGGGACGGAGATCTCCACCGCCAGACCGCCGGCGTACTTCAGTGATTGGCAGACGTCCTCCAGACATTCGGTGATCATGTTGCGGGGAACGTGGTTTATGGCGGCATTGCCGGGAGGCTGATCGAGTCCTTTCCTGGTCACTCTCCCCACTCCGGTACCGCCGTCGATGGCTATCCCGGGAATGTCCGAACGGGATACTTTGGAGAACACGTATGCCCCGTTGGTGTCGTCGGCATCGTCCCCGCCGTCCTTGCGGACCGCACACACCGCATAATCCTCGTGGATCCCCTGCTTCTCGATCTGGATATGGAGAGTTATCCCGCGGGGGGTCGTGATATCGACTGAATCCACACGGTTGCCGGAGATCAGCATCAGTGCGGCGGCCTTGGATGCGGCGGCCGCACAGGAACCGGTGGTGAAACCGCGTTTGAGTTTCTTACCGCCGACGTATACGTACCTCTCGTCCTCCCTGATGGCATCCATGAACAGGCCTCTGTAACGAGGTTGGAATACTTGTCCAACCATATAAGTCATCCTTACTTCCGGGCGTAAAAAGGGAAGATTTTAGGCGGAACCGCCGACACGGACAGCGGGATGTGCAGGAATATTACGCTTATGGGCCATGATCCTCACCGTTGCCCTAAGCTCGGAAGCCTTTGCCTCGGTGATATCGGCTGCTTCGGCCATGTCCTCGTCGGAACCGCCCTGTTCCAGGACGTTCAATGCCTTGTCCAGTGCACGATAGGTTATACCCATCTCCTTCTCGTCGGTCTGACCGTCCCAGAGTCCCGCAGTGGGGACCTTGTCGATTATCTCCTTCGGGACCCCGATGATCTCCGCGATCTCCCATACCTGGGTCTTGTAGAGGTCGTACATGGGGGTGGCGTCCTCTGCACCGTCACCGAACTTGGTCATGTACCCCATGAGCAGCTCGCTGCGGTTCGAAGTACCGAAAACCAGGGCGTCTTCGCGTTTGGCCCGGTCGAACAGTGCGATCATCCTGCAGCGGGCGACGATGTTCCCCCTCTGGAGCGGATTGTCCCCGGGTTTGATCAGCTGGCCGCAGAGTGCGTCCACGGAAGGTTGGATGTTGATCACATCATAACGCACATCCCACTGCTGGCACATCTCACGGGTCTGACGGTAGTCCTCTATGGGAGTGGAATCCGTAGGCAGGAACAAGGCCAATACCCTGTCCGGCCCCAGTGCATCCGCGCAGAGCTTGGTAACGACGGCGGAATCGATGCCTCCGCTTATGCCGACCACCGCTCCGCAGGCGTGGGCATCCGCAGCGGTGTCCCTGATAAAATCCCTGAGAACATCCGCATCGTCTGCGGTCATCCTGTGAAGTTCGCGGAACACCATGCACCACTGATTGCTTAGGAAATACAAAACGATAAGCCTTTTTTACGCATACCAGCATCCTTTCCGCATGGGACTCGGGCTAGCCATCTGCCAATACGCCTCATCGGAAGACGTCGATACCAATCTTGACAGGATCAGGAACGCTGTCGGTTCGCTGGATGCGGACCTTTACCTCTTCCCCGAACTGTTCGTCACCAGATACGGCAGCGGCAGGTTCG
The DNA here is from genome assembly GCA_902763685.1 of methanogenic archaeon. Taxonomy (GTDB): domain Archaea; phylum Thermoplasmatota; class Thermoplasmata; order Methanomassiliicoccales; family Methanomethylophilaceae; genus Methanomethylophilus. Next base: position 3,455 of record CACWTF010000006.1, on the reverse strand, counting down.
ATGCGAAGAACGCGGAGGAGATCATCTCCGGGATCGCCAAGGAAAGGGATGTCGCTATCGCTACCGGCATCCCCGTCAGGGACGGTGACCGCCTATTCAACTCCCTGGCACTGTTCCTTCCCGACAGGACCGTGAGATACGACAAGCTCTATCTCGCCAATTTCGCCCCCTACAACGAAGACGTCTTCACACCCGGGAAGGCTCCCGTGATGGCGGAATGGAAGGGCATCCGCATCGGCCTCGAGGTCTGCTACGACGTGATGTTCCCCGAACTCCACAGGCATTATGCGAAGAACGGTGCACATCTGATCCTGGTATCCAGTGCCTCGGCGGAAAAGTCGAGGTTCGCCATGGAGACCATCGTACCCGCCAGATCCCTGGAGAACACCGTCTACACCGCATTCTGCAACAACATAGGCGAAGGCCCCGCCGGCCCCTTCTTCGGAGGTTCCGCCCTCTTCACCCCCCTCGGTCAGAAACCGGAGCAGCTGGGCAACTACGAAGGCGTGCTGCTGGCTAACATCGAGGAGGAGACCATCGCGGAGGCCAGGAGCATCAGGCATCATCTGGACGATCTCCGCGAGGATATCGACTGGTCCTGAAGGCAGGCCCAACCTTTTTATCTAAGAACCAAATACGACGCCCTACAAAGCGGAGATAGCCCAGCCCGGTAAGACGCAAGACTGGAAATCTTGTGGGATTTTTCCCTCGGGAGTTCAAATCTCCCTCTCCGCGCCACTTCTGACTTCTTCGTTCCATCCAACTTTTATATCGTTCCGCGACGATTCGCAATCATGAAAGTCAACTACAAACCGACCGGGACCTCGAGACAGAACTCTCCGAAGCAGTGGGAGGTTTGGCTTGCGGACGCCCCCTTTGGCGGCACCAAGAAGAGATGTGCCGTGGTAGTCGACAAGAGGACTCCTGCGGGTTATACCGTATACGAGGTCATCCCCCTTTCCCTCAAAGGTGCGAAGGATGTGCTGATCACGGACCTCGACCGTGCCGGACAGGACCGCCCCTCGGCGGTACGCTGCACCGTACCCGCCACCGTCCAGAACACCGCGTTCGTCATGAAACTGGGGAACCTCTGCAACGAAGATATTTCTAAGATAATCACTTCGAGGCAGTGAACAGAATTGTGTGCCAACACCCGCCCCGGAAGAGGAAAGAGCGTCATAGCCTCGCCCGACGATTACGTATGCATCGATCTCGAGACCACAGGTCTGAGGCCCACCGGGGATTGGATCATCGAGTTTGCCGCCTACAAGGTGGAGGACGGCATCTGCAGGGACAGGCTGGTCAGTTTCGTTCGTCCGGGCGAGATAAGTAAGGTCTCGCTGTTCATCACCAGCCTCACCGGGATCACCAAGGACATGGTAAGGTATGCCCCGCTGCCCGAGGACATCCTCCCGGAACTGTTCGATTTCGTCGGGGACTACATGGTACTGGGTCATAATACCTGCTTCGACATGAACTTCCTTTACGACGGTGCCGTGAAGGCGGGCCTCGAACCCATCGGCAACGATTTCACCGACACCATGCGCATATCGAGGAGATGCAACAAGGATCTCCCCAACCACCGCCTCGGGACCGTTGCCGAATATCTCGGGGTCCAGGTCACTCAGGCCCACCGTGCGGCGGCCGATGTGGAGACCACCATCCGCTGCTACGAACGCATGGTCAAGGGCAGGGATGCCTCGATCCCGAATAACTGGCAATGATCCTCCCCCGCAAAAACCGCGAGGACCACTATTTTATCTGAGTTCGGTATCTTTCCCCCGATGGATGTCAGCGAGGAGATGAAGAAGGGCTACGAATACGTCAGTGCCGGCGAACTGAAGAGTGCCCACAGGCTCTACAGCCGTCTTGCCCGCAAGGGGGTCAGGGAGGCACAGTTCAACCTCGGCCTTCTCTATTCCGACATCCGCAACGACAGACACGACCCCAAGAAGGCCCTGAAGTGGTATACCAAAGCCGCGGATCAGGGCATGGTCGAGGCCATGGTCAATCTGGGTGCGATGTACTGCGACGGCGTCCACGTCGGGCAGGACTACGCCAAGGCAAGGGAGTACTTCGAACGTGCGGCATACGCCGGATACACCCTCGCCCAGCTGCGTCTGGGTATGATGTATGAGAACGGCCAGGGCATCGACAAAGATTATTCTCAAGCCGCCGCCTGGTACAGGTCGGCCGCCGAACAGGACAGTGCCGAGGCATGCATCGCCCTCGCCCGTCTCTACGGGTTCGGCTGGGGTGTACGCAAGTCCGAGACCACGGCCATCAACTTCCTGGAGAAGGCGATAAAACTCGATTCCGCCGATGCCATGGAACTCCTGGCCACCCTCTATTATTACGGAGAGGGGGTCGCCAAATCGCACAAGAAGGCGTTCGACCTCTTCCAGCAGGCCGCCGCCAAGGGCAATTCCAACGCACAGACCGCCCTGGGCATGATGTACATGGACGGGGAGGGCACCGAGGCATCCCCCGAGATGGCCATCGCATGGTTCAAGATCGCGGCCGCCCAGGGGAACGCGGAGGCACAGTTCAACCTCGCGGTCGCCTACGATTTCGGCAACAACGTGAAGCAGGATTACAAGGAAGCGGCCAAATGGTACGCCATGGCCGCCGACGGCGGGAATGCGGATGCCCTCTGCAACCTCGGGGACATGTTCGAGAACGGCAGGGGAGTCGAACAGGATTTCCACAAGGCATTCGTCCTCTACAGCGATGCTGCGGAGAAGGGCAGCTGGCTGGCAGTCTGCAGCCTTGGCGACATGTACCTCAAAGGTGAAGGCGTGGCCAGCTCGAGGGAGAAGGCCATCGAACTGTACACCGAATCCGCCAGACACGGGTGTGAGGAAGCAGTCGAGGAGCTGAAGAAGCTCAACGCCCCCATACCTGCAATCGACGAGAACTGATCAGTCCTCTTCGAGTTCATCCAGTTCCACGTATTTCGAGAACCATCCCTCGTAATCGAGAAGATCCGTGCGGGTGACCTCGTCCCATCCGTTGCAGTCCGCGGTGTCCTCCCAGTCGGATGCTTCGTCCGCATCCCTGCATACCCCTTCGCCGTGCTCGTAGATGCATGCGAGTGCCTTCGCGGATATGGGCGAACCCATCACCGCGGAACGCATGAGATACAAACGTGCCAGGATGGTATTTCCCGACATCAGGTACTCCATCCCCTCGGCCTCAATCTTCTCGAAATCCCCGGCCACCTCGCACCGTTCTGACCACTCCTCCGCCTTGCGTGAATCCTTCTTCACGCCGTCGCCGTTGAGGTACATCATCGAGAGCATGGCCATGCCATAGGGATCGCCGGCCTCCGCGGCCTTGGAGAACAATTCGAATGCCTTCCCAACCTGACTGGCTGGCTCACTTGATGAAAAGCCCATATGATAGCGAATCGCAAATGCTTCTTCACGTGTTAAACGCATATAGCCTGAAATCAT
>CACWTF010000005.1 GCA_902763685.1 methanogenic archaeon | reverse complement strand
GTCTTCATCGGATATTCCCAGAATCTCGGAGTATATAAGGTTAAGAGGGGGAGATGGCCGAAAGTGACCGAAACTGAAGTTCTGAGATATATTTGAGAATACCGTTTACCAGGGCCTTCTTTCAGACGTATCCTGTCCAAGAGATTCTCCATGGGCCCACGTCGCATTGCCTCTATTCACGGATGTGCTTCCGTGTTTTCAGAATATTGGTATTGCTATTGTTACCGGCCTCGTTCCCACTTACGGTTTACACATACCCAGACAAAGGAAAATCTGCCTTGACCGATAGCTAATTCTCTAATCATTGGCCCTTTTGGACATCATCTTGTTCCCAGATACGGCGTATTCCCGGATATCAGGTACGAACTGTCATAAGTTCAGAAGAGAAACCTGCTAACTGAGAACAGGAAACGGTATGGCATAAACAGTAGGAACCGTGTACTAACTGTCATACTCAAGGTGGAAAAAAAGATGAGGGCCGAAGCCCCCGATAGATGGGTTTGTGTTCACTTCCTTCTGGAGCTGGTGTATTTGATCTTCTCGGTCTTGGGAGCTGCCTTCTCCTTCTCGGGAGCGGCGGCTGCGGCCTTCTTCTCTTCTTCCAGCTGGGTGAAGGTGGTGGTGGGTTTGTTGTTGGGCTTCGCACGCATGTAAAGCACAACGATGACGATGACGACGATGGCGACCACGACGATGGCGATGTAGGTAGTGATGTTGGACCAGATATCTTCGTCGACAGAGATCTCGATTGATTTGCTTACGTTGATGTCGTCGCCGTTGTTTACTGTAACGATGATATTGTGGTCACCCACGCCGAGTTCGAAGCTGACTTTGAGGGAAACATCGCCCTCGACATTCGTGAACAGCCTGTCGACGAGAGTCCTGCCCTCCTCCTTGACGAGAACGGTGACGGTCCTGGGTCCATCGGTGGAGATGGGTATGGTCAGAGTACCGGATTTGTCCTCCTTGAATCCCGAGGCACTGATGTCGTTGGGATTGAACGAGTCTGCCTCGGATGCATCGGATGCGAGTACCGCTCCGGCAGAGAACACAGTCAGCAGAGCGAGCAGCAGGACGGCGAGCCTGTTCCTTTTTGCGTATGCGTTCATGAAACGATTTCCTCCAGCCTGTCCTGCTCGATTCCTTCCCTGACCATTCTGGCGAGCCTCCTTCCGGTGCTCATGTTGGTACGGTAGAGGGAGTTTCCGTAGGGGTGTCCGACATCCATGTGGACGTTGGTTCCTCCCCCAATCCTGGGAGCTACATCGTAGATGTAGAAGTGGAGGTCCTTGTCGACGCAGGTCTGGAGACAGAAGGGACCGACGATTCCGGGGTCGTAGTGGGTCTTGGATGCGGCGACGTATTTCTCTGCCATCTCAAAGGCCTTGTCCAGGAGGGACTCCCTGAGGGTGGCGGAGTTGTGTCCGCAGACGGTGTACTCGGGGATGATTCCGTCGTTCTCGAGCTCCACCTGCTGTTTTCCGGGGAGCCTGACGTATCCGTCGAGGGAGGACTCGAACCTCCAGTCGATACCGAGGAGTTCCACCTTCTCTCCGTTCTCCTTGATGGGGTCGTAGAAGAAGTCGAGGTTGAAGACGGGGCCGATGATGTACTGCTCCATCCTGGCGTGCTTCTCGAAGTCGGGGGTCAGGACACCCTGTTTGATGAGTTCCTGGGATTTCTCAACGTACTGCTCGTAGGAGACCGCGGTGAAGAATCCCCTCTCGAGCTTCTTCTGTGCGTGGTGGACCTTGATGATGGTGAGACCGTCGATGTCCTCGGGCTTCTCCACCTTCTTGGGGAACGGGAGGTTGGCCTTCTCGAGAATCCAGTAATAGTCGCGGGCCTCTCCCCTCTCCTCGGACCTGAGCATGTTCCTGCTTCCGATCATGGGAACCTTCCAGTCGTTCTCGACGGAGTCGATGTCGACATAGGAGGTGAAGGACCTGTTGGGGACCCAAAGGGTGTTGGTGTCCATCAGGAACTTCTGGTTCTCGGGCTTCATGACATCGACGAACTTGTCCACGAGAAGGGTGTCGTCGACGAATCCGCAGAGGTGGTTGCCCTTGCTGTCGTTGTAGGACCTGAAGTACCTGTCGAAGGTCTTCTCCCTACCTTTCTGGCACACTGCAAGGGTCTTGAAGCCCTCCTCGTATGCACCGTCGCAGGTGTCGAGTGCGGAGTGGGATCCGAGAACACCGATCCTTGCGTTCTTCTTGTCATAGCGGCCGAGATTTGCCAACACTTCATCTCTGCTGATCATGATTATACCTGACGGTCAGTAGCCGTTCGCCCTATAATAAGTATGGGCACACGCGCGCGTCAGATGAGCAGACCGACGATCATCACGAGTACCATCGAACCGAGCAGATCCATCACCGAGGAGGTGATCGGGATGCAGTGGTCGTCCGGGTCCAGTCCGAACTTGGTGGCCGCTACCGCGACATAGTAGGAGAGGATGTTGAGGATGGTGGTGGCCAGGAATCCTGCGATCATGATGACCGCGATGGCGATGGCGAAGGATACGTTGCTGCCTCCGCCGGTGATGAATGCCGCCGCATAGGAGATGATGCCGATGTACAGGAAGGTCAGCATGGCGCAGATGTACATGATGCCGAAGTTCTCGTACGCCCCGCGTCCGGGCAGCCAGCCCTCCTCGAGGGTACCGAGGTGGATCATGGAGGACAGCCTGGAGGTGAGCATACCCGACAGGGCGTTGCCCTGGTTGAGGAAGGCGGGCAGCATGATGAGCAGCACGCTGTATTCCACCAGCGAATCCTGCTGATTCTGGATGGTGATTCCCGCTCCGATCTCGAAGATCAGGCAGATCATCAGGATGGGCAGGGACTGCACGACGATACGTTTGGCCTCACCGCTGAAGTCCCTCCTGCTGACCTTGCGTTTCATGATATAAACTGCGAATACAACAGTGACCGCGATAAGTGCCAGACTGATCCCCATGATGACGGTCTCGCTGTAATCGAGGCCTCCGTCGACCTGCAGGAACATCCAGGTCGCGGCGAAGATGAGGGGCATGGTGACGATATCCCCGATGGCCGCGATGAGCGGTGCGGTGATGTTGTCCACGTCCCACTCGCGTTTGTTCCCCACATACGCGATGAGGATGTTGAATCCGAGCACGATGGCCCCTGCGACGACACCTCCGACCGTGGAGATGAAAATGAAGTCCCAGACACTCATGACATCGCTGAATAGCAGCTCCGCGGAGACCCAGGTGGTGATACCCATGGCGATGCTCATTACAAGAGTCAAGAGGATCGCGGATTCCACGTTGGCACGGAGTACGGTACCCTTCCTAAGACTCATCTCGAAGGTACCGATGTTCAGTGCGGTACCGATCCTGCTTCCCATGGCACCGAAGATGTTCCCGCGCATGCCGATGGCGGAGTAGATCAAGATCATCATTCCGGCGAAGAGATAGCCGGTCATCTGGTCCTGGAGGATCCCGGCGAACAGGTCTGCGGTTCCGGCGATGACCAATGCAGAGAGACCCATCGTTATGACAGCGCGGTTGCGCTTCGCGAATCCCTTTGCTGAGCCGTACCTACCGGACAAAAAACCACCTCAAACCATGTTACTTCGGAGCGGGGTACTTCTTTGTTATATAAATGACGTGCGGGCACAGAATAATATACGCGCGACCGCGTAACATCCGTCAGAAGCAAGATTTACCACAGGTGAACATAGTTGCCTAATAGTCATCAGCGTTCGGCCTTAACGGAGGCCCCGGACACCCTCGGGAGTGTGCTCGAATGAGCGATTCCGATGATATTTCTAAACTCGACCACGTGGACATGTCCGTCCGCGAATTACTCACCGAAATGAAGGATACCTCGGAGATCATCGTCGATCTCGCCTATGCATCGCTGATGTACAACAGCGATAACATGGCCAACAGGGTCCGCGAGCTGGAGACCGAGATGGACGACCTGAAGTTCGCCATCCGTTACAAGGCCCTGCTCTCCAGCAGGACCAAGGAGGACGCCAGGCAGCTGTCCGGTCTGCTCGAGGTGGCATCCGCCGCCGACAGGATCTCCGGAGCCGCATCCGATATCGTCAGCCTCCTCAGGTTCCCTCCCGAGAAGAGGCCGCTCATCACCGACATCCTGCTGGAATCCGACGAGAGGATCCGTATGGTCAGGGTCAAGAACGAGTCCACCATGGTGGGCAACACCATCGGCAGGCTCGCGGTCGAGGCCAACACCGGATGCAAGATCATCGCCATCAAGAACCGTCACGGATGGACCTACGATCCCGAGGACGACATGAAGATAAGGGCCAACGACGACCTGGTGGTCCGCGGTACCGACGACGGTGCCGACCTGCTGACAGAATACGCTTACGGCAAGAAGCCCTGGGATTTCGAGGAGATCGTTCCCGAGGATGTCGCCGAGGAAGCGGCTGAAGAGGATCAGCGTGTCGAAGAGGAACTCACCGAAGAGCTCAGAGGGGAGGATGACGAATGAACTCCAAACTCGAAGTCATGTTCCTCGAACTCAAGGACACCTCCGAGATGATGGTGGATCTGGCATATTCATCTCTCCTCTACGACAACGTGGAGATCGCGGAGGAGGTCATCGCCCTCAACGACCGTATGGAGGAACTCTCCGAGAGGATCCAGGACGAGATCGCGTACGTCAGCCGTGCCATGCCCGATGAGGTAGCAAGGGCGGTCGTCACCACCCGTCTTATGGTCAGCATCCTGGAGATCGCCGAGGCGGCGAAATCCGTCGCCGATGTCGTAGTGAGGGGACTGGCGGAGCACCCTGTTCTCGCCATGTCCATCAGGGATTCCGACACCACACTCTGTCTTGCCAAGGTGGCACCCGATTCCATCCTGGCCGGAAAGTCGCTCGGAGAGGTATCCCTCGCCACCAACAGCGGAATGTTCGTCCTTGCCATCAGGCGTGAGGACGACTACATCTTCGGTCCCAACTGCAACAGCCGTCTGGAAGCCGGAGACATCCTCATCGCCAGGGGACCCGAGGACGCGGTGCCTTACTTCAAGGACATCGTGGACGGAACCCGCAGCGAATTCTGAAACCTTAACCGGGCCGTCCGGGACCTCCGGCGGCCCTATCCTTTTGAATCAAGCGAAGAGCACGCTTGCGTATTTCCCGAGGATCGCACCGAGGACACAGAGTCCCGCGTTCAGGAATATGTTGATCCCGGCCTGCAGGGTCTTCCCGTCGAACAGCAACTGGGTGGTCTCGAGGCTGAACGTGGACATGGTCGTGAATGCCCCGAACAGTCCGGTGAAAAGGAAAAGGCGGGTTTCCGCAGACAGTCCCGTGAACGAGAATGTGATCAGTGCCAGCAGGAACGATCCAGTGACGTTTACGACGAACGTCGCCCACGGGAACTGACTGGAATCGACGAACTGTCCGACCGTGAATCTCAGTACGGCACCGATGGCTCCACCCAATGCGACGAGTGCGATGGAGAGCGGAGTTATAGTCATAGCGTAACCTTCGGGAGCAATCGAAATTTTAGAAGAAGTGGTAGCCCCGCCCAGATTCGAACTGAGGTCCAAAGATCCAGAGTCTCCGATGATTGACCACTACACTACGGGGCTGTGTAATCGCCTCAATTCTCTAATGGTTTTAATAGTTTTGGTTGGAAAAATGACGGGGCCCGAAGGCCCCTGTGAAAGGTTTACTGGATGGCCTTCTTCACCTTGGCGAAGATCTCGTCGATGTCTCCGATTCCTGGGATGGTGCAGATCTTTCCTGCCTTGGTGTAGTAGTCGACGAGAGGCTGAGTCTTCTCGTGGTAGGTCTTCAGCCTGTTCTTGACGGTCTCGGCCTTGTCGTCGTCCCTCTGGTAGAGCTCAGAACCGCACTTGTCGCATTTGCCCTCGCATTTCGGGGGGTTGTAGACGAGGTGGTATACCGCCTGACAGTCGGGGTTGGGGCAGGAACGCCTCTGGGTCAGCCTCTCGATGAGTGCCTCGTCGGCGACATCGAAGTTGAGTGCGAGGTCCACGTCGAGCTCCTTGTCGAGAGCCTCTGCCTGCTCGACGGTCCTGGGGAATCCGTCGAAGATGATACCGGGAACCTTGCCGAGGGACTGGATCTTGTCCTTCATGAGTCCGATGATGACATCGTTGGGGACGAGTGCTCCGGAGTCCATGTAGGTCTTGGCGAGCTTTCCGAGTTCGGTTCCGTTCCTGACTGCCTCGCGGAGCATATCTCCGGTGGAGAGCCTGACATAGCCGAGTTCGGTCTGGAGTTTTTCGCCCTGGGTTCCTTTTCCTGCTCCGGGAGGACCGAGCAGTACGATCATGGATTTCATAGCCTAGGCTAAACCTCCCATCTTAAATATGTTTGCCCCGCCCTCTGAGGCAACATATTATAAGCGGGCGCGGGGATGGGTGCGCGATAACAATGGCACTCGACCAGAAGATTCTCGACGAACTGGAGAAGGTAGTCGGAAAGGACCGCATCTCCACCAGCCCCGCCGTGCTCTACACCTACGGATTCGATTCATCCATCTACCACCACGACCCCGAGGTAGTCGTCCAGCCCATCTCCACCGAGGAAGTCTCGGAAATCATGAAGATCGCCTACAAGTACGAGATCCCGGTCACCCCCAGGGGTGCAGGGACCGGTCTCTGCGGTGCGGCCGTACCCATCAAGGGCGGTATCGTCGTCGCCATGCAGAAGATGAACAAGATCAGGAACATCAGCGTCAAGGACCTGTGGGTCGATGTGGAGGCAGGCTGTGTCTACAACGACCTCAACAACGAGCTCGCGAAATACGGGTTCTTCTTCCCTCCTTCCCCCGGTTCCGCCGAGGCATGCCAGGTGGGAGGAATGGTCTCCACCAACGCCTCCGGTATGAGGGCGGTCAAATACGGTGCCACCAGGGACTTCGTCCTGGGACTCACCTTCGTCAGAGCCAACGGCGACATCGTCCGTGCCGGAACCCGCACCATTAAGGACTCCTCCGGATACCAGCTCGCTCGTCTGATGTGCGGTTCCGAGGGAACCCTCGGAATCATCACCGAGATCACCTTCAAGATCACCACCAAGCCCAAGAAGTCCGCATCCTGCCTCTGTGCGTTCAACTCCGTCGTCGATGCGGGAGAGTGCATCTCCGCCATCATCGCCAAGCCCCTGATCCCCGCTTCCTGCGAGCTCATGGACAGGATCAGCATCGATGCGGTCAACAAGGCCCGCGGCAACCCTCTGCCCGACGTCAACGCACTGATCATCGTGGAGGTCGACGGAGAGACCGACGAGATCATCCAGAGGGACCTCAAGATCGTGGAGGAGGTAGCGAAGAGCCAGAAGGCCGTTTCCGTCACCCCTTCCTTCGACGCGAAGGAGATTGCCAAATGGACCGACGCAAGGAAATCCGTCCTTGCTTCGCTGTCCGTCCTCAAGCCCGGTTACGTATCCGTATCCCTTGCCGACGACATGGGTGTCCCCGTGTCCAAGGTTCCCCAGGCAGTCGAGTTCTTCCAGAAGACCGCCGAGAAGTACAACGTCACCATCGCGACCTACGGTCACGCATCCGACGGTAACCTCCACACCAAGATGGTCCTCGACCCCACCAAGAAGGATGAGTGGGAGAGGGGATTCGGAGCTGTCAACGAGATCTTCGCCAAGTGCATCGAGCTGGGCGGAACCGTCACCGGAGAGCACGGTGTCGGAATCTCCAAGGCACTCAACTTCCAGGACGAGAGGAAATCCGAGATCGAGGTCATCAAGGCCATCAAGGCAGCCTTCGACCCCAAGAACATACTCAACCCCGGAAAGGCCGAACAGTGGACCGGCACCCCTCTGAGGGACCTCAGGTACCCCTGTCCCGAATTCCAGTGAAACCATTATCCAGACGGGGCTTTGCCCCGTCACTTTTCAGTTTTTGAGAAAAAAAATGCAAGTGGAGAGGGGTTGCCCCCCTGCTCCGTTTAGTTTCAGGAGACCCATCTGGCGTAGAGGATCCCGTTCAGGAACTCGGTGGAACCTACCTCCACGTCGGTACCGCCTCCGTCGGCCGCGGTGTTCCACTTGTAGAACTCCTTGCCTGCGGGCGGGTTGAACATGTTGGCAGGTACGGACGTCTCATCATTCATGACGACAGTGGATTTGTCCTCGGATGTGGTGGCACCGTTCCCATTGAACACGAGCAGGTCCACATTGGTGGACGAACCTGTCAGAGTCAATACCAGCGGATAGGCGGTATCCGTGTACGAGATGTGCCTGTATACGGATGAACCCGAAACAGTCATGCTCGTGATATGGCTGTCCTGGACATCGATATGCTTGGAGCAGGATGTGCCGGGGTAGTAGAACGCCACGTCGTGCGAGTTGAGCGCGTAAGCATCGGCACCGGTCTTGTCCGTCATTACGAGTACCGGATCGGTGTCAGGAAGGTAATATGTTCCCGCTTCCGTGATCTCTGTCCTGGTGCTCTCGTCGTCCCCACTCTGGAGATACAGGTTCACACTGGCGAAATCTGCCATCTGGACGGACTTGATGTCCAGTTTGGCGAGTGTCTTCCACTGGGCATAGAGGATGGTCCCGTCCTCGACGGTGGTTCCCGATGCGACCTCAGTGCCCGAGCCGTTCTTCGATGTGTTCCAGGAGAGGAACACATGCCCGTCGTAGGCAAACATGTTGTCCATGACCGTGGTGCTCTCAGTCACATATGTCGTTGCATCTCCGGTCGTGGTGCCGCCGTTTCCGTCGTATATGACTCCCGTATCAGGATCAACGGGGTCAACGGGATCCGTGGATTCTCCGGGAATATTGTCTTCGAATCCGCTCGTGACCGTCATGGTACCGAATGCCATGAGCACGACCACGATGGCTGCGATGGGTGCGATCAGTGCCTCTTTCATCTTATGACCTCATGCGCGTTAATAATGTTGGACGATATTGATTTACGCCCTATTTAGCGATTTACGCGTACTGCCGGGGTATAAAGAGGTCATCCCAGGGTGTACTGGAACGTGGGGAGCAGACCGAACATCCTGAGACCGAAGAGCACACCCGCGATGATGATCATCAGGGTCCAGACCGCTGTGTTCCACCTGAGGATCTTGGCACCGTCGAGGATCCCGAAGGGAAGGAGATTGAACAGTGCCAGCGATGCGTTCAGGATGAACAGAAGATAGAACGGGACCATGAGGGGCTGACCGTTGAGGGCCATGGCAAGGGCGAGTCCGACCACCGCAAGGACTATATTGGTGGCGGGTCCGGCCATGCTGATCTTACCGTCCTGTTCCCTGTCGACGAATCCCCTGATGTAGATCACGCCAGGGGCGGCGAAGAGGAATCCGAACATGCTCATGAGGACGGCTATGATCAGTCCCATGGGGAACATGCGGTACTCCGACCACAGTCCCATCCTCTGGGCGGTGAACTTGTGTCCCAACTCGTGGGTGAAGAAACTGAGGACCACGATGAGCACCATCATGCCGAACATGCCGGCGGCCCATAGGTCCCCCAGATAGAATTTGAAATAGGCAGTGACGAAGTCGGTGCTCCTGAACATCAGCAGGAACGCCAGCGACAGGGCCAGGATGGAGACCGCGATGTCCCTGAGCTCGATCTGACTGAACCTCTTGGGGACGGTGGTCGCATACCTCATGTTTTCTATGTCGAGACCTGCCATGCATGGGGTATCGTTGCCTTTCATAAAAAACCCGGGCCCATCGTCTCCCTTATATCCTACGTGAATGATTGGTGGCCATGGTTCCTGCTAGGACGAACATCGCGAACGGGAAGGAGATCCGCAGATGGTGCGACCGCTGCGGTACTCTGTTACTGGGCAGTAAATGTTCCAGATGCGGTTCGGAAGGCAGGGAGTTCGAGATCAACAGTCCCGGCGACATCCGCCCGTGCATGGGGGACAGCATCGGGATACTGGAGGATCTCTTCACCGAGGCCTTTGGCACCGCCCAGCCGATCAAGGGCAAATCCGTGTTCTTCAACAAGATCCCGGGCGAGGACCGTACCGACGAGATAGTTGCACACGGTAACGTCATCGGCGTACTGAGGTTCGATATCGCCGCAGACCGTCTGAAGGTCGAGCTCAGGCAGGCCGGTGCCGAGCTCTTCGATCCCGTGGCCACCAAGAACATCGTGAGGATATTCGGAGTCTCGGGACATCTGAAAGGCAAGGGCGTGGCAGGGGAGAACGTATCTGAATCCATTGGCGAGTTCGATGCGGAGGAACCGCTCATCCTGAGGAAGGGCCAGAAGGTCGGTCCGGGAGTATCCATGGTTCCCAGCGGAGAACTGAAGAATGCCGAGAAGGCGGTCCGTGTGAGGGATCTGAACGCTCCCTCCGGATTCCCCGTTTCCCCCGATGCGGACAGGAGCACCTTCGTAGAGTGCAACGCAGGCCATCTCAAGGCCCTGGAGAAGACCTCCGTCAACGAGATCAAAGCGTTCATCCAGGGACGCAGGCAGCCCGTGACAGTCTCCTTCTCGGGAGGCAAGGATTCTCTGGCGGCATACGGCATAACCGCCCGTGCCGTGAAGGACCCGGAGCTTCTCTTCACCAATACCGGATTGGAATTCCCCGAGACCCTGGAGTACGTGGAGGCTTTCGCCAGGAAGAACGGTCTGGTCCTTCATGTCGCCGAGGCAGGCACAGCGTTCAGGGACAACGTGGACACTTTCGGACCTCCCGCCAAGGATTTCAGATGGTGCTGCAAGGTCTGCAAGCTCGGTCCGATCTCGGAACTGATCTCCAAGACCTACCCCAGCGGCACCATAACCAGCGAGGGCAACCGTTCCCTCGAATCGTATTCGCGTGCGGACACCGGACTGGTGACCCGCAACCCCTTCGTCCCCAACCAGATCAATCTCAATCCCGTCAGGGACTGGTGTGCCGCCGAGATCTGGGGATATATCTGGATGCGCGGACTGGATTACAACCCCCTTTACGAGAGGGATTTCGAGCGTATCGGATGCTATCTCTGTGCGTCATGTCTGGCCAGCGAATGGAGGAACACCTCCCGCATCCACCCCGACATGTACCGCGACTGGGAGGAATACCTGCACAGGTACGCCGAACGCAACGGTCTCCCTCCCGAGTACATCGACATGGGTTTCTGGCGCTGGAAGGTGCTGCCGCCCAAGATGAAGCAGCTGGCCGAAGGTCTCGATCTCAAGATGGAACCCAAGAACGGTTCCGGTCTGTCACTGAAGCTGATGAAGGGTGCATCCGTCTGTGTCGCAGGCGGTTACTCGATGGAAGCCATCGTCACCATCCCCCGCAACAGAGACTTCGCCTATGTGGAGGATGCCCTGAGGACGGTCGGCGACGTGAAGTATTCTCCCGAGTTCGAGATCGCCCTCGCGAAGATGAAGACCGGCAGAGCCAGACTGTTCGGCGGAGGCCAGGTATCCGTTACCGCGGAGGATGCGAAGGGTGCCGAGAGGACCTTCGAGAAGGCGGTCAAGGCACTGCTGCGTGCGGAACTCTGCACACAGTGCGGGATATGTGCGAAGGCCTGTCCCCGCAAGGCGATAAGGATCAAGGGCGGCATGAAGGTGGATCCGGAGAAGTGCATCTCCTGCGGGAAATGCGAAACATCCTGCATGGTCGTCCATTACTACGACAAGATCATGGCAGGCAGGTCGGCACCTGCCCCGCAGGCCTGCGGTACCCGTCCGCAGCAAAAGAGCCAGCACCCCGGAAACAAGGGGAAGTGCTGTCCCCGCGGACCCCGTCCCGACGGCAGGAAGGGCGGGAACCGCTGCCGTTGAAGATTTTATATCTGTTCAGTGATGGACTCCCATGGAGATATTCTACATCGCGGTCGCCATGGCATTCATCCCGACCCTGATGCTCATGTACGTCATGCTGAGGCCCTACACATACCCAGCAACGGAATATTCCTATTTCAGCGACCCCTCCTTCTTCATACTTTTCGCGGTGGGACTCGTGGCCGGTACCATCATGTTCCTGGTGTTCTCGTACATCATGGGGAACATCCTGGCCCTGATCGTCTATGCCCTCATCCAGGTGATGGCGGTGGTCGTCTGCATGAACCTGAAGCGTTACCGCGGCAAGTCGGACAGCATCTTCTACGGATACGGATTCGGACTCGGAGCGGGAGCTACCACCGGAACCGGACTGATCTACTGGATCGCCAATTCGGCAGACAGGCTCGGCGGTGCCCTGGGGGCGGGGGATTATGCCATCCTCCTCATCCTTTCGCTCTCGATGATCCTCCAGTTCAGTTCCGTGGGTGTGACCGTCGGCGACGGTATCGCCCGCCACATCCCCATGCAGTACGCGGTCCAGGCCATGATCTACAACGTGATCTTCTGGGCAGTGTTCTGGATCGCCCTCTACAATGTCGACAACTTCACCTACTTCCTCCTGGCATCCCTCATGTGCCTGGCGGTCTCCGCCGGTTATCTGATGTACGCCTTCAAGAGGGAGGTGGTCCTGATGGTGAAGGAGGTCGACCGTATGAATGCCAAGGGCAAGAAGAACCGTTCCTGATCAGGCGGTGTAACGTCCGTACTTCGTCTCGTGGACGTAACCGTTGACCAGCATCGCCTTGAGCATCTTCTCCGCATGTTTGGGCTCTATCTTCTCAAGGTCCTCGAAGGTGAATTCCCCGTAGACCTGGGTGAGCCCTTTCGAGAGGACGTCCATCTTCTCCTCGAGGGAATGGCAGTGCTCGTACCTGTATTCGAGGGTGGAATAGGGGTCGGTGTCGGGGGAGGCGTGCCTCTTCTCGGTACTGCCCGTGAATCCAGTCAGCTGGTTCTGGGCCGCCCTGACCATCTCCAGGTCGTCGCTCTTGTAATAGAATCTCAGAAGTGCGTTCTCCGACTTGGTCCCGCAGTAGGGGCAGGATGATTGTTTGGTTGCGGCGTCGATTATGCGGTAGCGTTTGCAGTCCGGGCATGATACGACGGCGTACATGACTCACCTGAAGTCGCTGAACACGAGTGCCGATATGCAGCAGCCGTATCTTCCCTGGGGGACCGAGAGCTCCTCGATGCGGAACTTGATTTCTCCGAATTCCACTCCGCGGATGCGGGACATCTCCTTCATCTTCCTCTCGAGCTCGTATTTCAGGTCGGCGGCATTGCCGTGGAGGTGGCCCTCGGCCACGTATCCGCCGTGTCCGTCCTTCCTGTAGGTGTAGGCGATCCCGGCGGCGATGTTCTCGCCGGAGTATCCTCTCATCTGGGATAGGACGCAGAAGGTGACCGCACCCATGGGGAGGGGCTTGATCTCCACTTCCACGGCCCCGTCGGGGATGACGGAGGATACAGCTACAAGGTTCTGTTCGCATATCTGTGCGTTGAGGAGTGCCAGATCGAACGCGTTGAGGTCGGATACGGGGCTTATCGCGTATCCGGATGTGATGAAGAATTCTTTGGGGACTAGACAGGCCATTTGATCATCCGTAGAGGTTGTTTTCGTTGGTTAGGTTTTGCTGTATCTGCTGTGCGCGGAGTCTGTTCTCTATCTCCTCTGCCTCCTTGAACAGGGGCGAGGGATCGATGTCCAGCCTGGGGATGAGTCTGCAGAGCGGATCCAGTACCGCCGCCGCTGCGCGGGGGTCGGGGATCTGGGGGCTTGCGGGAGAGATCAGACAGACGGTGTCCAGTCCGTCGATCTTGCTCTGGAACAGTGCGACTCCGGATACCCCGCGGATGATACCGTCCTTCATGACCATTATGTCGGCTTCCTCCAGGAGTGCCCTGGACCTTTCGGTGGAGTAGGCGGCCATGAGCATCGATGCCGGGTCGTTGTTGGGGATGCCGTCGACGAAGATGATCTCGCTCGCACCCATCTCCCTCATCAGGTTCAGGATCTCCAGGGTGAAATCGTAGACGAATTCGGGTTTGGCGGCCACTTCAGAGGTGACGACGATGATGTCCCTGCGTTTGGTACGTTTCTTCGGCAGCTCTTCCTTCGGAGGTTTCTCAGCGGTCTCGCCCTCCGCGGATTCGGCCTTCTTCTTTTTCCTGGCCTTGGGGATGGGCCCGGCGTAGATCCTGATGGGAGGATACGCGTTGCCGTTCTGGAGGAGGCTGTACTGCTGTATGTCGGGGTATGTGATCCCGGCCACTACTGGCAGTTTCAGTTCGCGTGACAGATAACTGCTGGTGATGGAACCCACTAATCCTATGCTGGGCAGACCTATGACCGCTACGGGGTCCTTCAGTTCCTTTTGTTCGTACCAGAAGATCTTGGGTTCTGACATCTGCGGGACTATAGATTCGAGATTATATGATTGTTAGGCCGTGTTTCCGACAGAGGCACAGGTACTTATCGTACCCTGAACATGGCCGTCGCATGCAGGACAATCCCATCGAACTCACCAAGACGGCGGCGGGCATCCCCGTCATCACCGAATGCGTACCCAACAGTGCCAGTGCAGGCTTCCTCGTAGCGGTGCGTACGGGTTCGAGGGACGAGTACGACGGCATCTACGGTCTCTCCCACCTTCTGGAGCACACCGTGTTCAGGGAGACCAAGACCCGCAACTCCTTCGAGATGGCCAAGGAGATGGAGGGGGCTGGAGGGGAGCTCAACGCATTCACCGCCAAGGAGATGACCGGTTACTACGGCATCACCCTGGCCGAGACCTCTGAGGTGGCCATGAAGCTGGTCGGCGACATCGTCGCCAATCCCCTGATAAACGAGAAGGACACCGAACTGGAGAAGGAGATCGTCCTCCAGGAGCTCAGCATGGTGAAGTCCGAGCCCGAGACCTACATCCACGACCTCTTCGAGGAGAACCTCTGGGACGGCAACGAGCTGGGACGCGACGAGGGAGGTACCGAGGAGACCGTCAAGCCCCTGACACACAGGGACCTGAGGAAGTACTACGACGAGAGGTACGGCAGACCCAGTCTGGCCGTCTTCGCCACCGGGGACATCAATCCCGCCAGGGTCGCGGAGTGGGCTGAGGAGACCTTCGATCCCATGGAGGCCTCTGTCGTGAACAGCAGGACCTCCCCCGCGATGCCCGGTGCGAAATACACCTGTACCGACCACAACTCCGAGCACATCAACATCGGATTCGGATTCCCTGTGGGCAGGATGGACGCCAAGGAACGCGTCACCGCCAAGGTCCTGGGTGCCGTCATGGGTGCCGGTACCAGTTCCCGTCTCTTCCAGAACGTCCGCGAGAAGAACGCTTTAGTTTACTCAATCTACAGCAACGGTCACAACTACAGCGATGCGGGATACATCTCCGCCGCCATGTCGTGCACCGGCAAGAACGTTATCAAGGCACTCCAGGAGACCGCCAGGTCCTATTCCGAGTTCAGACGCAACGGACTCGAGAAGGGCGAGCTCGAGAGGACCAAGAACCTCCTGAAGGGAGCGGTCGCAAGGGGTGCCGAGACCACCGACAACAGGATCTACAGCATGTGTGTCGGTTACATGACCCACGGAAGTGCCAGCAGTACCGCGGACACCCTCGCGATGATCGATTCGGTCACGGAGGACGAGGTGATGGCTGCTGCCGAGAAGTATCTGCGTGCCGATGCACTGAACATCTCCGTCCTGGGACGCTGCAGCAAGAAGATTCAGGACTTCGACGCTTCGTCCTTGGAGATCTGATCCCGGTCCTGTCTGAAAAGGTCGAGGACGTGGAGGACCGCCCTCTCGGCGGATTCCTGCCTCTCGGCGACCTCCGGCGTGAGCTCCTCGCTCATGGTGGCCATGTCCTTGATCTCCATCGCCACGAATTTTATCTGCAGCGGTATGGTGTCAGGGTCCATCTCCCTACCGATCTTGATGGCGGTCGCCACGTTGATGTCGTGGGAGGGTACGTCGTGCACGGTGGACTCGAAATCCGCCACATCGAAGATGAGGATGGTGCCGGGGTCGTAATTCCAGGTCTGGATGGCATCAACGATGACCGCATAGCTGTATCCCCTGAGGAGGGGGAGCAGTTCCAGTCCGCCTACCGCTTCCTGGAAACAGTCAACGTCGGGCATACCGAGTTTCTGGATGCTCTCCGATATGCGGAGGCCGATGGAATCGTCGGTCATGATGGGGCTTCCGATGCCGATGACTGCCAAGCGTCCGTTGAGTGCCATGTATGCCAATCCGTCGGATTGCATATAACGCTTTGCGGGCTGGGTGGGGGTTATCATAAACGGCTAAATCCCCGCTATGATTAAATGTCCAGACGGTTTGTCACGGCTGATGGACATCAAGGTACGCACCGAGCAGATCATCAACGGCCAATCTGTCACCAACCGTCAGCTGGAGGCACTGTGGGCCGTCGGCAAGACCGGCAGCATGTCGGCGGCCGCGAAGAAGCTCGGCGTATCCGTGCCGGTCATCCACCGTTACGTCACCAACATCGAGGCCATCGCTGGGGAGGCGGTCACCCACTCCACTCCCATGGGCACCGTCCTCACCCCTGCGGGGAAGAGGATCTCCGACATGTTCGTGGCGGCCGAGGCGAGGGTGAGCGACGACCGCGGGTTCACCGTGGCATGCAGCCCTGTCACCGAGGACCTGATGATGTCGGTGTTCTCCTCCCTGAAGATGACCGACGTGGAACTCGTCGTATCCGACGATGCCCACAACGCGAGGATGATGATCGAGGGCCTGGCGGACATGGCCCTGATCGACGATCCCCTCTATCTTTTCGATATCGACGAGTACGGCTACTCCGCTGAGGAGATCGGCTACATGGGTATGGTCTATGTGGACAACGGCCCGTCTTTCATCCGTTACAAATACGGGGCACAGAGGGTGGCGTTCATGTTCCTGGACACCCTCAACAAACCCTATTCCGTCGATGCGGAGACCTATTCCCTCTCGGAGATGCTCGGTTCCAACAGGAGCTTCTTCGTGGACGAGTTCCTGCTCACGAGGAAGGGTCTCAGGCTCAAGAGCGCGGTGGACCCCAAGGTCCTCCGCCACGCCATCACCGCGGTCTACCGTTCCGAGAACAAGACGGTGATGAGGCTCGTCAACGCCCTGAAAGCTAGGCACATCAACTGAAATGCCTGGAAAGTCGTGAGATTTAGGTTTACCTTACAGGTTATTCCTTAAGGGGTCTGACCGTTCTCTATTATATAGGGCTAAATTTTTTTCACACTCCGAGGAGTTAATTATGGAGTTCAAAAACAACCCCGAATTTGAACAGCAGCTCGCCGCCCTCGGCGGAGCCGACGCCAAACTCTGTTTCCAGTGCGGAACCTGTACCGCAGGATGCCCTTCCGGAAGGCGCACCTCCTATAGGGTAAGGAAGCTCGTCCGCATGGCACAGCTTGACATGAAAGACGAGATCATCAACAGCGATGAGCTGTGGATGTGCAGCACCTGCTACACCTGTGTCGAGAGGTGCCCCCGCCGCGTCCCCATCGTCGACGTCATCATCGCACTCAGGAACATCGCAGTCGCAGAGGGCCACATCAACGCCAACCACAAGAAGACCGCGACCAACCTCTACAACCTCGGACACACCCTTGCCATCAACGATGACATCAAGGCCACCAGGGCAAAGCTCGGACTTCCCGAGGTTCCCCCCACCGTCATGGCCAACGAGAAGGCAATGGCTGACCTCAAGACCATCTTTGATGCCGTCAAGTTCGACGCCATCGTGAAGGAGTGATTATCATGGCTAAATACGCATTCTTCCTCGGCTGTGTCGCACCTCTCAGGTACCCTGGTATCGAGAAGTCCACCCGTGTCGTCTTCGACAAGCTCGGAGTAGAGCTCGTCGACCTCACCGATGCCTCCTGCTGCCCCGCACCCGGAGTCATCAAAGCATTCTCCAAGACCACCTGGCTCGCTGCAGCCGCAAGGAACCTCGCCCTTGCAGAGAAGATGGGTCTCCCCATCATGACCATCTGCAACGGATGCTACGGATCCCTCTTCGAGGCAGCCCACGAGCTCAACAACAACGCAGAGGAGCTCGCAAAAGTCAACGAGATCCTCGCAAAGGTCGGAATCGAGTACAAGGGAACCACCAAGGTCTACCACTTCGCAGAAGTCCTCTACAACGAGGTCGGAATCGAGAAGATCAAGGCAACCTTCTCCAAGGCCCTTGAGTACAGGATCGCAGTCTTCTACGGATGCCACTTCCTGAAGCCCACCGACATCAAAGGACTCGACGACGCAGAGGCACCCCACATCCTCGAGGACCTCGTTGAGGCCACCGGATGCCAGGCAATGCCCAGGAAGCAGCCCATGCTCTGCTGCGGATCCGGAGGAGGTCTCAAGGCTGCATTCGGAAACGTCACCAAGGAGTTCACCCAGACCAACCTCGAGAACATGAAGGCCTCTGACGCCCAGTTCATCGTCGATGTCTGCCCCTTCTGCCACCTGCAGTTCGACACCGCACAGAAGGAGCTCGGATTCGAGATCCCCGTTCTCCACCTCGCACAGCTCTACGGAATCGCAATGGGAATGACCGAGGAAGAACTCGGACTCGCTCTCCACAAGGTTCCCGTAAAGCTCTGATAAGGGAAACACAAACTCTTCAGGGGGCTCCGGCCCCCATACATCTTATTTTTCTCCTCGATCGCCTTTCTTGAGCATAGGGTTCCAATCGGGTCAGCTTTATATACACCTGGTACCAATACATTTAGGAATAATTTATACAATATTGGTAATATTCAACATGCTGGCTATGCTCCGAAAACGATCGTGACAAAAATTTCCATTTTACCAATCTATTATATAGGACAAGAAAATGGGCGTATCCATGGCAGGAAACAGATCCAACAACTCCGCAACCAAGAAGGCGAAGGACAAGTGGAAAGCAAAAGAGTGGTACAACGTCCACGCACCCCGCATGTTCAACGAGACCGTCATCGGAGAGTCCCCCGCAGTGGAGCCCGAGCTCCTCATCGGAAGGCAGGCAGAGGTTACCGTTCAGGACCTCACCGGAGACTTCTCCAAGATGCACATCAAGCTAAAATTCAAGATCTGCGAGGTCGACGGACACGAGGCAAAGACCGAGTTCATGGGACACGACCTCACCTCTGACCACGTCAGGAGGCTCACCCGCAGGAAGAAGACCAAGACCGACCACGTCGTCGACGTGACCACCGCAGACGGCTTCGTCCTCAGGCTCAAGACCATGTCCATCGCAGACAGGCGTATCCAGGCATCCCAAGAAGAGGGAATGCGTGCCGCCATCAAGGACTACCTCACCTCCTACGCTGCCGAGAACAAACTCGCAGACGTCATCAAGGCGATCATCTCCGGCGACATGTCCAAGGACACCGCCAGGGCATGCCACCAGATCATCCCCATCAAGAGGATCGAGATCCGCAAGTCCGAGATCCTCGCACGCGGAGAGGGCGAGCCCGAGTCCATCATCGAGGCAGAGGAACCCGCCGAGGCTCCCGCTGCCGAGGAAACCGTCGAAGCTCCTGCAGAGGAACCCGCCGAGGCTCCCGCAGAAGAGAAGACCGAGTGAAACCATTAACGGGGCCTCTGGCCCCTTTCATTTACAAACCGTTTATGGGGGACCGCGGCCTGGTCCCACGCAAGACTTATAATGGATAAGTCATTGCAACCAATAACGTCGGGGTGGCTCAGCCTGGTAGAGCGTCGGACTCATAGGGTTCAGGTTAAAACTGACCTCACCAGGGAAATCCGAAGGCCGAGGGTTCGAACCCCTCTCCCGACACCAACTTTTCCCTTCATTTTCCGTTCCGATTGTTGTTTATATCGCGCGTACGATAATGTAACATCATGAGGCTGATCATCTACAACGGTAAGGGAGGGGTCGGAAAGACCTCGGTTTCGGCAGCGACAGCACTGAGACTGGCCAAGAAAGGGCACCGTACCATTGTGATGAGTGTGGATGCGGCCCACTCCCTCGGGGATTCCCTGGGAGTGGAACTCGGGCCGGAGATAATCAACGTCGCCCCCAACCTCGACGCTTTCGAACTGGACATCATCCACGAGCTGAGGACCAAGTGGACCGCCATCAAGGACTATCTGTCCGCATTCATGGTCTCCCAGGGTATCGACGGTATCTCCGCGGAGGAGATGGCGGTGTTCCCCGGTATGGAGATGGTCGCCGCTCTGCTCTATGTGCTGACCTTCAGGAACAACGATTCCTACGACGTCGTGGTCATGGATACCGCCCCCACGGGAGAGACCCTCCGTCTCATGAGTTTCCCGGATGTCTCCAACTGGTACCTGGACAGGGCATTCTCCATCTTCAACAGGCTGATGGGCATCGCCCGTTACACCATCGGTAAGATCGTGGATTTCCCGCTTCCCACCAAGGAGGTCATGAAGACCATCGGGGAACTGAAGGACCAGATGTCGGAGGTCAAGTCCATCCTTGACGATCCGCAAACCACCACCGTCCGTCTGGTGCTCAATCCGGAACGCATGGCGATCATGGAGACCCGCCGTTCGTACGCATACATGTCACTCTACAACAAGAACGTCGAATGCCTGATCATCAACAAGGTGATACCGGAAGATGCCGACGGTGAGTTCCTCCGCGAGAAGCTGGCGGAGCAGCGCGGTTACATGCAGGCCATCCACGAATCGTTCGATCCGCTGAAGATATTCACCGCCTACATGCTCAAGACCGAGATGAGGGGCAGGGACAAACTGGAATACCTCGCCGACATGGTATTCGGCGATTCGGATCCCATCGAGGTGTATTCCACCGAGAGCCCCATGCATTTCAGGACCCTCGACGACGGCACCGATCAGCTCGTGATCAAGATGCCGTTCGTGGAACAGGACCAGATAGAACTGTACAAGGGACAGGACAACACGATCATACTGCAGGTGGGGAGCCAGAGACGTACCGTCTCGCTGCCCATGACACTCGCCAACGCCGAGCTGCTCGGAGCGGAATTCGGCGACGATTGTCTCTGCGTCAATTTCAGGAGGCCGTAAGATGAGCGAAGACAAGAAGAAGGACGAAGAAACCCAGAAGTTCTACGAGGAGAACAAGGAGATGATCGACAGGATCATCGCCCAGAGGACCGCATCGGAGGATCCGTACCTGGCGGAGGCCGTCAGGCGTGCAGCCTTCGAACGCAGGATGCGTCTGGAATACGAGGCCGAGAAGGCAAGGCGTGCCGCCTTCGAGAAGGCGGACGACCTGTATGACGATGCCCAGTACGCCCGCGGACGCACCGAGGAGGCATTCGAGGAGGCCAGGGACCACTTCCGCAACTATTCCCGCGAGCAGGCCGATTACATCTACGACATGATGACCGAGAGCTTCGACCGTGCCCGCGATATGGCAAGGCGCGGAAGGAAGGAGTTCCTGGACCGTTACGAGGAGGACAGGGCTATGATGAAGGAGTCCCGCGAACATGCCAAGCAGATGTTCAACGACGGTTTCGACGAGATCTTCTCCCCCTTCACCGACGAACAGTTCCAGAAGCACGTGGTAGGTGCAGGGCTGGAGTTCTGGATGGCCCTCAACGCCCTCGTCAGGGCCGCACCTCTCCCGGACAGCCTGAAGAACGCTTTCGCCAACGCGGACCTCAACAGGAGCCGCGAGTACTGCGCCAAGAACCCCGAATGCAGGAAGAAACCCACGGATGTTCCCAAGGATGAGGCGGAGCCCCGCCCCATCAAGATCACTCCCGTGAAGAAGGAGAAGAAATGATCTCCGACAGCGACGGGATCCGGGCGGTCAGAGCCGCCCGTGAGGTGACCGAAGCGTGGACCCAGGAGAAGGAAGCGGAGCCCGAGCTGCCCGAGTCCTTCAGTCATATCCATTCCGGAGCGTTCGTCACCCTCAACGAGTACCCGTCAGGCGGGCTGAGAGCCTGCATAGGCTATCCCGAACCGCCTTACGAACTGTCCCGTACGCTGGTCCTGGCAGCCAGGGCCGTCCGCGACGACCCGCGCTTCCCCACCCTGACGCTGGAGGAAGCTAAGAATTGCACGTTCGACGTCACCATCCTCACGGAGCCCGAACGCATAGAATACAAGACCCTCGACGAGCTCAAGTCCAAGATCCGCATCGGTACCGACGGTCTCATAGCCAGGGCGGTCCACGGGGACATGATCCTCACCTCCGGATTGTTCCTCCCCCAGGTCCCGGTGGAACAGGGATGGGGCATCGACGAGTACCTGGACAACATCTGCATCAAGGCCGGTCTGCGTCCCAACACCTGGAAGACCGCCAACCTGGAATTCGAGAGGTTCCAGGGCGAATGCTTCGGCGAGGACGAACCCAACGGCGAGATCAGGAGGAAACCCATCGATGAATCCTGACCAGGTAATCTGCGGCAGGATGTACGTCGGCGGCGAACTCCGTTACACGGAGGTGGCTGTCACCGACGGGAAGATCACCGAGGTCGGGAAGTATGTGGCCGGCGGCGAGGAACGCATCGAACTCGGTACCAGCATCACCGTGCTCCCCGGTTTCATGGATCCCCACGTGCACATGCGCGACCCCGGTCTGACCCACAAGGAGGACTTCCCCACCGGCACCACCGCAGCCGCCTGCGGAGGCGTGACCTGCGTCCTCGACATGCCCAATACCAAACCTCCCGTGACCGACGTGCAGACCCTGATGGACAAGAAACGCATCCTGTCGGGAAGGGCATTCGTGGATTACGGGGTGTTCGCAGCGGTGACCCCCAACTGCCCCGTGAACCTGTTGGCCCATCATGTGCCAGCATTCAAAATGTTCATGGGATCCACCACCGGCAACATCCTCATGAACGACGATGCGGAGATCGAACCCGTCATGGAGGAGATAGCCCGCACCGGCAAGGTCCTCAGCGTCCACGCGGAGGATGACAACCTCATAGCTCACGGCGTGCAGGAGAACTGCTGCCAGGACCATCTTCGTAACCGCCCCGTCGAGGCTGAGTACAGTGCTCTCCGCAGGCTGGCAAGATACCGCGACCGCGTGAAGATTAACATCTGCCACTGCACCAATGCAGAGCAGATCAGGCAGGCCACCGAGCTGGGATTCACCACCGAGGTGACCATGCACCATCTCACCTTCGATGCACTCAGCAATACCAGTGCGTTCTACAAGACAAATCCTCCGGTCAGGGACAAAGCGACCCGCGACGGACTGTTCCAGGCGTTCAGGGAAGGACGTATCACCATGTTCGGCACCGACCATGCCCCCCACACCTACGAAGAGAAGACCCAGGAGTTCGATTCCGCTCCCGGAGGGATACCCGGTGTCGAGACCACCATGCCGATGGTCATGGAGATGGTCAGGGACGGTACCATCCCGCTGCAGCTGGCGGTGAGGATGGGTGCCGAGAACCCCTGCGACAGGTTCTCCGTGAACAAGGGGAGGATAGCCGTGGGCAACGATGCGGACTTCCTGTTCTTCGATATGAGGAAGGTCAGCACCATCGACCAGAGGAAACTGCATTCCAAGGCGGGATTCAATCCGTACCACGGCAGGCGTGCCGTGTTCCCCGACACCGTTATAATCAGGGGCCAGGTACAGGTGAAAGACGGAGAGTTCTGCGGAGAACCGCTGGGCAGGGATATCTGTGGTTGATTACGAAGTTGATTATTCGGATGTGACCGGTAAGAAGGCTGAATGTCTTGACGGATGCGGCATGTGCTGCCTCTGCCAGCCGGAGGTACTGCCCGAGGAGAGGGCGTTCTTCAAGAAGAACCACCCCAAGTGCCTCGTCAGGAGCCGCGGACCCGACCAGTATTTCGCTCTGGCACTCAAGAACGGCAAGGGTTCCTGCGTCTTCCTCAACGAATGCGGCAGACGCTGCAAGGTCTACGACCACCGTACCGCGTACTGCAGGCAGTTCCCCTACCACATCTACGTTTCCGATCACGTGAAGGTGGAACTCGATTACTCCTGCAGAGGCATCTGGACCGGAAATGGTCCCGACGCCCTCACCGAGGCCAAGTGCCTGGTATCCGATGCGGATTCCAGGATAGCCGAGGCCCTCCCCCAGGCCAGGGAGGTCTACCGTCAGTTCTACGAATACGCCCGCGAGGCCGGGGTCATGGGCGATCCCTCCGCCATCCGCATGTCCGTATCCGAGAACCTCTCCAATTTCACCGACCCCATGTTCCTGGGAAGGCTGCTGGACCTCGCTGAGCTGGAAGCACAGGTCAACATCGCAGGTGCCAAGAAGGAGTCCAAGATCAGCCTCGAGGAGCTTTCCGAGGCCGCCGGCGAGACCGTCCTGGATTCGCTGTCAAGCGACGATCTGTTCAATCTCCCCGTGTACGGTGCGGAGGACCTCTCGTGGAACCTGTTCCAGGTGGACAGGGACGGCAAGGTCATCGAATGGTTGCTGCTGGACGACCGCGGCGAAGTCCACCACAAAGGATTCGTCGATGTCAGCGAGGTGAAGCTCCAGCCCCTCGAACCCGACGGAAGGAAGGTCCTGGAGGATTACGTCGCCGTGCTCAACGGCCGCGACAGCTTCCTGGGCAGCGTCTACTACATGATGAACGAGAACGATTACGAGGACGACCTATCCAACGCATATTACGGAAGCCTCGCGACCTCGGTGCTCGACGTGATGTGGAGGGCAGCCCTGCTGGATCACTTCTTCGGTACCGGTATGGGGGCCAGAGGCATCAGGGAGGCCATCATCTTCTACGACATGGACCGTCTCGACGCACCCACCATCGGAGCCTTCGTGTGAGTCCGCTCATACTTAATAATATAATAAACGGGCTCGATACTTTCTTATAGTGTATGCAGTATGGCAATGCAGATAAGGCTATCGAGAAGTCCTTGAATTAAGGTAAACTCCGGTAAGCCAGCCGTCCGCGGGACGGATATAATCACAAGGAGACATTAAAATGGGAGCAGGAACAGCAGCTCAGGGAAGGCACAACAAACACAAGACTCACATCCCCTGCCGCAGGTGCGGAAAGCGCTCTTACAGCGTCAGGAAGGGTATCTGTGCCTCTTGCGGATACGGAAAGACCGCAAGGATAAGAAGCTACAGCTGGGCAAAAATCCACGAGTAAAGGGATCAAATGTCGGGCCCGAGGCACTACTGCGGCGTGGTCGGAATAAATGCCGGCCATAACGTTGTCGCGGATTTGCAGAAGGCCCTCATGATCATCCAGCACCGCGGACAGGACAGTGCCGGCGTCTCGGTTTTCGACGGTAACGTTATCAACACCGTCAAGGACGCCGGATTGGTCCAGATCGCTCTTCCCAAAGAGCGTATCGAAAACATTCAGGGACAGGTCGGAATCGGCCATGTCCGTTACGCCACCACGGGCGGCAAGGGCGCCATGAACGCCCAGCCCATGACCATGACCACCGTTTTCGGCATGATCGCACTGGCGCACAACGGCGACCTCACCAACTATCAGAAGCTCAAGACCGTGTACATGGGTCAGGGAGCGGTATTCCAGACCGACTCCGACACCGAGCTCATCATCAATCTCCTGAGCCGCCGCATGGGTCAGGACCAGGATCCCGTGAAGGCCATCAAGGCGGTCATGTCGGAGATCGACGGGGCCTATGCGCTGGCACTCATGATCAACGGCAGGCTGTTCGGTATCAGGGACCCCCTCGGTATCAGGCCGCTCATCATCGGTAAGCTCGACGACGGATACATGATCTGCTCGGAGTCCAGTGCGGTATATTCGCTGGGCGGGGAGATCGTCAGAGATGTCATGCCCGGAGAGGTAGTCGAGATAACCCAGGACTCCTTCAAATCCTACGCTCCTACCACCAGGTGTGCGTACGCACACTGCTTCTTCGAGTGGGTCTACTTCGCCCGCCCCGATTCCATCATCGACGGCTGCGAGGTCTACAACGTCAGGAAGAACATCGGCAGGGTGCTCGCCCGCGAACATCCCGCGGATGTGGACCTGGTGATGCCCATTCCCGATTCCGGACGTGCCCACGCCATCGGATTCTCGATCGAATCGGGTATCCCCTACGAAGAGGGATTCATGAAGAACAGGTTCGCCGACAGGACCTTCATCATGCCCGACCAGGCCACCAGGGAGAAGGCCGTCTCCAACAAGATGATTCCCATCAAGAGCACCGTCGACGGCAAGAGGATCCTCATCATCGACGACAGCATCGTCCGCGGTACCACCCTCAAGAAACTGGTCCACATGCTCAGGGATGCGGGAGCCAAGGAGGTCCACGTCCGTGTGGGAAGCCCTCCCATCATCGCTCCCTGCTTCTACGGCATAGACATGAAGAACAGGGAACAGTTCATCGCCAACAAGCACACCGTCGACGAGATCAGGGAGATCATCGGTGCGGACAGTCTGGGATATATCAGCATCGAAGGTGTCATCGAGGCCATCGGACTCTCCGGTTCGGATCTCTGCCTCGCCTGCGTCAACGCCAAATACCCCACCAAGATCGAGGGCGAGGAGCACAGGTATCAGACCAGGCTCACCGATCTCAAGTGAGTTCTTTTTGCCTCATAGCAAACCTTTATTTACACCAAGCCAATCTCTGGGCATCCAACGGGCAGGTAGATCAGTTGGAAGATCGCTACATTGGCATTGTAGAGGTCGCGAGTTCGAATCTCGCCCTGTCCACCATTTTTCCAATGATTCATGAACCGGACACAGTTCGACACTATGAAGTTTCCTTGGGATTATATAGGGATGTTAAGTATCGGTCCCTATGTCCGATCGCGGGAAGTTCAACGGGAAGGTGGGATTCATCATTGCCACGGCCGCTTCCGCGGTAGGGCTGGGCAATATCTGGAGGTTTCCCACCCAGGCCGCCGGTAACGGCGGAGGGACCTTCCTTCTGATCTATATCGTCATCGTCCTCGTCTTCGGTCTGGCCATGCTGATCACCGAGATCTCCCTCGGCCGCCGTACCAGGAAGAGTCCCGTGGAAGCCTACGGGTCCCTCGACCGCAGAGCGAGGATCATCGGCGTCCTCAGCGTGCTGGTGCCGTTGCTAATCTTTCCGTACTACTGCGTGATCGGCGGATGGCTGGTGGGATATCAGGCAGGATATCTCGTGGGGGCTGACATGGCCGACCCTGACCTGTTCGGAAGTTTCACCGCATCCTGGGAAGCCGTGGTTGCATTCCTCGTGTTCATCGCCGCTGTGGCGTTCGTGGTATACATGGGCGTCACCAAAGGTATCGAGAAGAGCAGCATGATCTTCATGCCCGTATTCCTCGTCCTCCTTCTGGTACTGACAATCTACGGGCTCATGCAGCCCGGTTCGATGGACGGGGTTATGTATTACCTCTCGTTCGACACGGACCGTCTCAGCTTCTCCACTTTCCCGGCTGCATTG
Organism: methanogenic archaeon; assembly: GCA_902763685.1. GTDB lineage: Archaea > Thermoplasmatota > Thermoplasmata > Methanomassiliicoccales > Methanomethylophilaceae > Methanomethylophilus. Next base: position 7,640 of record CACWTF010000005.1, on the reverse strand, counting down.
GGACAGGCGTTCTTCTCGCTGTCCATAGCCATGGCCATCCTAATCACATACGGGTCGTACATGTCCCGCGAGGAGGATATCGAGAAATGTACCGTCTCTGTCATCGTCATCGATACCCTGGTAGCGATCCTGGCGGGTTTCCTCATCATCCCGATGGCCTACTCCCACTTCTCCGGCGATATCGAAGGCGGTGCGTCGCTGGTCTTCATCACCCTCCCGTACATCTTCGCCGACATGCCCGGCGGGATCTTCGTGGCAAATATGTTCTTCATCATGCTGCTGTTCGCCGCCATCACCTCGGCGGTGTCGATCCTCGAAGCGTTATCCGCAAGCGTGATGGACAGTTTCAGGATCTCCCGCCGCAGGGCCACCACCATCATACTCCTCCCTTCGCTGGCCGTGGGTCTGATCCTCATCCTCGGATACGGACCGCTAAGTTTCGTTGAGATCGCCGGCAAGAATCTTCTGGATATCTTTGATTACGTGTCCAACAACCTCCTCATGCCGATTGTCGCGTTCCTCAGCAGCGTCTTCATCGGACATGTCGTCGGAACGAAATTCATCTCTGACGAGGTGGAGGTCAGCGGCAGATTCGTCACGAAGCGGCTGTATTCCTTCATGATTAGATGGGTATGTCCTGTCCTGGTGGCCTTGATCTTCGTCTGCAATTTCATCAGCATCTGACTCCCTCCTGCATCGGGATTGATGTGAACCATTAGTTGTGAAATCTTTATATAGAAGTATAAACAATCCCATGCTATAAACTGGAGTCTGAATGAAATGGCAAAAAGACAGTTCAAAACGGAATCCAAACGCATCCTCGACATGATGATCAACTCCATCTACACCCACAAGGAAATCTTCCTGAGGGAGCTGATCTCCAACGCATCCGATGCGATTGACAAGCTTCACTACAAATCGCTCAGCGATTCCTCGCTCGGCGTCAACAAGGACGACCTCAAAATCACTGTATCCATCGACAAAGACGCACGCACCGTCACCGTATCCGACAACGGTATCGGAATGACTGCCGATGAGATGGAGAAGAACCTCGGTTACATCGCACACAGCGGAACCCTCGAGTTCAAGAAGACCGTGGAGGAGGGAGAGGATTCCCAGTCCATCGGACAGTTCGGAGTGGGATTCTATTCCGCATTCATGGTTTCCGACAAGGTCACCGTCATATCCAAAGCGGCCGGTACGGAAGAGGCCAACGAATGGGTGTCCGACGGAATCGACGGTTACACCATCGCCCCCGCTGAGAAGGAGACCGTCGGTACCGACGTCATCATGCATATCAAGGAGGACGCCGACGGAGAGGAATACAGCGAGTTCCTGGAGACCGAGAGGCTCAGGGGACTCATCGAGAAGTATTCCGACTACATCCGCTGGCCCATCCACATGACCGTGGACCAGAGCGAGTGGAAGGAGACCGGCGAGGTCGACGACAAGGGCAATCCAAAGAAGGATTACGTCACCACCCAGGTCGACAAGGTCATCAACAGCATGATCCCCATCTGGCAGAAATCCAAATCGGAGGTCGACGATGCGAAATGCATCGAGTTCTACAAGGACAAGTTCCACGACTTCGAGGATCCCGTATCCGTCGTCAGGGTGAACGTGGAAGGAAACGTCACCTACAGAGCGATGCTGTTCATCCCCTCCAAGGCCCCCTACGATTTCTACACCAGGGACTTCCAGCCTGGACTGCAGCTCTACTGCAACGGCGTACTCATCATGGACAAGTGTGCCGATCTGCTGCCCTACTGCTTCCGCTTCGTACGCGGAATCGTGGACTCCCCCGATTTCTCCCTCAACATCTCCCGTGAGGTCCTCCAGCACGACCGTCAGCTGAAAGCCGTCGGCAGCAACCTCACCAAGAAGATCAAGGCCGACCTGGAACGCCTGATGAAAGAGGACAACGACAAGTACCAGACCTTCTTCGCCAGCTTCGGCAAGCAGATCAAATACGGTGTCGTCGACCAGTACGGGGCACAGGCCGATCTCCTCAAGGACCTGGTCCTCTTCCCCTCCGTCAAACAGGACAAATCCATCTCCCTGGCACAGTACGTGGAGGGCATGCCCGAGGATCAGAAGAAGATCTACTTCGTCACCTCGGACAACACCGCCAGTGCCAAGAAGCTGCCCCAGGTGGAACCCGTCACCGAGAAGGGCTACGACGTCCTGGTGTTCACCGATGAGATCGACACCTTCGTTACCAGTACCCTCAGGAACTACAACGAGAAGGAGTTCTGCAACGTGACCTCCGAGGACCTCGGACTCGAGAGCGAGGACGAGAAGAAGGAGGCCGAGAAGAAGGATGAGGAATTCAAGGACCTCATCGACTTCGCCAAGGAGACCCTCGGCGACAAGGTCGCGGCCGTGAAGATCTCGCACAAACTGAAGAACCATGCGGTCCTCCTCAGCACCCAGGGTAACATCACCTTCGAGGTGGAGAAATACTTCAAGGAGATGCCCGGAGCCGACGGAATGGGCGCCATCAAGGCCGAGCGTGTCCTGGAACTCAATGCGGAGTCGGACGCGTTCAACTCGCTCAAGACCGCATTCGAATCCGACAAGGACAAGGCTGCCAAGATCGTCAGGGTCATGTACGGCCAGGCCTGCATCATGGCGGGTCAGCCCATCGACGATCCCGTCGAGTATTCCGACCTAGTCCTCAGCATGATCTGAACCAAAACTCCAATCCCGGGCATGCCCCACGGCATGTCTGGGTCTTTTTTCAGTAATTTTTCAAAGAAGGGGAATGGCCCCGAAGGGCCGGTTTAATGTGTTTACTCGGAAGCGAGTTTCTCCATCTCTTCCTCATAGGTCTCGAACTCATCGACGATCTCCTTGGAGGGTTCCTCGGTGAGCAGGCTGACGCCTATGATGGTGAGTAAGGAGAAGACGAATCCGGGCACGAGCTCGTACAGCTGGGTGTTGTACAGGCAGTACTCTCCCGCACCGATGATTCCGCCGGAGATGAGGAAGGTGTTCCAGAGGATGACCGTGGCGAATCCCACGAGCATTCCTGCGAGTGCACCTTTTGCGTTGGCCCTCTTCCAGAAGAGTGCGGTGATGACGAGCGGACCGAATGCGGCACCGAATCCTGCCCATGCATAGGATACGAGATCCATGATGGAGTTGTTTCCGCTGAGTGCCATGGCCGCGGCGATGACTGCGATCACAGCCACGACGATCCTGGACAGCCACATGAGCTGTTTGTCGTCAAGTCCGGGCTCCTTCTTCTTGAACCTCTTGTAAAGGTCGTTGGAGATGGCGGAGGAAGCGACGAGCAGCTGGGAGTCCGCGGTACTCATGACCGCTGCGAGGATGGCCGCGTAGATGATTCCCGCGATGGCGGTGGCGAACATCGCACCGGCCATTGCGATGAAGATGGTTTCTTTAGCAGTACCGGTGAAATCCGTCTCGATACCCTGGCTGTGTGCCCATGCCCTTCCGATGAGTCCGACGAGACAGGCACATGCTAGGCAGATGACGATCCAGATCGTGGCGACACGCCTGGCGATCTTGAGGTCGTTGGGGTTCTTGATGGCTGTGTACCTGACCACGATGTGGGGCATACCGAAGTATCCGAGACCCCATGCGAGGAGGGATACGATGGTGATCACCGTAAGGGGTGCACCGCCGTCATAGAACAGGTCGGTGAAGTGTGCGACCTCGATGGAGACCTCGTCCCAGTTGGAGGTGACCTCTCCCCAGCCGCCCATGGTGAAGACCGCTGCGATGGGGACCACGACGAGGGCGACGACCATCAGCATACCCTGGAGAAGGTCGGTCCAGCAGACCGCTTTGAATCCTCCGAGGAAGGTGTAGGCGACGATGACCAGTGCCGCGACGATGATGGCGATGTTCTTGTCGGATTCCTCGAGTCCCAGGATGATCGTGAAGACCTTTCCTGCACCGACGAAACCCGAAGCGACATAGATGGTGAAGAACACAAGGATGATGATAGCACTGACATCCCTGAGGAATCCCTTCTCGTCCCTGAAACGGTTGGAGAAGAACGAGGAAAGGGTGAGGGAGTTCTTGGAGACCTCGGTATATACCCTGAGTCTCTTGGCGATGAGGAGCCAGGCCGCGTAGGAACCGATGGCGAGACCGATTCCGATCCAGACCTCTCCGAGTCCGGCGGCGTAAATCGCTCCCGGCAGACCCATAAGGAGCCAGCTGCTCATATCCGAAGCCTGTGCGGAAAGTGCGGTCACGTACGGGTTGAGGGTACGTCCGCCGAGAATGTAGTCCGACAGGTTCGATGATCTGTGGTAGTAGAAGTAGCCCACTCCGATCACGATGATGAAGTAAACCAGGACTACCGCCATGATGGTGTAATTTATCATTAACAAACCTCGAATTGGGTTTGGAACTCTTTCATTATTAATAATGGTTCACGCGGGAATGATTTTCGGTTCGACAGTATACTAGGGCCGAAATGTGTCCGTTCTCACTTATATCGCTGCGGATAGATGATGTTGGATAATTGATGGATGGATGCTATATCCATTACTTTATATACTGTGACGCGCTATCGTACTTTAGGAAGCGGCAAACTTCCAGTCACTCCTCCAATCTGCCCGCATTTCGCCATTTTTCTGCGGGCGGAACTTCTTTTCTTAAAACTTCAAAGGGTGCGTTCCCGTGCCGGCGGGAATCAACGGGCGTTAGCAAAAAACAACTTTTTTAACAATCGATGATGATTCATACCCCGATCATTATGGAAGAGTCTCTGATAATCTCAGATTCATGCATAGGGTGCGGTCAGTGCGTGAAGGTCTGTATCCGCGGACACCTTGCCGTGGGAACGGACAAGAAGGTACACGAGACCGAGTCCGCCTACAGCTGTTTCCGTTGCGGACACTGTGTATCGGTATGTCCCAAGGATGCAGTCAGACTGAAGTCCCCCGAAGGGGGCGTGGAGACCATCTTCGACAAATGCCCGGTACCCCCCGGTTCCCTTGCCGAGCTGTACCGCCAGAGGCGCAGCCAGCGTTGGTTCGACAGGAAGTGCACCGAGGATGAGCTCAGGGACCTGATGTCCACCCTCCGCTATGCACCCACGGCGGAGAACTCCCAGAGGGTGGAGTACGCGGTCATCGACCACCGTTTCCCCCAGTTCATGGAGCTCCTCGCATCCATCCTGCGTTCCCACACCGACGAACACCCCCGTCTCAAACAGTTCGTGGAATACGTGGACAACGGACAGAAGGAGGTCAACAATCCGTTCACATGGGAAGGGAGGCAGATCATCGTCGCCTTCGCACGCTTCCCAATCGACGCCATCATCCCGATCGAGCAGCTGGATCTCATGGCATTCGCCATGGGTCTCGGAGGTTTCCACTCCAGGTGGATGCTCCAGGCGGCGGAGAACGATCCCAAGAGGTTCATGTCGTTCTTCCCCGAGATCTCCCCCGATCTCCAGGCGTATGCGGTGTACATCGTGGGCCATCCCCGCGTGAGGTACAGGCGTACGGTCCCCCGCGACGAGAGGAAGATCCTCTGGAAGTGACCGGGCACTCGTGCCGTTGCCCTATATATGGGGAATACGATTAGTGCGTATGGAATTCAATTTCGGAGTCGCAGAAGCGGTCCTGCTCGCTGCAGGACTCATCGCTCTGCTGATCGTTGCTGCGTATCGCAAGGACAAGGACTCTGGGAAATACAAGGCCCTGATGGTCCTCGGTTTCCTCATCGGTGTCGGAGTGGTCGCGGCCGGTGCTCTCTACTACAAGGAGTGGAGCACCTTCGATGCGGCACTGATCTTCGTTGCCGCGTTCGCACTGATCATCAGGCCTTTCCGTAAGGTCGAGATCGCGATCATCGCCGCTATCATCGTGATGATTTCGACATATCTCTACCTGGGAACCCTCACCGGCGACTGGGAAGTGCTTGCTGACGGTACCCCTAGGATCGTCGTTACGATCGTCGCGGGAGCATTCGTCTACATGATCCTCAACTTCATCGAGAAGCTTGCGGATCTGGTGGGATTCATCCTCAACCTGTGGCCTGTTCTCGCCCTCCTGGGTATTATCTGTCTCGCAGAGGCTGTACTCCTGATCGTCAACGGAACATCTCTCTTCGATTACATCGAGGAGTACCGTGCGGGAGAGGCTTTGATCGCAGCTTTCAAGTGCTAAGGTTTAAATCATAGCAGTAGATGGGGAGACTGCAGGGCCCGTGGCTTAGCCAGGATATAGCGCTGGCCTTCTAAGCCAGACGCCTCGGGTTCGAAAGTCCCCTAATAAGGAACCGAAAGTCCCGACGGGCCCGCCAAGAGCCCCGTCTGCTCTTGAGGCAAAAAACAGAGGAAGGATCATGAAGAGAGGCTCACGCGCCTGGAAGAAACGCGGTAACCAGCGTTGGAAATGGCGCAAGAAGAAAATGAGAAGAAGAAAGAGAGCAGCAAAGATGCGCAAGAAGTGACGCTGACGCTCTCAGTGCCACTAATTGGGGGTTTAGGCTAACCTGGTAGACTAGCGGGCTCCAGTTATGAGCGTGATTTGAATGAGTTTGCTGAGTTATGATGAGTAACTGGAGCGATGACTCATTAATTTCATGGGAGGTAGCTCCTCCCGTGGTGGAAACCCGCCTATGGGGGTTCAAATCCCTCAGCCCCCACCTAACGCATCCTTGAAGACTCTCTACCCCTTAGGGGGTAAACCAACCTTTTATCACTTATTTTTGTGAATTTCGAACCTGCGTATGCAGGCTTCCTTTCATTCTGTCAAGGCGACACTATCGAAAAAAAGTAAGGGGCTGGCACATCTCTGTGCCAGCCGTTTCAGTTCTTGAAACTGTGAACGGGGGCGGGAATCCTTCCGCCGCGGTTTATGAAGTCGGCACAGCCGTAGGGGTTGACCGGCATGATCTTGGCGTTGCCGAGGAGACCTCCGAGTTCGATCTCGTCGCCGGCCTTCTTGCCGATGACGGGGATGACCCTGACCGCGGTGGTCTTCTGGTTGATCATTCCGATGGCCATCTCGTCGGCGATGATGCCTGAGATGGTGGATGCGGAGGTGTCTCCGGGGATGGCGATCATATCGAGTCCGACGGAACAGACGCATGTCATCGCCTCGAGCTTCTCGAGGGTGAGTGCCCCGATCTCGGCCGCTTTGGCCATGGAGCTGTCCTCGGTGACGGGGATGAATGCTCCGCTGAGTCCTCCGACGTACGAGGATGCCATGATTCCTCCCTTCTTCACCTGATCGTTCAGGATGGCGAGGGCGGCGGTGGTACCGGGTGCTCCGCAGTACTCCATACCCATCTCCTGGATGATATCCGCGATGGAATCGCCGACGGCGGGAGTGGGTGCGAGAGAGAGGTCCACGATACCGAAGGGGACGTTGAGCCTCTTGGATGCTTCCTTGGCCACGAGCTGTCCCACACGGGTGATCTTGAACGCGGTCTTCTTGATGGTCTCGCAGAGTACCTCGAAGTTCTCTCCGCGGATCTGGGACAGTGCGTGCCTGACCACTCCGGGTCCGCTGACACCGACGTTGATGACCCTGTCGCCCTCGGTGACTCCGTGGAACGCTCCGGCCATGAACGGGTTGTCGTCGGTGGGGTTGCAGAACACCACGAGTTTGGCACAGCCGATGGAATCGCGGTCCTCGGTGGCCTTG
>CACWTF010000004.1 GCA_902763685.1 methanogenic archaeon | reverse complement strand
TCATCCTGCTGTCTTCGTTCTGCGGAATGCAGATCGTCATCGACAGCGGATGCGACAGCGTCCACACGTTCATCGCCACTTCGGACCTCCACATGAAATACAAACTCCGGATGACCCCCGAGGAGGTGAAGCTCCGTGCGGTCGAGACCATAGAATACGCCAGGGAGCACGGGCTGAAGGTCCACTTCTCGTGTGAGGACGCCACCCGTACCGACTTCGGTTTCCTGAAGGAGATGTACCTCGCCGCCCAGGAGGCCGGAGCGTGTTCCGTCAACATTGCCGATACGGTGGGCGTGATCCTTCCCCAGGCGATGGCCTACCTGGTCAGGGAGCTGAAGAAAGATATCAGAATCCCAATCGCCGTCCACTGCCACAACGACATGGGCCTGGCGGTCGCCAACACCCTCTCCGCACTGGAAGCGGGGGCATCGATCTGCCATGTCACGGTCAACGGTATCGGCGAGAGGGCCGGCAACGCATCCCTTGAGGAGGTGGCCGTTAACCTCAGTTCGCATTACGGATGCGACTGCATCCGCCTTTCCAAGATCACCGAGACCTCGGACCTGGTCCAGAGGCTCACCGGCGTGCAGATGTCCGTCAACAAGGCACTCGTCGGTACCAACGCCTTCGCCCATTCCTCCGGCATCCATGTGCACGGTGTGATGGAGAATGCCCTCACCTACGAACCGTTCAGACCCGAGGCCATCGGGGCACAGAGGCATTTCGTCATCGGCAAGCTGTCCGGTGCCCATTCCATCGAGAACAGGCTGGAGGAGCTCGGCATCGACTTCCCGCCGCAGTGCATGGACGAGCTGATGGCGACCATCAAGAAGATCGCCGTAGGCGGTAAGACCATCACAGACCCAGAACTCATCGCCATCGCCGACGACGTGATGTGGAAGAAGTCCGATCAGAGGAAGGAATGCATCCTCGACGAACTCACCGTCATCACCGGCAAGTCCACCACCCCCACCGCCACCGTGAAGATCACCCGCGTCGACGGTACACAGGTCACCGTGTCGGACATCGGCGTCGGACCCGTTAACGCCGCTGTCAACGCCATCAGGAAGGCGGTGAACGAGGACATGACCATGGAGGAGTACAGGATGTCTGCCATCACCGGTCAGTCCGACTCCATCTGTCAGGTGGCGGTCACCCTCAAGAACGTTCAGAGTGACGGGGATATGACCTACGGCAGGGCCATCGGAACCGACGTGGTCGAGGCTTCAGTGGAAGCCACCATGTCCGCCATCAACAAGGACTTCGCCCGCATGAAGCCCAAGAGGGGATGAACATGCTCACCCTCAGACTCACATTCACATACAAGGATGTCCGCACCGCGGAGACCATCCTCAGTTCCGTGGGGCCGGAGAACGGGAATTATGTTTCCACGGAACTCGACGGCACCTCCATCCATTATACGATGAGCGCGGAGAACGCCGGTACCCTCAGGAACACGGCGGACGACCTTCTCGCCTGCATCAAGATCGCGGAGGATGCCATCGGTATCGTCTCTGAGCACATCTCCGAGGAGGAAGAGGATTGAGGGTCCTGGTGATCTCCACCAGTCTCCGTCCGGGCAGTTTCTCCGAGAGACTGGGGATGAGTTTCGTGGAGGGTGCGAGGGATGCGGGACATGATGTGGAATTCGCATCACTGAAGGGCAAACCCCTCAGATTCTGCACCGGATGCGTAAGGTGCCAGACGACGAAAAGATGCATGCTCAACGATTCCGCTCCCGCCATCGTGGAGAAGATCCGTCTCTGCGATGCCGTGGTCTGGGTCACCCCAGTTTACTACTATTCTATGAGCGGGCAGATGAAGGTCCTGATCGACCGCAGCAACCCCCTCTACGTTTCCGATTACAACCTTAAGGACGTTTATATCCTAGCCACTTGTGCCGACGAATCCCCCGATGCCATCGACGGCGTCGTCAAAGGCGTGCAGGGTTGGGTGGACTGTCTCCCCGGGACCAGGATCGCCGGCACCCTCTGTGCCACCGGTCTTCCCGTGGACAAAGACATCGGGGATACGGGATTCCTCGAGGAAGCCTACCGGATGGGAAAGTCACTCTGATTCCTCGTCCGGTGGCATCGGATTCTTGACGAATACCGTCCTGGGATACATCCTCAGGAGGATGAATACGGACACCAGGGCGCAGACCGTACCGATGACGGCCCCGGCCAGCACATCGGTGGGATAGTGGGCGAAAAGATACAGCCTGGTGACACCCACCAGGGTCGCGAAGGTGAACATGAACGGGGCGGCAGCCCTGCAGAACACCGCCGTCACGGTGGCAGCACAGAACCACTGGGCGGTGTGGCCCGAAGGGAATGAGGAGGTATTGTACGATACAATCAGTGCATCGATATCGTATTCTGTCACCGGTCTCACCCTTCCGACCCCCATCTTCAGACCGTAGACGAAGCACACCTCCAGGATCAGTGCGAACAGCAGGACGGCACCCGCCGAGCGTGTCCTGGAGAACGCGAGGAGGATGAGTGCGGCGAGCCCCCAGAGGATCTCCGCCTTGAACAGGAAATCGACGGCAAGGGAGAAGGAATCCATCATCCCGCCGCCGAGTGCGTCGTGGAGGTCGTAAAGGATATCGATCTCTTCCATCGTTCCTCCGGGATTCAGTCCTCTTCGCTTCCGTTGCGGATCTTGACCGCGATTCCCTTCTTCATGCTGAATATCTCGTTCGCCACGAGCAGCATCCTGCCGGTGGCGACCGCGTTGTCATCCTTGTCCACCACGATGACCTCGTCCATGGGGACCAGGTTCTCGTCGCAGGCGGTGGTGAATTGGCACATGGCGTTCCTGCCGTTGGACACGAAGGGTACCGAATCGTCGGTGACGGCCATTCTCATGTGGGGTGCCGGCACGGCTTCCAGGATCCTCCTGGCACCTTCGAGCCTGAGGGTGTAGAACCCGTCGCCCGCCCTCATGGAGAGCACGTGCTCCCCGTCCGAGATGACGTTCCTGATCTTGCCGGTCTTCTTGCTCTTCCTGAGTTCGATGGTGCCGCGGAACAGTGCATCGGTGGCCTCGATGCCGAACTGGTATCTGGAGACGGCCTTGGCCCTCTCGAGGTCAAGCTGTTCCTCGGGGACGTCCTCCCCTTCCTTCATCTCCAGTTCGGAACCGTTGACGGTCTCGTCGAACATGGTCTCCAGGAAGTCGAGGGTGAGTTCCTCGCTCTCGTTGGTGGTGTCGGTGTCCTCGATGGCGGGGAAGAGGGATTGGGCCAGGGGATACATCTCGTCCAGTTCCGCGGGAACGGGGCCCCACGGACAGAGGATTATGGGGGTGTAGCCCTGCCTCCTGGCATTGGCGAACTCCTCCGTGAAGTGCCTGCTGTAGGGTTTGTTCTGCTCGCCGTAGAAGATGGCGGCCTTCTTGGTAGGGGGGACGTAGCGGGTCATGATCCTGTCGGCGTACCTCTTGAACACAGGTCTGCCGCGGGTCTCGATGCCGGTGTAGAAGATCGCTCCATCCCTGGAGATGGGGTCGAATTTCTCCATGAACTCCTGGTAGTCGCGGAGCCTCCTGAGTCCGTCGAGCATGGCGGGATGTGCCCTGCACCTGAGCTCGGCGAGTTCCCAGAGACGGCCTTCCCGGAGGTATCTCCTCACAAGTGCCAGCTCGTTCTTTATGGCGAACAGGTTGTGCCTGGAGAGTATCTTGATCCTCTCGTTCTTGGTGGTCTTCTTCAGGGCCTCGAGGGTGATGCCGCGGCAGGCGGGGCAGTTGCAGTCGAGGGACTGCATCTCGGCCAGCCTGAAGGAACCGTCGATGAACATCATCCTGTCGTCCTTGGCGAATTTGGCATAGGAGGCGGAATCGAAGAGGTCGCATCCCATGAGGGTGGCGAACGCGAGGATCATGGGGTGCCCGGCACCGAAGAGGTGGACGGGACGGTTGGGGTTGAGCCCCATCTTGGAGGACATGATGACATCCACCAGCTCCGCGTAGCGGTACTGTTCCATGAGGGGCACCACGCCTCCGATGGGGTGCACGTCGATATCCATCTTCGCCATCTTCTCGGCACAGTCCTTCCTGAGATTCGGATATACGGAACCCTGCACGACGCCGTTGATCATCATCTCTCCCTTGAGAGAGACCGCTTCCTCGGTCCTCTTCAGGGTCTCGACGATGGAGTCCGCGGTCTGCTGCTCGGTCCAGAAGGGTTCGGTGAAGATGTCGAGGACGGTACCGATGTCGGTACCGATGGCCCTCTGGAACTCCACGATCTCCTTGTTGGTCATCTCCACCTCGCCGTACATATGGCTCTGGAAGGTTCCCGAGTCGGTCATGATGACGCCGGGGAAGTCTAGCATCTCGTGCAGCCCTTTGGCCCTGGCCTCCTCGTTCAGTGCGGGGGTGTTCTTGATGATATAGGAGTTGGTGATGATGGCTCCGAATCCGAACTCGTCGTACAGTTCGCGGGGGGTCACCGTCTTGATCTTGGGGTTGATGACAGGAAGAAGGGTGGGGGTCTCGATGGAACGGCCGGAGGTGGTCGTGAATTTGCCGATACGGGCCATTCCGTCCCTTCTGAGAATCTCAAACATGAGGGTTCATCGGCTTCTGTTTTTAAAGGATTCTTATCGGGCTGTACGGTGCTAACTGTACAGTCCCCGCTTTTTATCCTCAGATGCGAAACACGTCATGCGGACATACATCCGCAAGTGACAGCAAATGACCAAAAGAAATGAAGAAAGGGATACCGTCACGGACCTCGGTGCCAAGACGGTGTTCCGCAACAGGCGTCTTCTCGCCGAACTCTTCGGTTATCTGACCGAGGAGTTCAGGGGGATCGATGCCGACGAGATAGAGAGATGCATCGTGACCGACGAACACGGGGTACCCGTGGACTTCAACACCGAGCTCTTCGATCCAAACACCGGCAGTGTCAGGCTCGATACCATCGCCGAAGCGGTGGTACCAGGTACCGACGACCGCGTGAGGATCCGTTTCAACCTTGAGATGCAGGCCCGCACCGATATGGGATACCGTCTGACCGACCGTGCACAGATGTATGCGGCCATGATGCTGGCCACACAGAACAAGGAATCCGTCGGCGGGGACAAGTACCAGAACCTGAAGAGGTGCTATTCCGTATGGGTCTGTCCGATATCATCCGGCGATCTGGACGGGAAGGTGTTCGCCTACCGCATGCTCCCGGTTTCAGAGTACGAGACAGGTCCCGGATTCGGCAGTCTGCTGGACATCGTGATGGTGTATCCCGGAAGGTCCGAGGACAGGAAGGAAAGATCGGTCACCGACATGCTGAGTCTGGTGTTCTCCAAAGGATTGGAGAACGAGAGATGCCAGGAGATCCTCGATGCGAAGTATAAAATCGACATAGACCTATCTTCACTCGAGAGGGTAAAGATGACGGATTGGGTTGCGGAGATAAAGGCTGACGGGATCAAAGAAGGCAAGGCTGAAGGAATCAAAGAAGGCAGGAACAGGAAATCCGCCGAGGCAGTCATCGGTGTGATGAACAAATTCGGATGCTCCATTGATGAGGCTCTCGACGCAGTGAACGTTGCAGAATCGGACAGAGATACTGTTCTCGAACTCGTCGAGGAACTCCAGAAGACCTCCTGATCAAGGTGTTCTCCAAAGGATTGGAGAACGAAAGATGCCAGGAGATCCTCGATGCGAAGTATAAAATCGACATAGACCTATCTTCACTCGAGAGGGTAAAGATGACGGATTGGTACGGCGAGGGCAAGGTTGACGGGATCAAAGAAGGCAGGAACAGAAAAGCAGCTGAGGCGGTCATCGGTATGATGAATGAGTTCGGTTGCACTCTAGAAAAAGCTCTCGAAGTAACGAAAGTTGCAGAATCGGACAGAGATACTGTTCTCGAACTCGTCGAGGAACTCCAGGTCTCATCCTGACAAGCATTTATCTGGGCCATTCGGCCCAGGAAGAAAGTTCAGTTGTTCAGCAGATCTTTTATGCGGAGTTTGTCCGCATCGGCGTAAGCCTTCGACAGTGCATTCTTCATCAGAAGGTCGGGGATGTCCTCGATGATGTCCTCCTGCCAGTCGTCGGGTGCCCTCTCGAAGGTGACGATGGATGCGGGCCTCCCTTCGGAATCCAGTTCCGGTTTGACGATCTGGAGTCCGTCGAGGATCTCCGCCACGGTCCTGCCGTTGACGATGACATCGTTCTTCGCCCCGTCCCTGTGTTCGGATTTGAAATCGGTGGACACTCCGGCGAATTTCATCTCGAAGACCAGTCTTTCCATGTATTCGACCATGGATGCGATGCTGGAGCGCCGGAGGTCGGTTCCTTCGGGTTCCTTGGAGTGGACGTACACGATGTTTACCAATGCCATGGGACGGGGATGGATATGGGGAGATAAAAAACACGATGCTCAGCTGATGGACAGGAGGAGTTCTTCCGCGCGGGTATCTCCCTGTTCAGCTGCCATCTTGAGGTATCTTGAGGCCTTCTCCTCGGAAACAGCGGCGCCGGCCCCTTCCAGGTACATCTTGCCGGCCATGAACTGTGCACCGGCATTCCCGAGCTCCGCGGATTCCTCCATACACCTCAGGGCATCTGCGGCGGAAAGCCCGGTCCCCCTGCCGTCAAGATACAGCAGGCCCAGGGAGTAATAGGCATCCGATCTGATGTCCTCGTCGCATTCCGAATCCACGGCCTGTCTGTAAAGTGTGAAAGCGTTCTCATCCGCGTTCTCCACCTCGCTGTTCTCGTACAGGAACGCGAGGCAGTAGGCACAGGCCCCGTTGCCCTTCTCCGCACCCCACTTGTACCATTTGAGGGCGACGTTGTACGATCTCTCCACCCCGTAACCGTTCTCGTACATCTGTCCCAGTGCGAACATGGCCGCCGTGCTCCCGGCCTTCGCTGCACTCTCTATCCAATACAGGGCGGACGGTACCGACAGTCCGAGGGTGCACCCGTCCAGATATCTGAGTCCCAGGGCGAGCTGTTCCATGGGAGTGGTCGCCTTGGCCGGGGCGTATTCGTATTCCGGGCCTTCGCAGTCATCGCCCTTCAATGCCGCAATGCATTCGGGATCCCCCCATCTGGCACATTCCAGGAACAGGTGGTGTGCGATGGTATCCGAGCGGGGGAGACCGAGGCCGAAGCTGTACATCTCCGCCAGGGCCTTCTTCGCGCTCAGGCTCCCCTGTCTCGCCGCCTTCTTGAAGATGTTGGCGGCCACGTCGCAGGAACGTTTGACGTCGAGACCCTTCTCGTACATGCAGGCGAGGTTGTTCTGGCAGGGGTAGTACTGCGACAGGTTGCCTTTTTGGAAAAGCACGACCGCGGCGTGATCGCTGTGCTCGGAACCGCGTTTGTCCTTGTAGATCAGGCCGAGGTTGTTGGTGGCACGCACGTCTCCCGCCTGCGAGGCGGTACCGTAATGCTCGATGGCCAGGGCACGGGAGCGTTTGGTCCCCAGCCCAGTCTCCTCCATGAAGGCCCAGGAGCAGATCCCTTCCTTGCATCCGCCCAGCATGGATTTCTCGTACCACTTGGCGGCCTCCTTGTAACTCTGTGGGACGCCGTGTCCGCTCTCGTACATGGTGCCGACCAGGTACTGGGCGTAGGGATAGCCTTTGGACGCCGCCTTGCGGTAGTACAGGAGGGCCTGTTCGAAGGACTGTTCCTCCCTTTCACCGACACGGAAATCATCTCCGCGGCGCACAAGTTCCTCTGGGGACTTGGGCTCGCTCTGGCGTCCGAACATGGATGGGATAAAGCGATTCAATGATAAAGGTTCACGGTGGGCCTTCGGGCACTGCTTATATATGGGTCTGCCAATCGCACAGCGATGTCCATATTCGACCGCGATTCCGAGTACAAGGTGGTGGTTCTCGTCAGGAACGACCTCAAGATGTCCAAGGGCAAGGCTGCCGCACAGGCCTGCCACGCGGCCGTATCCTGTGCCCTGGCGGCACAGAAGAAGCATCCTTCCGAGTTCACATCCTGGAATTCCGCGGGACAGAAGGTGTCCGTGCTGAAGGTGGAGTCCCAGAAGGATCTCTTCGAGTTCAAGGCCATCGCGGAGACCCAGGGGATAACCTGTTCCATCGTATGCGATGCGGGCAGGACCGAGGTGGATCCGGGGACATATACGTGTCTCGGTATAGGCCCCGAGAAGCAGTCGGTCCTCGACAAGATCACCGGCGACCTCAAGATGTACTGACCCTGAGTGCGGATACCAGTTCTTCGGGATCGTCGGAGGTCATGAAGGCGGACCTCAGGCAGATTCCCTGTATTTTATGCGATTTCAGAAGGGAGGCATTGCCGCAGCCGATGCCGCCGACGGCGTAAACGGGTATCTTCACCGATTCCGCGATCCTGTCAAGTTCGGAGAATCCCTTCGCCTCCTTTCCCGGTTTGCAGGAGGTCTCGAAGACGTTGCCGTAGATCAGGAAGTCCGCACCCGCGGATTCCGCCTCCACAGCTTCGTCGATGGAGTGTACGGATACGCCCACATCATGAAGTCTGGGTCTTCCTTTTTCGATGAGCATCGCATAGGGGATCCAAACGGTATCCGCACCTATCTCGGAAGCGATGTCCGCGAAGGTGTTGACGCAGAATTTCATGTCATGTTCTCCGCAGATCCTCATGACCTCGGCCGCCAGTTCTCTGTATTCGGCATATCCGAGGTCCTTCTCGCGGAGTACGATCATGTCCGCACCGGACGAGGCGATCAGTTCTATCTGTTCTAGGAACGGTCTTCCGCAGAGCCTCCTTTCGGTGACCGCCACGATCTCCATCAGTCGGACCTCACGTAATCGTTGAACACCGGCTGGAGACCCAGACTGACCAGGGTATCCCTGACCTCCTTCACGCCGCGGGTGTCGGAGAGGCAGAACTGGCCGTCGCCCTTGTCCTTTACCTCGCTGTGCCCGCCTATCTCCACGGAGGAGCCGGCGGATATCTTGGTGGCACAGATGTTGACGATGCCGTCCCTGAAGCGGGGGACCTCCCTGGTGGAGATGGTCTCCGCGGCGAAGGGCATGAACAGTCTGTAGGCCATGGCGACCTGCAGCAGGTCCCTCTCGGACACGGCCACGTCGTCCTCCGTGTGGACGTTGGTGGGTCTGAGACGGGGGAGCGAGAACGCTATCTCCGCGTAGGGGTATTTCCTCTGCAGGAAGTACCCGTGGGCACCGCAGCAGAACGCATCCTTTCTCCAGTCCTTGCGGAGTCCCAGAAGAGCGGCGAAGCCCACACCCCTCATACCTCCCAGGATGGCCCTCTCCTGTGCGTTGAACCGGTAGGACATGATCCTCTTGGGCCCTCCGAGGTGGTACTGTGCATATGTCTCCGGGTCGTAGGTCTCCTGGAATACGATGACATAATCCGCACCGCACTCGTGGAGATATCTGTAATCTTCGCTGTTGACGGGGTAAACTTCCATGCTGATGCTGGTGAAGTATTTCTTGGCGACCTTCACACACATCCCGATGTACTCCAGGTCCGAATACTTCCTGGATTCCCCGGTGAGGATGAGGATGTCGGTGAGTCCGCTGGAGGCGATGGCCTTCATCTCGGTCTCGACCTCCTCCTCGGTGAGTTTGGCCCTTGCGATCCTGTTGTCGTGGTTGAATCCGCAGTACTGGCAGCGGTTCTCGCAGTAGTTGGAGGTGTATATGGGGGTGAACATGCAGACGGAATTCCCGAAGTGGTCGCGGGTGACCTGTCTGGCTCTTTTCGCGATGTCTTCCATGAAAGGGACGGCGGCCGGTGACAGGAGGGCACCGAAATCGTACAGGTCCAGTCTGTCCTTGGCGATTGCCCTCTTCACATCGGCCGCTGTGTAGGAATCGGGATCGAATCCCTTCTCGGCATCCAGCACCTTATCTAGGATATCCGTACCGATGTTCTCCATGTACGGGAGATAATCGCAGGCATCGACCCCGGTTCTGAACGTCATCTCACTCACCGAGGAAACCGGTCAGGGGGGACGAGGCCTCCCCGCGGTCGCTGAGGACCCTTCCGGGGCCCGCGAGATATGCCTTGCGTCCGGCCTCGATGGCCATTCTGAAAGCGGTTGCCATCTCGGGCACATCGGAAGCGGTGGCGATGGCGGTGTTGGCCATGACCGCCGCACAGCCGAGTTCCATGGCCTCGCAGGCTTGGGAGGGACGTCCGATACCCGCATCGACTATGATGGGGAGGTCGATCTCGTCGACCATCATCTTGATGAAATCCCTGGTGAGCAGTCCGCGGTTGCTTCCGATGGGGGCTGCCAACGGCATGATTGCCGCCGCACCAGCATCAGCCATATGTTTGGCGGCCGTGAGATCGGGCATCATGTAGGGGAGGGCGGTGAATCCGTCGTCCACCAGGAGCTCGATCGCCTTCACGGTCTCCGCATTGTCGGGGAGAAGGTAGCGGGTGTCGCGGACGATCTCGATCTTGATCATGTCGCCGCATCCCAGTTCGCGGGCGAGGCGGGCGATGGTGAGTGCCTCCTCTGCGGTCCTGGCCCCAGAGGTGTTGGGGAGGAGGGTGACGTTCTTGGGCATGTAGTCGAGCACGTTCTCCTGTCCGCCCTTGTTCACGCGGCGGACGGCGAGGGTCGCTATCTCCACACCCCCGTTCCGGATGACCTTATCGGTCATCTCCAGCGAGAATTTGCCCGATCCGAGTATGAATCTTGATTTGAAACGCTTGTTCCCTATGACCAGATCGTCGTTCATTTTCATGCCTTCTTTGAAATAAGCTGTATTACCTTGTTGGCCATCATACCCGCGCATACAGCCACGCGGGGGGCCATAATCCCTTCCTCCCATGCCTCGGAGATGCCGTCCCCGCAGAGGTAGAGGGTATCGGAGAGCCTGCGGACGTTCATGGTATCGGTATCGCCAATCCCCGCCATCCCGCTCCCGCATACCATGGGTACGCCGGGTAATAGGGATGACACCGCCTCCACGAGCTTGGTCTTCTCGCTGGCGACATCGAACGCTTCGCAGATTACATTGCATCCTTTGAAGATCTCCGCGACGTTGTCACGGTCTATCCTGACGGCGTGCGTTATGACCTCGATGTTGGGATTAATCGATGAGATCACCTCCGAAATCGCATCGACCTTGAAAAGACCCAGATGCTGCAGGCCGTAGTTCTGGCGGTTCAGGTTGCTGGGTTCGACGCGGTCGAAATCCGCGATGATTATGCGACCCACTCCCGAACGGGCGAGATAGGTTGCGATGTTGGATCCCAGTCCACCGGCTCCTGCGATGCCGACGGTCGCCTTCCCCAATGCGGAGGCAACGCCTTCGGTGCATCTCCTGGTTATCGCACCGGTCAGTCCCTCGGGCATGCTGCAGATGTATACTCTAGAATACTCCTCGAGTCCGGTATCCGTGGTGACGGGTTCGCCGTCGACGATCACGGTATCCGCGTCGGGGAACCTGTTCTGTCTGAGTTCCTCGGTGGTCTCCTCGGTGACATCGGTAAGTTCGCCGTTCAGGACTATTATCATCGGTGACGGAGAACCGTTCCCTACGATTTAGATTATGTCCTCATCCGCCGCCGACGAAGCTCACGATTTCCAGGCAGTCGGTGTCAGAAATGGTGGTGGAATTAAGCGATGCACGCGGGACGACGTTCCCGTTGAGGAGGACGGCCGTCTTCTCCAGTACGTAACCCTGGGAGACCAGCCAGTCCGAGAGGACGGTACCGTCCGCGACGGTGTATTCCTCGCCGTTGGCCTTCATTGGCGGTTCCTTCTGTCGTTGAGGATCATCACCTTGAGCTCGTGGGCGGCCGATTTGATGTCCTCCTTGGCCATGATGGCGGAGACCACCGCGGCACCGTCGGCACCGGCACGCATCACGTCGAGGATGTTCCCTTTGTTGATGCCGCCGATGGCGACCACGGGGACGTCAACCGCCTCTTTGATATCCATGATGACATCGATGCCCAGACCCTGTTCGGCATCCGGTTTGGTGGAGGTCGTGAAGATCGATCCCACACCCAGGTAATCGGCACCGTCCTCGACGGCCTTGACCGCCTGTTCAACGTTGTGGACGCTGGCACCGATGATCATCTCGTCGCCGACCAGTCTGCGTGCCTCGGTGATTGGTATGTCGCTCTGTCCCAGATGAATGCCGTCGGCACTGGCGAGGATGGCCACGTCGATCCTGTCGTTGACTATGAAGAACCTGTTGTACTGGTTGGCAAGGGCCTGGATTTCCTTCGCGACACGGAGCATCTCCCCGCCGTCGGTATCCTTCATCCTGAGCTGGACTACGTCCGCACCTCCCTCGTAGCAGAGTCTGGCGGCCTCGACCTCGCTCCTGTCTCCGAGCATCTTCCTGTCAGTGATCGCGTATAGCTCGAACATCTCAGTCCCTCTTGAGCAGGGTATCCACATCCTCGGTTTTTAAGTTGTACAGTGAATCGAAGAGTTTGGTCCTGAAGGAACCGGGACCGAAGACCTTCCCGTCCCTGACCGCGACCTCCGATGCGATGGTGAACACGGAGACCGCGGACGCCACGGATTCCAGGGAGACCCCGCATGCCCCGATGTACGCTCCCGTGACGGAGGACAGCATGCACCCGGTGCCGGAGACGGTGCCCATGAACTTAGAACCGTTCCTCAGCGTGATGACGGCCTTCCCGTCAGAGACGTAATCGACGGGCCCGGTGGCGGCGACTATCGCACCGGTCCTCAGGGCGAGTTCCCTGGCCGAGGATGCGATGTCGTCGGAACTGGATACCGAATCCACGCCGCGGACCTTCCCGCCGGAACCTGCCAGGACGGAGATCTCCCCGTGGTTCCCCTTGATTACCGCAATCTTGACCTCGTCCAGGATCCTCCAGGCGGTCTCGGTGCGGTAGGGGGTGGCACCCACTCCCACGGGGTCGAGGATGACGGGTATGCCGAGGCTGTTGGCGGTCTTCCCGGCTAGCAGCATGGATCCGATCGTACGGTCGTTCAGGGTACCTATGTTCAATACCACCGCGGATGCGAGTTTCACCATATCTGGCACATCTTTCTCGGCATCGGTCATCACGGGTGATCCGCCGGCACATATGCACATGTTGGCACAGTCGTTTACAGTGACATAGTTCGTGATGTGGTGCACGAGCGGACAGGTCCTGCGGACCTTCTCCATCATATCGGAAGCGGTGGTCATCCTTTGCGTATCCGTGTGCGGGTTAAAATCCTGATGGGTAAGATGGATGATTATGGCAATGGAATATCGGACTTTATAAACGCGCCCGCGATGTTCTTTTATAGGAATAGCAGGATGCGAGTCCCGATTATAATGGCTGGTGCCGAAGAGAGTAAAGGTATGAAAAGGGAACACGAGCCCATCACCATGGTGTGCTTCGTCGTACTCCTTTTGGCGTGTGCAATCGTCATCGGGACATGGGCGAGCGACCAGATTTCCGGTGATAGTTCAGAGACTGTACAGTACGGGGATTCCGTCACAATCGACTATACCGGTTCGTTATACGCTTATTATGATCAGGGTACCGATGAGGTAAAACCCGTCATTTTTGATACCACCCTCAGCAGTGTTGGCAAGAATAGTAACAATTTGTTTGTCTCATCTTTCAACAAGACTAGCTTTGGCAGTACCGCTATCACTCTGGGTGCTGGAAAGTTCCTTTCCCAGTTTGAAGAGGCACTCATGGGCAAAAAAGTCGGAGATACCGTTAGAGTCCCTGCATTCATTGGTTATCATGCCGCAGTTGAAAACAAATTGGCGACTAGTGGTTCCTTCACACAAATTAATTCGTTCAATATGTCCCTTAGCGAAATAAAGTCTTTCTTCGGATACGATGGAACCATATCTGCTCTTGTCGAATTCACTTATGATGGAATGAAAGAGTCTGTGTCAGGCGATCCTGTTGTAATACGCGCAATACCCAACGGGAACAGTTATCAGGTAAGTTACAACCTTGTTGCTGGTAAGGATTATGAGGTATACAACACCGCACTCGGAAAAGTGATGCTCCACGTAGATACAGCAGGATATGATCTCGCATACACTCTGACTGTCGACCCCAAGATTGATGCTAAGGATGCTGAAGGCGATCCTGCAAAAGTCAAGGTTGGCACTACTGAGTACAATGCCATCGAAATGATTGGACTCAAGATGTTCCCCAAGGTTATCTGCAACATTGTTGGAGTAGACGGTTCCAATATCATTTACAACGCAGTTACTGATAGTACTGCCATCATTTCTGGAATTGATCTGTACTTCGTCGTGAAGATCGTCTCCAAGAACTGAAACACATTCCATACCGGGGCAAACAGCCCCGGTTCCCTTTCTTCCTAATTAATTAAAAAGTAATGAGAACGGCCTTTCGGCCGTCCTCTCAGAAGAGTTTGTCGAACTTCGAAAGAACGTTCTTGGGGTTCGTTCCGAAGATGGTGGCCTTGGGGTTCCTGCCGTCCAGTTCGTAGATGGCATCGGGGAAGGTCTTGCATCCCTCGACGCTTCCGCGGATGGTCTTCCCGATGGACTCGCCGTTCTGCCTGACAGCGGGAACAGCTTTCAGTCCGGCGGCTTCCAGGTCCCTGACCAGGGGCTTGTCGGCCTTGATCTCCAGGACGCACCTGATCTCGGGATTGGTCTTCATGACCTCGAGAAGGACATAGGACAGGTGCTCGGCGGCACCGTATTTGATCTGTCCGCCTTTCTTCACGTTGCCGTTGTGGACGCTCATGCGTCCGTCCACGGCAGCGATCTCCTCAGGGCCCTTGGCGTTCTTCACGGCGTAAGCAATGTTCATTCCCTTGGCGGGGACGAGCTCCAGCGGGATGGTCTCACCGAGGATGTCCGCGGCGGAATCCAGTTCGCGGAGGATCTCCACCTTGGCGTTGTCCTCCTTCTTGGCGAGCTTGACGATGGGGTTGACCACCGGCACACCCTTTCCGATGGAGTACTGGGTCTGTATGGAGGTCTGGATCATCTTCCTGGATTCGAACACCGCGGTGACCAGGTCGAGACCGTTGGCCATGTTGGCGGTGATGAACGAGGACAGGGTGCATCCGGATCCGTGCCCGGCCTTCTTCAGGCGGGGGTTGGTTATCTTGTTGATCCCGGAGGAGAGATAGAGGTAATCTATCACGTTGTTACCCATCATGTGTCCTCCCTTCAGCAGGACGGAGGATCCCTCCCTGCCGATGAGTTCGCATGCGTAGATCGCATCGTCCTCGGAATCGATCTTTATGCCCGCGAGCTGTTCGGCCTCGTGTTTGTTCGGGGTCACCAGTTCGCATATGGGAAGCAGTTTCTCCTTCAGTGCACGGAGATAGCTCCTGTCGTACAGCTTGTCGCCTACGGTGGCGATCATCACCGGGTCTACGACGAGGGGAGCACTGTGGTCCTCGAAGGCATCGGCGACCACGTTGACTATCTCCGCACTGTAAAGCATACCGGTTTTGACTGCTTTGATATCACAGTCCGAGAGTACGGCATCGAGTTGTGCCTGTACCGCATCAGCCGGTAAAGGATAGATCTCGCTGACGCTGCAGGTATTCTGAGCGGTAACAGCGGTGATGACGGTAGCGGCGTGGACACCCACGGAGGACATTGCCTTGATGTCGGCCTGAATGCCGGCTCCTCCGACGGAATCCGAGCCCGCTACGGTAAGAGCGGTTCTCATCGATATCCCTATTGCGCGGGTGTAGAAAAATCTATTTTTGCTATGGCGGCGGACGCCGAGTCCGAAGATAAAATATATCGTCACGCTATTGCGGAATCATGGCAAAATCCAGCGTCCACTTCATTCTCAAGGACGGAAGCGACTACAAGGACCTCGCACCTGTCTTCCCCGACATCCTCAAGTCCGTGCTCATCCAGGCTGACCAGGTGCCCGAGGAGGAGGAATTCACCATGATCCTCAACCTCAATATGGACGATCTGGAACAGAACCGCAAACCCGAGGGATACATCAGGAAGGCCAGGGTGAGGATCGTCTTCCCCATGGACCGCAAGGAGTTCTACGTCCAGAGCTACAGCCCCAAGCACGTGGATCTCGACAAGGTCAAGACATCCGTGTCCTCACTCCTCTCCGGTGCATCCGTCAAGTTCGATGTCACCGAGGATGACGACATCAAGTTCGATCTCAAGTGAGATTTTCCCAAATCCACAGGCGGGTCTTCCCGCCTTTTCCTTTATTATTCCGGTACTTTCTGCCGTCTGTCATTCCGTCGGGCGGATACATCGTCACCATTTCTTCGTTCGATGCCCCGGTTTTTGATAATCCGCAGGTATGATTTGCGGTTTCCTTTCAGAAACTTTCCGTATTTATATCATAGTATCTTATCTATATCAAATATCAAAAAGATATTAGGAGTGAAATCAAGATGCTTTGCAGACAGTGTGAAGAGGCCTGTGCCCCCGCAGGATGTACTAAGATCGGAATATGCGGAAAGACCGAGGATCTTTCTGCCGCCATGGATACCCTCATAGGGACCCTGATCGAACTGGCCGCTTCGGGAAAGAACGACACTCACACGGACGAGGTGATCGTCGACGGTCTCTTCATGACCCTCAGCAACACGAATTTCGACGAATCGAGGATCGTTTCGCTCACTGAGGCTGCCCGCGAACTCATCGGGGCGCCTGTCGATATACGTGTTCCCGACATCGTTTCACTAGATGCCGACGAAGACCTTAGGTCCCTCAAGGAGCTCCTGCTGTTCGGACTCAAGGGAATGGCGGCATACTACCATCACGCACGCGTCCTCGGATACTGCGACGATACCGTCACCGCATTCATGAGGAAGGCCCTCGCCTCTCTCGCAAAGTCCCTCTCGGCAGATGAACTCGTCGCCCTCAACATGGAATGCGGTTCTGTCGGAGCTACCGTTCTGGCACTTTTGGATAAGGCTAACACCGAGACCTACGGGACCCCCGAGATAACCAAGGTACGCACCGGTGTCGGTAAGAATCCCGGCATCCTCATCACGGGTCACGACCTCAGGGACCTGGAGCAGCTCCTCGAACAGACCCAGGGCACCGGAGTGGACGTCTACACACACGGCGAGATGCTCTCTGCGTCTTCCTATCCCGCTTTCAAGAAGTACAAGAATCTCGTAGGCAACTACGGCGGTGCCTGGTATGCACAGAAGGAGGAGTTCGCGAGATTCAACGGACCTATCATCGCCACCACCAACTGTGTCCTGATTCCCAAGGAATCCTACGCCGACAGACTCTACACAACCGGTACCGCAGGCATACCCGGGGCATGCAATATCCCATCAGTTGACGGAAAGAAGGATTTCAGCAAGGTCATCGAGCAGGCCAAGAGGTGTATGCCGCCCGAGCAGATCGATGACAGGGAGATCACCATCGGATTCGGACACAGTCAGGTGCTGTCTCTCGCAGACACCATCGTCGGAGCCGTGAAGTCGGGGGCCATCAGCAGGTTTGTGGTCATGGCGGGATGCGACGGGCATTTCGGGAAGAGGTCATATTACACCGATTTTGCCGAATCACTGCCTAAGGACACCGTGATCCTTACGGCAGGCTGTGCCAAGTACAGACTGAACAGGCTCGATCTGGGCGACATAGGCGGAATCCCCCGCCTGATCGATGCCGGACAGTGCAACGACTGTTATTCGCTGGTCGTCATCGCTCTTAAGCTGGCCGAGGTCTTCGGGACCGACGTTAACGGTCTGCCCCTGTCCTTCAACATCTCCTGGTACGAGCAGAAGGCAGTCCTCGTCCTGCTCACCCTGCTCAGCCTAGGCGTGAAGGATATCATGCTGGGTCCTAGACTCCCCAAGTTCATAAGCCCCGGAATCCTGGATGTCCTGGTAAAGAACTTCGGTATCAAGGGCAACTCGACCGTCAGGGAAGACATGGTCATCCTGAACATCACGGACCAGTGAGCGGATAATCGGGGGGTGCCCACCCCCCCTAAGTCCCTAACTCATAAGGGGGCCTTCCGAAAGGAAGGCCCAGAGGTGTGAAAAGATATTCGGTTCAGTCGTCCCATTCGGTTACGCCCGAGGGATCGGAGAGTGCACTTTTGTGAAACACAGGCTCCTTGATCCCTGCCCTTTTCTGTTTCACGTAATCGGTGAATGCCTCGTAGGCGTACTTACCCAATTTGAACATCACGATACAGTTGACGATACCGCATATCGCCAGCAGCACGTCCATGATGGCATAGAGACCGTCCGATCCGAAGTAGGCCGCGAAGAACACCACGCCCACGGTCAGCAGCACAAGCCCTACCTTGGCCCTGACATCCTTGGTGATGAATTTCAGGTTGTTCTCCCCGATCACGTAGTCTCCCATGAAGCAGGTGATCGCGAACAGGAACATGAAGAAGAACACGAGCGTTGGTGCGATGCCGCCGAGGCTCTCGCTCAGGACGTGTTCGAGCAGGGGCATGGAATCCTCGATCCCGAGACCCATCATGGCATCGTAGTCGCCGTGGAAGAAGCTCAGGATGACAAGTGCGCTGAGGGTGCTGATGATCGTGTCGAACAGCACTCCTACCGACTGGGACAGTCCCTGTTTGGCAGGATGGGAGACATCCGCGGAGGAGGAGATGTTGGTGATGGTACCCTCTCCCGCCTCGTTGGACCAGATCCCCCTCCTCAATGCTATGGTGAGCATGGAACCCACACCTCCTCCTACGGCGGCGGGGACGTTGAACGCACAGGTGAATATGGCCTCGATCGCATCGGGGATTCCCCCGGCGTTCATCAGGATTACCGCTACTGTCAGGATGACCCATCCGATGGCCATGGCGGGGACCACGATGATGGATGCCTGGGCCACGCGTGTGAATCCTCCGAGGGCGACCATGAAAGCGAATACGCAGAGGATGAATGCTATGACGAGGTTGTTGTACTCGAATTCGTAAGCTCCGGTGAAAGATGTTGAAATAGTGGAGATCTCGGAGAGGACGTATCCTCCGATATACACCATGATCATGAGGACTGCCATGAGCATTCCGAATTTCTTTGATTTCAGACCCTTGGCCACGTTGTGGGCGGGGCCTCCGATGTATTCTCCGTTCTCGTCCTTGCTCTTGAAGATCTGACCGACCGTGGTCTCCACGAAGCTGGTGGCCCCGCCGAGGGTGGCGAAGATCCACATCCAGAAGATGGCTCCGGGGCCTCCCATGATCAGTGCGGTGATGGGTCCGGCGATGTTCCCAACGCCGATACGGTTGCCCATGCTCACGCAGAATACGTGCAGGGGGGTGATCTTGCCCTTGGCATCCTTCTCCAGGGTGAACGTGACCCTGCACATCTCCTTCAGGTAGGTGAACTGTACACCTCTGAACTTTATCGTGGCATAGATGCCTAAGGCAATGATGAGAGCGAACGGTACATTCCAGAATACATCGTCGAACTCCCATACCGAGTCAATGAACGAATCGAAAGACATTGGAACACTATACTTAACGGGTATCTGGGACTCTGATATAATGGTTCACCCAGAATCCGGCTGATAGCAATGTCGATCCGATTTTTTAGATAAAAAAGCCAGCGAATCAGAGGTCCCATCGCTTCTGACTCGCTGGCAGGGAGGCGGCCAGGGTCAGGTCCCATCTCCTGACTACTGGTCGTAAGACTCGGAAAACTGGATAGGATGGATGTGTGGGTTTCCTCGTCTTGTATACTTGAAGGCGTTCATGGTTTATAAAGTTTGCTAATAATCTTTTAGCAATTAATTGCAAAATATATTTTAGCAAATAGAATACACAAGATTAAAACAAGTGCCAGGAACGCTGAATCGAAATCGGGAGTCGGAATAAAAATGTAGAAAAAATGATGCCTAGGGGGATGGTCCCCCGGGGCGGTTTTACTGTTTGAGAAGGATCTCCCAGCAGTTCTTGTAGAGCATGTCCTTCTGCCTTACCGCGGTCTCGCGGTCGAAGAGCTCCTGCAGGGAGAGTGCCAGCTGTACATCCGCGGAAGCGGGGGAGGTGCCTCCGTAGGAGTCCCTCTTCTCGACGCAGGTCTTCACGGAGATCGCATTGAACACATCCTCCTCGATGAGCGGGGAGTAGGATTTGAACTGCTCCAGGGTAAGGTCGTCGAGGTAGATCTGTCTGCTCTCGCAGAACCTGACCGCCTCGCCGACGATGCCGTGTGCCTCCCTGAAGGGAACGCCTTTGGTCACCAGGTAATCGGCGAGATCGGTGGCATTGATAAAGCCTTTCTTGGTGGCTTCCATCATCCTGTCCTCGTTGATTTTCATGGTGGATACGACCTTGGCCATGATGTTCGCACAGTCGGTGACGGTCTGCAGCGATTCCATCACGGGTTTCTTGTCCTCCTGGAGATCGCGGTTGTAGGACAGAGGGAGGCTCTTGGTGGTGACCAGCATGGTCACGAGGCTTCCGATGACGCCTCCGGTCTTACCCCTGGTGAGTTCGCAGATGTCGGGATTCTTCTTCTGGGGCATGATGGACGAGCCGGTGGAGTACCTGTCGTCCATGGTGACGAATCCGAATTCCTGGGACGACCACAGGACCAGTTCCTCGCAGAGGGAGGAGAGGCTGATGGCGGCCATCGAAGCATCGAATGCGAGTTCGGTGACGTAGTCCCTGCTGCCGACGGTGTCCATGGAGTTCTCGGTGGGATCCTTGAACCCAAGGAGGTCGGCGGTGAGCTTCCTGTCGATGCGGTAGGTGGTACCGGCAAGGGCGGCGGATCCGAGGGGGCACTTGTTCATCCTCTCGATGGCGTCCATGAACCTGTCCGCATCCCTTCCCATCCTGAACGCGTGGGCGAGCATGTGCTGCGCGAGCGTGACGGGCTGGGCGTGCTGCATGTGGGTGAATCCGGGGAGGATGGTGTCGCGGTGGTCCTTGGCCACATCCTGCAGGGAGGCGATGAGCCTGTCGACCGCCTCCACGCAGTTGAGTGCGGCATCCCTCAGGTACATCTTGAAATCGGTGGCGACCTGGTCGTTCCTGCTCCTCCCGGTGTGGAGTTTGCCTCCGGCGGGACCGATCATCGCAGTTAGTTTTACCTCGATGTTGGTGTGGATGTCCTCCAGACTGTAGTCGAGGTCGAGCTTGCCCTCCTCGAGCATGCCCGCCAGTTTCCTCAGTCCTTCGGTGATGGCGTCGGCATCCTCCTCGGGGATGATCTTGCAGGACCTGAGCATGCGGACGTGGGCCAGCGAGCCCATGATGTCGTAGAAGGCCATCCTCGAGTCCACATCTAGCGAGGATGTGAAGTGGAGGGTGCCCTCGTCCATTCCCTGTTCGAACCTTCCGGACCAGAGTGCCTTGCCAGCCATTTCCATCACTGTTTCTTGGATTTGCCGGTCTTCTTCTTTCCAGAGTGGGCCCTGGCAGCGGTCTGGTCGGGGAGTCCCCACACGTAGATGAATCCCATGGCCGCCTTGTGGTCGAAGGTCGAGGCCGGTGTCGTACAGTGAGGTGGGGGATTTCCTTCCCTCGACGGTGACGCTTCCTTTGTAGAGCTTGACGCGGACGATACCGTTGACGAACTTCTGGGTCTCGTCGATGAATGCGTTGATGGGCTCCCTGAGTCCGCCGAACCACTGACCGTCGTAGACGATCCTGGTGAACTTCTGCTCGATGCCCCTCTTGAAATCGAGGACCTCCCTCTGGAGGGTCATGGCCTCGAGTGCCTTGTGGGCGGTGATGATGGTGACTGCTGCGGGACACTCGTAGGTCTCGCGGCTCTTGATACCGACGAGCCTGTCCTCGACGTGGTCGATCCTTCCGACACCGTTGTCTCCGGCGAGCTTGTTGAGTTTCTCGATGAGTTCCACTCCGTCCATCCTCTTTCCGTCGAGGCAGACGGGGATACCGTGCTCGAATCCGATCTCGACGTAGGTGGGGGTGTTGGGTGCCTTCTCGGGGTCCACGGTGTGGATCCAGACGCCTGCCGGGGGTTTGGCCCATGCGTCCTCGAGCTCTCCGCATTCGCAGGAGGATCCCCAGAGGTTCTCGTCCCTGGAGAAGGGGCTGCTCTTCTTCGCCTTGATCTCGATGCCGTGCTCGGCGGCGTAGTCGATCTCCTCGTCCCTGGAGGTGACCCACTCGCGCTGGGGTGCGAGGATCTTGAGGTCGGGGTCCTGGGCGACGATTCCCGCATCGAACCTGACCTGGTCGTTTCCCTTTCCGGTGCAGCCGTGGGCGATGTACTTCGCTCCTTCCTGTTTCGCGATCTTGACCAGGGTCTTGGCCATGAGGGGCCTCGCGATGGCGGTGGAGAGGGGGTAGATGTCCTGGTAGAGTCCGTTGGCCTTGACGAGGGGCCAGACGTACTCCTCGACGAATTCCTTCCTGACATCGAAGAAGTCTGCCTTGATGGCTCCGTTCCTGATGGCGCGGGCCACGATGTCGTCCTCGTTGGGGGGCTGTCCGACGTTGACGGAGATGGCGATGACGTCGACGTTGTAGTTCTCTTTCAGCCAGTGGATGTCCACGGATGTGTCGAGTCCGCCGGAGTATGCGAGGACGACCTTGTCGCGTCCGTTCTTCTCGGCGGTTTTCTTCGATGCGGTTTTGCTAGCCATGCACTACCCCATTCCGTCCAGTATTTTATAGATAACCACGCCTGCGCGAGGGTCAGGTGGCATCTTGTCAATTGTTAAACATCCACGGCCATTAAGTGTCGGGACAGTTTTAATTACTAGTGCCAGGATGAGCGTTCATGGAACTTGCCATTCTGTGGATGGTATTGGCCGGGCTCACCGAGCCCGTGTGGGTCGCTGCCCTCAAGAAATACAACAGCAGCGGCAATCTGCTTTGGGGCATCCCGGTACTTTTCTTCATGGTCTTCGATCCGATGTGCCTCTCATGGGCCACCGACGCCGGTGTCCCCGTGAGTGTCGCTTACTCCGTCTGGGTCAGTATAGGTACTGTCACCACGGGACTGACAGGTTACTATATCTTCAAGGACTCGCTGAACCGCCGGAAGGTGATCTACATCTTCATGATCCTGGTCGGTGTCGTGGGGCTCCAGTTCTGGGGAGGTGCCTGAGTTGGCGTTCAACCGCGGTTGGCTCTGGGTTCTGTTCGGAGGATTCATCGAGGCCCTGTGGCCCTGCCTCATGAAGCTCTCCAGCGGTATGAGCGATATGGTCTACGGGGTGCTGGCACTGTTCTTTAGTATCGTTGCCACGCTCGCCCTGAACATGGGTCTCCGCAGGGGACTGATGGTGGGAGCGAGCTACGCTGTGTGGATCGGTCTCGGTGTCGGCGGTACCGCTTTAGCTGACGTACTGTTCTTCGATGCGACGATGCCGATCTTCTCCTATCTGTTCCTGGCCCTCATATTCGGAGGTGTCGCAGGGATGAATCTGGAAGAGGACAGGGCCCCCGCATCCGAATCCTGACGGTTCTGTCCGTAAGCGGTACAACCGTTGCCAGTCGGTCAATTCTGTAGACGGTGTAACGAATCCGACAATATGTGTCTAGAATCAGACAACACCTTTATAACGCCCCTGAGTTTGGGGCGTTCACACAAAAAAGGTGTATCTAATGACATACAGAGTAGGCATCATCGGAGGAACAGGTTACACAGGCAGCGAGCTATCCCGCATCCTGTGCAGGCACCCTGACGTGGAGCTTGCGGCCCTTACCTCCCGTACCAACGCCGGTAAGAAGGTTTCCTCAGTGAATACCTTCCTCAAAGGATACACCGACATCGAGTTCACCGAGAAGATCTCCGACACCAAGGACCTGGACTTCGTGATGGTGGCGACTCCCCGCGGAGTGGC
This sequence comes from methanogenic archaeon, assembly GCA_902763685.1. Taxonomy (GTDB): domain Archaea; phylum Thermoplasmatota; class Thermoplasmata; order Methanomassiliicoccales; family Methanomethylophilaceae; genus Methanomethylophilus. The sequence continues at coordinate 32,709 of CACWTF010000004.1, read as the reverse complement.
CATGAACGAGGTCCCTGCACTCACCGAACAGGGCATCAAGTGCATCGACCTCTCCGGGGATTACCGCCTCAAGGACCCCGCGGAGTACGAGAAGTGGTACGGTACCGCCCACACCGATACGGAAGGGCTCAAGAAGGCTGTGTTCGGACTCCCCGAGCTGTTCCGTGACAAGATAAGGGGAGCGGACCTGGTGGCCAACCCCGGATGCTACGCGACCTCCGCCATCCTGGCGGTCGCACCGCTGATGAAATCCGGTCTGGCGTACCCCGACGTGTTCGTGGACGGGAAGAGCGGTACTTCCGGGGCGGGAATGAAGCCCTCGGAGCGTCTCCATCACCCCACCTGCGGGGAATCGGTGATCCCGTACAGCGTGGCTACCCACCGCCACCAGCCCGAGATCGCCATGGTGACCGATATGTTCGCAGGCGGCAAATCGGACATAATGTTCGTGCCGCATCTGGTACCCATAGTCCGCGGTATCATATCCTCCTGCTACTTCCGCATGAAGAAGGAGGTCTCCCAGGAGGAGATCGACAGTGTATACGAGAAACAGTACGGGGCGGAACGCTTCGTACAGTACGTGCCGGAGCCCTCCATCCGTGCCGTCGTGGGATCCAACCACGCACAGGTCGGAGCGAAGGCATACGGCGGACGCGCCGTCGCGTTCGGAGTGATAGACAACCTCATGAAGGGTGCCTCCGGACAGGCCGTCCAGAACATGAACCTGATGCTGGGGCTCGACGAGGCTGCAGGCCTCGACTTCCCCGGACTGGGAGTGTGAGATCAATGGTAGAGATAATAGACGGAGGAATAACCACTCCTCAGGGATTCAAGGCGACCGGTGTGCACTCCGGTGTGAAATACCGCTCGCTCGACATGGGACTCCTGTACTCGGAGGTACCCGCGACCGCTTTCATGGCGTTCACCTCGAACAACGTGAAGGCCGCACCCGTACAGCTGATGATGAACGACCACTCGGAGAAGATCTCCGCTGTCATCGTGAACAGCGGAAACGCCAACGCCCTCACCGGACGCCGCGGATACGAGGATGCACAGACCATGCAGAAAGCCGTGGCCGCTGAGCTCAACCTCGACCCCAAGACCGTCGGAGTGATGTCAACCGGACTCATCGGACGCTTCATGGACATGCCGAAGATCAAGTTCGGTATCAGCAAGGCCTGCAAGTCCCTCGGCGTCGGACGCGAGTTCGACAACCTGATGTGCGAGGCCATCATGACCACCGACACCATCAAGAAGGAATGTGCGGTCCGCGTCCGCCTCGAGGACGGTACCCTGGTGAACATCTCCATGATCTCCAAGGGAAGCGGAATGATCTCCCCCCACCTTAAGGCCCTCCACGGTACCACCCTCTCCATGATCACCACCGATGCGGTGCTCACCCCCGCCTTCTACCCCACCTTCCAGGCGGTATTGGACGATACGATGAACATGGTCTCCGTCGACGGCGACCAGTCCACCAACGACACCTGCATCATGATGGCCAACGGTCTGGCCGGAGGTAAGCCCGCCGACGAGGATCCCAACTTCATCGACGCCATGCGCGTGCTGGTGACCAAGATCGCCCGCACCATCGCCATGGACGGAGAGGGAGCCAGCAAGCTCATCACCGTCGAGGTCAAGGGAGCCGAGACCAAGGAGGATGCCAAGAAGGTCATCCACACCGTCATCAACTCCCCCCTGGTGAAATCCGCCATCTTCGGATCCGACCCCAACTACGGACGTGTGATGATGGCACTCGGAAACAGCGGGGCGAAGTTCAGCATCAACGATGTCCACCTCACCATCAAGGGAGGGGACATGGTCGTCGACATCCTGGATTCCGGAGCACCCGTGTTCCAGGACGAGCGCTCCGTGGAGGTCGTAAGGATGGCCATGGAGAACAAGGAGGTCATCCTCCAGCTCGACCTCGGCGTAGGCAACGCATCCGCCGTCGGATGGGGATGCGACCTGACCTACGACTATGTCCGCATCAACGCTGAGTACGCAACCTGAGTTGGTAGAGATGCGTAACATCTACCTGATCAAATTCGGAGGCAACGCCCTTGACGGAAAGGGCGGAATGAGGCAGCTGGCACATGAGGTGGCAGACCTCGTCCGCGAGGGATACTCCATCGTGCTGGTGCACGGCGGGGGCCCCGAGATCTCCGCGGAGATGGAAAGGCTCGGCATGAAGCCGATGAAGGTCGCCGGCGTCCGCATCACCGACGAGGCGGGCCTCGAGGTTGCCGAGAAGGTACTCAAGAAGATCAACACCGACCTGGTGGACTGCCTCCTCGACGCGGGAGCGGTCGCGGTCGGCATGCCCGGTTACTTCTGTACCGAATGCGAGAGGAAGAAACCCTACAAGGCGGTCGAGAACGGTAAGGAACTCACCGTGGACCCCGGCCTCGTGGGAGAGGTCGTATCAGTGGACGAGCAGACCATCTTCGACCTGCTGGACCAGAACATCATCCCCGTCGTCTACCCCATCGGGGCCGAGGCGGTGGGAGACAAGGTGCAGCACCTGAACGTCAACGCGGACACGATGGCCGCGGGGATCGCCGCCGGAGTGCACTGCAAGGAGATGATCGCCATCACCGACGTCCCCGGTATCCTCGAGAACGTCCACGACCCCTCGTCGAAGATCGACAGGGTCACATTCAAGGAGATAGACCAGCTGCTGGCCGACGGAACCATTTCCGGCGGCATGGTCCCCAAGGTGGAGGCCTGCCGCAAGGCGGTGCTGGCCGGAGCGGAGGCCGTCCGTATGGTGAACGGACGCGACCCCGAGAGCATAGTGAAAGATGTCATAATGGGAGCCCCCAAGGGCACCCTCATAGTGAAAGAGTGAGAAAATGGATTTCAACACAGTCAAGAACCTTACAGAAAAGTATCTGTTCCCCAACTACGGCCGCATGGACGTGGCCTTCGAACGCGGGGAGAACTGCTACCTCTACGATACCAACGGCAAGCAGTACCTCGATACCGTGGCCGGCATAGCGGTCAATTCCCTCGGCCATTCCCACCCCGAGTGGGTTAAGGCGATGCGTGACCAGGTCTCCCACCTGGTGCACGTTTCCAACCTCTACCACATCGAGGAACAGGCCATGCTGGCACAGCGCCTTAACACCATCACTCCCGACTCCATCACCCGCAGTCTCTTCTGCAACAGCGGAGCCGAGGCGAACGAAGGTGCCCTCAAGACCGCCGTCCGTTACACCAAACGCAAGAAGGTGCTCTCCGCACTCAACGGATTCCACGGACGTACCTCCGCTTCGCTGGGGGCAACCGGACAGACCAAGTACCAAGCCTCGTTCGAACCCCTCATCAGCGATGCGTTCCACTACTACACCTACAACGACCTCGAGTCCGTCAAGGAGCAGATGGACCGCGATACCGCGGCCGTCATGCTCGAGGGCATCCAGGGAGAGGGCGGAGTCATCGTCGCCACCCCTGAGTTCGTCAAGGGTGTCCGCGACCTCTGTACCGATTACGGCGCACTGATGATCGTGGACGAGGTCCAGACCGGAGTCGGACGTACCGGCAAATGGTGGTGTATGGAGCACTACGACGTGATCCCCGACATCATCACTACCGCCAAGGGACTCGCGGCGGGAATGCCCATCGGGGCTGTCATGACCACCGACGAGATCGCATCCGTGATGACCCCCGGCACCCACGGTACCACCTTCGGCGGAAACCCCCTGGTGTGCGCTTCCGCATGTTCGGTCATCGACATCATCAACCGCAGCCGCATCCTGGACAACGTCAACCGCGTATCCGAGCAGTGGATGAAAGAGCTAAAGGCCCTCAAATCCCCCAAGATCAAGGAAGTCCGCGGAATGGGATTCCTTATCGGCGTGGAACTCCAGGACGAGGCCACTGCGGCAGCCGTGAAGAAGTTCATGTTCGACCACAACATCCTGATCAACGTGGCCCACGGAAAGACCGTGCGTCTCATCCCTCCGCTCATCTTCTCGATGGAGCAGAAGGACGTGTTCATGGTCAACTTCAAGCTCGCGTTGGAGTAATCCGACACTCAAACCCCTTCCCAAACTTTTTAAAGCATTTATGTCTGAAAAAAGACATAAATACGTTTTTTCGTATATCTTGTTCTATGGCTGAGTCCGCTTCCAGGGAAAGTCTCGCAGAGAAGACCAGAATCTATATCGACGCACACCCCAGTATCAAGGACTGCGTTGCCAAGGGATTGATCAACTATTCTTCGCTCGCACGCATGATCATGAAGGATCTGGAGCTGGAGAACGAGGAAGCGGTCATGATCGCCTGCAGGCGTTATGCCTCCAAGCTCAGCGTGACCACCGATCACGAGCTCAGCATCCTCTCCATCCTCAAGGACAGCAGACTCGAGATGAGGACCAAGACCTGCATCGTCACCGCCAAGAACGACTGGACCGTCCTGCACAAGATGGACAACCTGTTCAAGGACATGTGGAACGAGAACTCAATCATGCAGTGCGTGCAGTCGGCATCCGCCGTCACCATCATTGCCGACAGGATGCTCAAGGACAGGGTCATCGACACCGTCGGAAGGTTCAACCTCATCAAGATCAGGGAGAACCTGGTGGAGATCGTCGTCAAGTCCCCGGAGAAGATTGTCGATACCGCAGGTGTCATCGCCTACCTCATCACCAACCTCTCCGATGCGGGAATCAACCTTGAGGAGACCGTCAGCTGCCACACGGATACCATCTTCATCGTGAACGAGCCGGATATGATCAACGCGTACTCCGTGCTCACCAAGTGCATTCAGTCCGCTGAAGAGACTGTCGGCAACAACTGAAGGTCCGGTCGGATTATCATCATAACTAGCGGATCAGCGTAAGCGCTGTGCCTCACAAACGCCCCATTTTAGGGCAGATTACTGTTCTTCTTCACCTATCTATATCAGGTCCTTCATCTATGTAAATCGACGATTTGTAATGATTCAATATGTACAAATATATGATAACACTATTACAAAAGCATGACAGTCGGTAATGACAACACAGTTACCTCCCCGAAGAACGCCGTATTCCAGATCCGTCTTAATCAGGAGGTTAAATCGGCTGCGGAGGACCTGTTCGCTTCATGCGGTCTCACTCTTACCGAGCGGTCAACCTGTTCATTCAGCAATCCCTGAACGTCGGAGGTCTTCCTTTCGAGGTCAGGGCCCCGGGAGCGAAACTGTCCAAAGAGAAGGCTTTGGAGATACTTTTGGAGAAATTGGAGACCACGGACAGTAAATTCGAACCCTCTGCCAAATCCTGATAAATAACAGATGTGCCAGATATATTATATTATACGAAATTATGAAAAATACCAGTAATCGAAATTTACGAAAGATTTCTGTAATCTGGCACATCGTTTTTTCACGATGAATTCATCGTAGAATCGTTCAAAAAATGCTATGGTGCGTTTCAGGGGGCTTCAGGGGGCCGAAACCCCGTCGGCCATGGTTCAGGTCGTCTGCAGTAACCGGCCGGTTTCCTCTCGGAAACTATCCAGCATATATGCGTTCAGTGCGATATGTTTTTCATGAGCACCACTGTCAATGTCAACATGCGTGTTTGCGACAAGACCTGCAGGATCACCGCCACACACCGCGAGGGCGGGGACGATATAGTAATCGTTTCCAACTGCGACAAGCTCCAGCAGCTCGGCGACGCCCTGAAGGACGGTGTGTCCTCCGACGACATCCTCGACATCTACAACGGGAAGATCATGACCCCTGAGGTCCGCGGCAACGTGTGCTATGAATGCCTTGCCATGCCGGCCGTGTTCAACGCCTGCTGGCTGGAGGAGGGCATGATTTCCAAGGGCCTGGCGAAGAAGTGCGGCAGCAATTCCGTCGACTTCGACGAGGTCTGATCCTTTCCAGGGGACGTGCGCGTACGCACGTTTAAATAGGGATATTAGTACCATCCCCCATCAGTGCCTCAGGCCTGTTTGGGATTTGAAAACTTTATGACTTCTTTCGAGGACCTTGGAATAAGCGCCAAACTCATCGACGCTATGAACGAAATGGGATGGGAGGAACCCACCCCTATACAATGCGAGGCAGTACCTGTGGGTATCGCGGGCAACGACCTCATCGCCAAGGCCCAGACGGGGACCGGTAAGACCGGTGCATACGCGATGATCGTCATGAGCCGCATAGGCAAGGGCCAGAAGGTCCCTTCCGCGATAGTCATCACCCCCACCAGGGAACTCGCCATGCAGGTGGATACCGAACTCAGGAAGCTTTCAAAGTTCTCAGGCCACGTGAGCACGGCCGTCTACGGCGGAGCACCCATAGAGAGGCAGATCACCGCCCTCAGGCGCGGAGCGGACATAATCGTGGGAACACCCGGCAGGCTGAAGGACATGATCGAGAGGGAAGCCCTCGATCTCAGTCAGATCCGCGAGGTCGTCTTCGACGAGGCCGACCGCATGCTGGACATGGGTTTCGAGGACGACATCGATTTCATAATGGAGAATGTGCCCGAGGTCCACCAGTCCCTGCTGTTCTCCGCCACCCTCGACAGGGAGGTCAGGAGGCTCGCGGAGGAGATGCTGGACAATCCTGCCGAGGTGGACATCTCCGGCGACACCCCCACCACGGGACTCACCAAACAGTACATCATCACCTGCAAGAGGAACGAGAAGAAGGACATCCTCTACGAGCTCCTCACCAAGGGCAACCCCAAGACCATCGTGTTCTTCGCCACCAAGCTGATGGTCGACACCGTCTACCAGGAACTCAAGGACGAGGGCATCAAGGTCGGCACCCTCCACGGTGACATGGCCCAGAAACTCAGGGAGAGGGTCATCGGCGATTTCAGGGACAACCGCCTGCTGGTCCTGCTCGCCACCGACGTGGCCGCCAGGGGATTGGACGTCACCGATGTCGACCTGGTGGTGAACTTCGACCTGCCCATCGATCCCGAGACCTATCTGCACAGGATCGGCCGTACCGGCAGGGCGGGGAAGGAAGGGATATCGGTATCCATCGTCAACCCCCGCGACAGGAAGCTCGTCCGCATGTGCGAGGAGGAAGCGGATACCGAGATGGAGAAGATCGACGTGGAGGATCTCGAACCCATAGAAGCAGTCCACGAACCAATACCGAAACAGGCCGCCAGGAAGGAGAAGAAGATGAAGGTCGAGAAGCACAGGAACAACGATCGCAGGAACAGGAGCGAGGGCGAGAGGGAGGGATTCGCCACCCTGGAGCTCAGTCTGGGCAAGGCCGACGGCGTCAACCGCACCGCCATCTCCGACTTCCTCAAACAGCGTGCGGGCGTGGAGGACGAGGCCATTGGGAAAGTGGGCCTGAAGGACGACTGTTCCTTCGTGGAGGTCTCCCTCGACCACGTCGATTACATCATCGAGAATCTCGACGGATGCGAGTTCGAAGGCAAGACCGTAAGCATCAAACCTGCTCCCGCCAAGGAGAAGAACTATTCCGACCTCCAGTCCCCCAGGGTGGATCCCGAGGGATTCGACAGACGCAGGGAGAACCGTTACAAGAACTATCAGAAGAGGCTCCAGAAAGAAGCCGAGGAAGCCGCCGAGGAGGGGCTCGAATCCCAGGAGGACGAGGAGCTCGAGGTATTCGACGACATGTCCGAGAAGGAGGAGCATCAGCCGCCCCGCCGCGGTTACGAGAGGAAGACCGGCAGGGGATACGGACGCCGCGAGGGCGGATACCGCGACAGGGGTTACGGAGACCGCCGCGGTTACGGAGACCGTCCCCGCAGGGGATTCGGCGACAGGGATTACGTCCGCAGGGATTTCAGGGATTCCGATGACGGGGAGAGGCCCAGGTATTCCGACCGCAGGGATCGCGATGAAAGGCCCCGCAGGGACTACGGGGACCGCCCCAGGGACCGCGAACACCCCGCAAGGGACTTCGGCGACAGGCCCCGCAGGGAGGAGTCCGAGAAACCAAAGAGATATCCGTCCAATCGCGATACCCCCAAGAAGAGATATCCCTCCAACCGCGATAAGCCCCGCACAGGCCGCCGCGGCAAGTACTGAGTGATAACATGGGATTCCTGAAAGTAGCCAAAGATGATGTGCCCAAGTCCGTGGCACCCCCGGTTGCCGACGAGAGGCCGCCCCTTCCCGACGATGCGGTGTGGACCGCATGGGCGGAGAGGGCCGCCATAGACATGGACGAGAACAGGCTGTACGATGCCATCGACAAATGGAAGCAGGCCATCATCCGTTTCGACGGCGATGCCCAGCTGTATGCGAAACTCCACCAGGACATCGTTGATAAGACAATCGCCTGCATGAAGGGGCACATCGCCGTCAGCAAGATCGTCCCCACCCATCTCCTGGCCGAGCTGGACGAAGCGGAACGTCTCCACCGCAGCGACATCCGCGGATCCATGTTCGCCGACGATATCTTCTACTACGTCAAGGAGCACCTCGACGAGGCCGAAGGTCCCGAGGAGGTCACCCTGCTCTATCTGTGCGCGGCATATTCCATCGCGGGATACCTCAGGTTCTCCGCGGATATCATCGAATCGGCCAACAGGTGCGAGGAGGTCGCCAAGTTCGGGCAGTATGCCATGGAGAAGTGCATCAACCACAAACTCGGACCCTACAAGGGCCGCGTCAGACCCAAGTACGGAGCCGTGTTTATAAGGTCCGTCAATGATTTCTTCATCATCCTCTGTAACAAGCTCAGGGATGTCGCCAAGAGCATGTCCCAGGAAGAGATTGCCGCACTCACCGAGTACCGTCTCTCCAACCCCGGCGACCGTCTCGATACCCTCGTCGGAGGACTCAAGGCCACCATCAATTCCGTGGGCGGCAAGATCTCCAGGAAGAGGACCATCAAGGTGCTCTACGCCAAGGTCGACGAGTTCGCCGAGATCTTCGTTAAGATGGAATGATTACCACTCGAAATCAGTATCGAGTTCGTCCCTGAGGAACTGCTTTATCAGCAGGGATTCGGGGACGTACTCGTCATATTTTCCTATCTGCAGGTCGTCGGTATCCGACACGAGGTTCCTGCCGTCGGTCGTCTCCAGAATGTCGTTCACCCAAGAGCGGATCTGCGACTCGCTGAGGTCCGTTGAGATGTCGATGTAGTACGGCGACCTGCACCTCATCTTATCGATATCGGGGATGGCCTGCAGAGCCCTTTTGAGGGTATCGAACTCCCTGCTACCCACCCAGGGGTAGATGCGGAATCCGCCGCTCCTTTTCACGAAGGTCTTGGTCCATTCCTGTTCGTAACCCAGCTGTCTGCAGAAGGCCAGACACTTCTTCGCCTCGGAGTCGAGATAGGGGTAACCGACGGAGTTCATGAGCACCTCCTTCATCTTCCTGAGAACGGCGGTGTCGATGCCGGGGATGCCGGAGGTCCACGGGGTGTTGGCGGTGCCGTCGGATTCGATGACCTTCGCACGGTGTTCCTTCACCTCCAGTTCGGTGACCTCCCATACCCTTCCCGCCAGCTGTATGAGGGTGCCGACCGAGGGGACCACCTGGACGGAACCGATGATCTTCCCTTCGAAGGAGATGTCGAATTCCTTCCCGGCCGAGAACACAGAGCAGAATTCCCTGTTGAAAGCAACGCGTTCCCCCTTGTCCCCTATGAGCAGGGTGCCGTCCTCCATCCTTTCGAGCTGACCTGTTTTTACCATATGCCTGAGAAGGGTCTTGTAATCGTTCCTGCCGATGTTCCTGAACGGGTACAGCGAGAGCACCTCATCCGCGAGTTCGGCGAACTTCGCCCCGGTGCCGGGTATGAGGTACTGCAGGGTCTGGTGGTAGAGGAGACCGTAGGGGAGGGTACGGACCGAGGGCGATTCCACCCATCTGTCCTTCAGGACCAGTTCGGTCATGGCGATGCTCCTGATGAGATCCACGGACATGCCGTCGATCTCCGTCCAGTAGCGGGTCAGGTCGTCGTTGCAGTAGAGGACCAGGTTCTGTGCCTCCCCCCTCCTTCCCGAACGGCCCATCCTCTGCACGAGGCTGGAGCAGGTGTACGGGGGACCGATCTGCACGATGCGGTCCAGGTTGCCGATGTCGATTCCTAATTCCAATGTCACGGTGGATACGACCGTGTTCTTGGATTCGCGGTTCTTGAGAGCCTCCTCCGCATTGTGCCTCAGCTCGCGGGAGACGCTCCCGTGGTGGATGAACACGTTGCCGGGGCGGCCGGCCAGTTCGGCCATCTTGGAGAGGCCGTGTGCGGTCTTCTCGGCGGAGTCCCTGCTGTTTGCGAAGACGATACAGGACCTTCCCGAGATGTCGGAGTACAGTTCGCGGTAGTACCTGGTGACCGCCTTCTGTCTGTAATTGTCCTCGTCGTCCTTGTCCGAGGGAAAGAGGTTGTAGCGGATGCAGATGGTCCTGCTGCCGATGCTGTCGTCGCTGACCACCTCGGTATCCATCCCGGTATTGGCCGACAGCCACGAGCGGGCGGAGTCCTTATCGGAGATGGTGGCTGAAAGACCCAGACGTCTCGGTCTGCACCCCGCGATCCTTTCCAGGACCTCGAGGCAGCACAGCAGCTGCAGTCCCCTCTCGGAGTTCATGAATGCGTGGACCTCGTCGATCACCACATATCTGAGATTACCGAACAGCCTCCGCAGGTCGTCCCTGCGGTTGGTGACGATGTTCTGAAGGGATTCGGGGGTGATCTGGAGTATGCCGGATGGGTCTTTGACCGTCTTGTTCTTCCTGTATTGGCTGATGTCGCCGTGCCATCCCGTTATCTTGATACCTGAGTCGCGGAGGATGGGTTCGATCCTCTCGAACTGGTCGTCGATGAGTGCCTTCAGCGGCCCCACGTATAGTACGGTAATACCCTCCTGGGACTGTCCGTACACCGATGCGATGATCGGGAACATGGCGGCCTCCGTCTTACCGCTCGAGGTGCCTGCGGAGATGAGGATGTGCCCTTCGGTCCTGAGGAACGCCTCGTACGTATCGAGCTGTATGTTCCTGAAGGAGGTCCACCGGTTGTTGTGCACATACTCCTGGAGGAACCAGGGCAGATCGGCGAAAAGGTCGCTCATACGTCTAGATCCTCGATGATATCGTTGTCGGGGTCGCGGTCGGCATCCACCGACCTGCTCTCCACCAGCTTGGCGAATCTGGCCTGGGGGTTCTGGTGGAGCGTGTCGAGCAGACTTATGAGGTCCCTGGTGATCTCCCTGGGGGTGACGAGGGAGGATGATACGTTACCTGTGAGCACCTTCTTCAGATACACCTCCAGTTTGGCATCGTCCACCTCGGATTCGTAACCGTACTTCTGCTCGTGCAGGTCGCGGATGGTCTTCAGGAGGACGAAGATCTCCTCGTTGGAGAGGGGACGCAGGTTGATCACCGGCCCCAGATAGTTGTCGAAACCGTTCTCGAAACGTCCGGAGACCAGGCGTGACCTGAGGGCCTCGTAGCTGTAGAGTCCGCGGTTGGGATCCTGGATGAATTCCGGCGTTCCGCAGACGTACATGGAAAGGTACGTGGACTTGCCCTGCATGATGTCGTTGAGCATGGTCAGCAGGCGTTCGTAGTTCTTGGAACGGGAGACCTTGCTTGACAGTTTGTACAGCACCACCGCCTCGTCCAGGAACACGATGAGTCCCTTGTATCCGATGACCGCGAAAAGTCTGGCCCAGAGCTTGATTATGTCGTACCAGTTATCGTCGGTGACCAGGGTGTTGATGCCGATGTCCTTCCTGGCCTGGGATTTGAGATCGTATTCCCCCTTCAGCCATCTGAGGGCGGAGGAATCTTCCGCATCCTTCAGGTAATCGGAGAGGTAGCGGGCGATTGCGATAAGGAAATCATGGGAGTGCTGGAGATTGGAGAGTCCGGATGCGGCGTTCCTCACCTTCGAGAGGACGGCCTCGTAGGTGACGGAATCCCGGTCGGTACCGATGTCCGCCAGGATCCTCTCTGCCCATTCCTGCAGGATGGGTTCCAACGCCCCGCCCTCGGGACGTGCCCGGTAGGCGGTGTTCTTCAGCAGTTCGCGGTAGGTGGAGAGTCCCTCGCCGCGGGAACCGATGAGCCTGCGGTTCACCGCAAGGTCGGCATCCATGACCACGAAGTTCCGGTCCATGGCATAATTCCTGACCATCTGGGTCATGAAGCTCTTACCGTTACCGAAGCGGCCGGAGATGAACCTGAAGACCCCTCCTCCCTCGGCGGTCTCCTCGAGATCGGCGACGAACGTCTCGGTCTCCTTCTTCCTTCCCACCGCGATGTACTCCAATCCCCTGCGGGGTACCACGCCAGACGATATCGCGTTCATCAGGGTGTTCAGCGTCCTTTTCGGTATCTTCTCGGTCATTCCAATCCCTTCTTCATGTCTTCGACGTAATCCTCTACCACCGTTCCGTCCTCCAGGACGGTATCGCCCACGGTGTCGAGGGCCTTGTTGTTGATCGCATCCTCCATACCGATGCGGGTGAGCGAATGCGAACGCAGGAAGGCGGATGCACCGGCCGGCTCCCTGCTTATGATTTTGATGTATTCCTTCTCTGTCCCGGTGAGGGAGGCGAAGAACATCTCCCACGGTCCGCTTGCTGTGACGGTCTCCTGCACGGGAGTCTCTTCCGTGACCTGGGTCTCTTCGGGTTCCTCCTCGGTCCTCATGAGTTCGGTGACCGCCCTGAGATCGGATTCCGCGGCCGCCACGGCCTCGGGGTCCAGTCTGATGTGTACATCCCGCCGTCCCGATATCCTGTCCTCGTCGATGCATCCGGCGATGATATCGCAGCACTTCAGCCCGGCGAAGCTGAACGCGGGACCGCTGCCGTTCTTCGCATATGCGGAAGCGAACTTCACCGCCTTGTCGATGAAGGTGCTGAGCTTCCTGCATCCGAGATAGTCGTCGAATTCCACCCTCACCTCGCGTTTCCCTCTGAAATAATCGAGGGAGACGTACACGCTGCGTACGGCGGATACCGGACGGGGATTCAGCAGTGCTCTGAGATCCTTCTTCTTCGATATCTCGGCAAAGATCTTCCTCAAAGCCTTCCCGAACGGTCTCAGGGGGACGGCGGATTCCATGTACGTGACGCTGAACGAACCCGAACGCATCCTGTCGAGCATGGTCTGGTCGAGTTCGAGCGAGGGGTCGCCGTGCAGGAAGGCATCGATCCAGCAGTTGGTGACCATCCTGTCGTCGTATGATCTGTAGTCGGTAAACCTCCCCCGGTTGCAGAGGGTGTGGTCCATCAGAGTGAGTGCTATGAGGTTCTGCGAACCGTCCCCGTATACTCCGAGGAGGGTCTCCAGATCCCGGCGTGCGTCGTCCGGGGACTCGGTGTTTATGATCTCGGTCAGGAGGAGGTTGACGTAACCGTTGTCCGTATCGAGGTACCTCCCCTTCCTGAAGCAGTCCCTCCAGTAGACGTAGTACGCGAAGCTCCCTTTGGAGAGGTCCTTGTAGACGGGGTGCTCCCATCCCGAGAGGACGAAGGGCTCCGGCATCTTGGGTTTCGAATCGGCGAAGGTGAGGATCTCCCCGAGGGTGATGCTTTTCCCGGATCTCGCCTGCACTGTAGGGTCGCAGAGACGGGAGGGACCGAATGCCCCGCATGGTGTGCCGAGACGACGGCAGTGGAACACCTCGGGTTTCGTGAGCGGATCCTCCGTTCCCGGGACGAAGCCGGATGCGGAGAGCCTTTTGAATATCCTGGAGAGTTCCTCCGCATATCTGAATTTGGGATCGGGTTTTCCGCCCGATATCAATGATATCACCGCAGAGAGGAGATCGCCGAGTTCCCCCGTCGGTTTCGGTTCCCATACGATCATCTCGACGGGTTCCGGTTCGTCGACGAGGGCGTAATCGCGGAAGGGGCGGCAGGATTGTTTGACGGGCACCATGAACTCGCTGCGGAGGTCGGTGCCCATGGTCGAAAGCTTGCGGTCGAGTTCCCTGAGCATGCTGCCGGTCTTCGCAGGCAGTTCGGGATCCTTCAGGACAGGGCCGGCCGCTCCCGCCAGGTCCTGCAGGACCGAAGCGGGGATGTCCGATACGGGGGATGCGAGCAGAGGGGAGAGTACGAACCTCCTCTCGGGGGAGTACATCCATCCGGCATAACGGGGGAACGGGGTACCGCGGACCGTAGCGTAGGTGACGGCGGTGCCTAACAGTTCGGGATAATGCGGGGAGCCGTCGGAGGCCTCGCTCGTTGCTAAGGTGTTGAGCCTCTCCGAGACGTATCCGGTATCGGGATCGTTGAGGAGTTCGCAGACGAACAGCCAAACGTACCCGTCGGCGGCCTTCCTGAACTCGTTCGTTCCGAGTGTGTTCTTCCAATATGTGTAGTAGTTGAGCTGATCGGGGGTGAGGTCCGAGTAGGTCGGATACTTGAGGGTGATGCCCACGCTCTTGCATTTGGAGGGTTCGCGGCCGGAGTATTCGTCAATCTCGTCGGCGAATTTCCTCCTCTGCGATTCGAACTTGTCCGTTCAGAACACCTCCCCGGTCCCGGGGAAAGCGGACGCTGGAACATGTAACAATCCGTGGTCCGCGGGTGCGTGATGCATGATATCCTCCGAAAGCAGGGGATATAGAGAATCCGCCAATAAAATTTTTGGTTTGTTATTATTTTTTCCCGATGTTTTAAAAAACGGCGGGGGTAATCCGTAAATAGCCGTTATAGGAGTGTCGTACGAGGCGATATGAAATGCCCATGAGCAAGAAACAGCTGACCAAGAAGGCCCAGCAGGACAAAGCCGAAGCTGCGGAACTTCAGAAGAAGGCTGACGCAGGCGATCCCGAGGCCAAGAGGAAGCTCGAGAAGCTGCAGAAGAAAATGAAGAAGAAATGATTTTTTCCGGGAGGCAAACCTCCCGTATCTTTTTACCATCTGGCTCATACCAGGAATGAAGTAATAAATAGTGCCACCAGGTTATCCCGGACGAGTGATAAAATGTCCAAGAAATCCTCGCTCGACAATTCCCTCGTCGTCGCGATTCTCTTCGCACTCGTCGGACTGATCATGCTCGCTCTCGGTAACGGCTCCATCAGTCTGGTCTTCTGGCTCGCAGGTGTCCTGTACATCATCCTGGGTATAATCCAGATCGCGACCAAGACCACTGACCTGAAAGGCGGAATCGTGACCATAGTCATCGGTATAATCTTCCTAGTCATCGTAGCTGTTGGATTCGCCGCCATGTGTGCGGGAATCATCCTCATCCTTTCCGCCCTCCCCGCAGTGCTGGGCACCTCCTCCGGACTTTCCAAGAAGTTCGGCATCAAACCCCTCGACAGCGGCAGCTCGACCCTCAACAAGATCTTCACCGTAGTCCTCCTCGTAGTCGGAGTATGCCTCGTCGCAGGCTACTTCGTAGCGACCGGATGGATCGCTGACATCCTCATCAGAATCGGCGGTCTGGTTCTTCTCGTAGTGGGTCTCATCGACCTCGCTAAGGCACTTCGCTAAAAACCCATTATCCCGCAAAAAATGCGGGAATTCCCCTCTATAATACATCCAATATCTTCAAAAATAATGGGAAAAACGGTCGCTGGGTCGTTATTTATTTATAACCCAAGATAAATGTGGATGTATGGCATTCTTTGATAATCAGGACCATGCCGGACTCGCATTGCTTATCATGGCAATCGTCTCCATTCTGATGGGAATCGTTTCCATCATTTGGGAGATTATTGATGGTGACGAGATCATTATCGCCAACATCATCTTTGCTCTTGGTACCCTTGTGGGTGGTTTCCTTTATCTCGCCTTCGCTCAGAGGGTCAGGGGAAACACCGGATCAAACAAGTTCAGCGACAAATTCGGCGTCTCTGGTGGCGCACTGACCGACAAATTCGACATCATCGTCGAGTTCGTCCACGTGTTCGCGATGGCAACCCTCGTAACCGGAATCTTCAAGATCATCGGTGGAATCGTTGAGTTCATCCAGGACACTGGTGTCGAGGGCGGAGCTGTATCCCTCATCATCTCTGGTGTTGTATACATCATCATCGCCTTCATCGTCATGTGGCTCTACAGGAAGATCACCGACGGAAAGGACAGCCTTGTCGACAAGATCGTTTGGGTCATTCTCCTCATCGTCTTCCTCCTCTACATCATCTTCGGACTCCTCGCTTGCCTCTCTATCATCGGAATCCCCCTCGGAATCTGCGCCATCATCATTGGTGTGTTCATGTTCATGGGACTCCTTGACAACGATGTAAAGACCAAGTTCGGAATGTGAAACTGAAACACTAAACCGGTCCCCTTCGGGGGACCAACCCTTTTCTTTTTCTCTTTTTTTTTGCAATATCCTTTATATTCTCAGTTCTCGTTTTCTTCCTCATGAAGTACACCATCACAGGAAGTAACCTTCAGTTCGTGAATGTTGAACTCCAGCCCGGAGAGGTACTGCAATCCCAGGCCGGTTCCATGGTGCACATGTCCGGAAACGTGGACATGAAATCCAAGATGGAAGGCGGTTTCCTCGCGGGTCTGAAGAGGTCCATTTCCGGATCCTCCTTCATGCTCGTGAAATATACCGCATCCGGCAGCCCCGGAGCCGTCAGTCTTGCGGGAAAGGCTCCCGGAAAGATCATGGATATCGACACCTCCAAGGGTGCATGGATCTGCCAGAAGACCGCATACCTCTGCAGCGAGGAGTCCGTACAGCTCGATATGGCCTTCCAGAAGAAGCTGGGTTCCATCTTCTTCGGCGGAGAGGGACTCGTTCTCCAGAGGATCTCCGGTAACGGTATGGCCTTCATCCACGCGTGCGGAGACTTCAACGTCATCGACCTCGCACCCGGACAGGTCCTCAAGGTATCCACCTCCAACGCTGTCGCATGGCAGGACGGGGTGAAGTACGATATCGCATCCATCGGAATCAAGAACGCACTGTTCAGCGGAGAGGGTCTGTTCATCACCACCCTCACCGGACCCGGAAAGGTAGTGATCCAGTCCATGACCCTCAACGATCTGGCCATGTCCCTGATCCCCTACCTGCCCACCAACAACTCGTGATCACGATGAAATCGGAAGACTCCTTCGTAGCGATAATCTTCATCGGACTCGTTGCACTGCTCGTGTTCTCGGTGTACATGTTCGTCACCGACCAGATAGAGCTCTACTTCTTCCTCGCGGCAGCGGTGCTCATCGCACTCCTGCTCATCGGAACGGTCCTCTACGTCGTGTTCGGCGTCTACTATGCTGTGAAGCAGAAAGACCAGGTCCATTACGACAGCGGTATGACCCTCGACGATGTCAAGGAAGTCGACCGCGAGATGGAGAAACAGTGAAATTCCTTAGGGGGCCCGCAAGGGTCCCCTCCTAACACTTATTAAACCGTTGGGCCATCGCCCACCAACTGGAAGTTTTCGGATGAATGTTCAGGACATCGTCGCACTGATCGCTGTATACCTCATCATCGTGGCCGCTTTGGGTCTCAGTCTCTTCGTACAGAAGAAGGGGATCAACTGGGATAACCGTAAGATCATCCACATCGGTGTCGGGGCGTTCATCTACGTATGGTGGGCATTCAGTGCCAACTGGATCATGCTGGTGTTCTTCTCGGTGCCGTTCGCGATCCTGCTGTTCTTCGCCATGTTCCCCGGGAACCCCGTATCCGATTCCAAACTCGGAGAGGTCACCAACGACATGGGCCACCGTTACGGACTCTTCCTCTACGTCGTGACCATCAACATCATGGTGGCGTTCTTCTTCAACGACGACTGTCTCGGCGGCGAGCACTGGCTCGCGGCCACCCTCGGTATCGTCGCCATGACCCGCGGAGACGGATTCGGAAGCATCGTGGGAAAGAGGTACGGGAAGCACAAGATCATCAACGGCAAGTCCCTCGAAGGCACCTGTGCGGTGTTCGTCGCTACCTTCGTCTGCTCCGTGATCATCATCGCATTGTACGGTTTCCTTGCCTCTCAGGGGCTTTTCGCAGGCAGGACGGTCGACATCATTCCCGGACTCGCCTTCGCAGCCGTAGCGGGCGTTCTCGCCGCCGTGGTGGAGGCTGTGTGCCCCGGTGACATCGACAATCTGCTCATCCCCATGACCGTCCTCGCGGCCATGATCCTGATGGGGATGTGAAAAAGTATGCCTGCCCCCGAAGGGACAGGCGGGATTAATTCACTGTTTGGGTGCGGGTACCAGGAATTCCGCGATACCGTATCCGGTGCGTCCGTCCATGACGGTCTCGGAGATGGTCTCCACCAGCATCATGTCCTTGCTGCCCTGCATGGGGAGGACAGCCTTGCCGATGATCTTCGCTTTGACCGAGTATTCCTTTCCGCTCTTGCCGTGCATGACCATATCGTAACCGGCGGGCATGCCCTTGTCGTACTGCACGTCGATATCGATCTTCACGACGGGGTCGTTGCCCTTGGCGGTTCCGTAGAAACCCGCGTCGACATCGCCCATCTGGGTGCAGAGCTTGGTGGCGTTGAATCCCGTGTCGGTGCCGTAGACCGAGTTGAGCCACATCCACATCTTGGGTGCTCCCCAGTCGCGGACGCCCTCGCTCTTGTCCCTCTCACCGGTAGCATTAATTTCATAGTTCCTGTCGCCGACGGTCAGTTTCCCTTTGGCAATACCGAACTGCTCGAAGTGCTCGGATGCGGTCTGTGCGGACATGGCCTCGCCTTTCGCATCGACGCAGTCGTGGTAATCCATGACGGGATTGACAGGGTTCCAAGCGATGTCCATGGCGGACATGAGCGGTACGGGCTCCTTCGCCCTGACGTCGAAGAGGGGGCCCTTGTAAGAGATGTGCCAGGTGCCGTCGGGATTGTCGGTGAAGACGAGTCCGCTGCATGCCTTGTGCTCGTTATCGCAGGGTACGGCGTTCCTGATCCCGCAGATCCTGTCCTTCTCGATGACGAACAGGAAGACGGACTTCTCGTTCTTGTTGGGCTTGTTGCCGATCCTCATGAAGACGGTGACGCCTTCGGAGTGGTCGTGCAGGTTGAAGTAGTAGCTCTCGTTCCATTCGGGGTGGTCATTCATTGTTCTTCCTCCAGGATGGTGACCTCTCCCTTGCTTCCGTCGACGGATACGAGGTCGCCTGTGTGTAAGATGGTTGTTGCGGATTTCACCGCCGTGACGGCGGGGATCCTGTATTCGCGTGATATTACCGCACCGTGGCAGAGGATGCCCCCGGTCTCGGTGATGAGCCCTCCCAGTTTGGAGAAGACCACGGTCCATCCGGGGTCGGTGTTGCTGGTGACCAGGATCTCCCCCTTCTCCACCTGCCCGAGGTCCCTGACATCGGCGATGATCCTCACCCTTCCCCTGTAGCTGCCGGGACTGGATGCGGCACCGACCAGGGTGGCCCCGTGGGAAACGGGTTCGTCGTCGAAGTCCACTCCGTTGTACAGGAACTTCGGCGGGAGCCTGTCGCGGTATTTCATGAACTCCGCCTTGCGGGGGGCGATCTTTTCCCTTATATCCGAGGCGTCTCCCCCGCGGAGGATATCGATGGCCTCGGTATCCTCCAGGAAGAAGATGTCGTCCTTCGTATCGATCAGTCCCTTCCCGCACAGCCTCCTTCCCTCCTCCAGGAAGATCAGCCTGTTCCTGTACATCATATGATCCAGGTAGAACCTCTGGTTCTCCCTGAAGGTGAGATATGTGCGTGCGTATTGGAGCACCTTGAAGAGCAGTGCCCTCCTGAAGAACCCGAGCCTGGAGCGGACCTCCGCCTCGGTCTGCTTCCTGCGTTCCACGCTGCGTTCGTATTCCTCCCTGAGGTCGGAGTCGCCGTCGCACATCTGCTTCGCAACTCCGATGACGTAATCGGGATCCTCCGCCCACCTGGGGGCGTTGAGTTCCCTGGTGCCGGACCTGTGTCCGAACTCCCTGATGAAATCGTCGTAAGCCTTCCTGAACGGCGAATCGGAGGTCCGGAGCCATTCCAAGAACTCCGCAGCGGGCATGGAATCCGCCTTCTCCCTGGCCACAGGGTCGTTCCTCAGGGCCTTCCCCATGTCGGAGAATCCCTTGTTGGTCTCCACCGTCTTGTTGTCATCCGGGGCGGACATGAGTCCCGCGTAGACGGTACCGTCGTCCTTCAGCCATTTGGAGCACCAGTTCTTCACCAGGAGGTTGGTCATGATGGAATGGGAGACCATACCGTAACGTATCAGCTGGTAGTGTTTGGTGGATTCCTTCTGTATACGGAAGTACCAGTCCGCCAGGTCCCCGTCGCTTATGTTCTCCAGATCGACGGAATCGAATTCCCTGCAGACCTCCAGGAAGCGTTCCGCCCATTTCCTGTAGACCTTGTCGGTCTTCCAGATCATACCGTCCCTGTCGCGGAATGCCAGGCAGATCTGCGATTTTATCGTGCCGTAGTAATCGTTCCCGTATTCGGAGATCCTCTGCTGTTCCTTCTGGGGGAAGTACTCGAGGAGTTCCCTCGAACGGATGAACTTGGGGTAGTGGGCGAAGATCCTCTCCAGGACGGTGGCGGAGAAGTACACCCTCGATTTGTGTAGTTTGGTGAGCGGGCCGGACTCGAGGTCCTTGTAACCCATCATGTGTGCCCCCTCGTGGTTGACGTAGTCGGTGAGCATCCTTCCCATGACCGTATAGAACATGGGGGTGGTGGCGTCCGCCCAGTATTCGTCGCCGTAACCCCTTGACCAGAGGATATCGTCCTTCTCGGAGGAATCGGGCAGGGTGGTGATGTTCCTGGACTGGAGGATGTATACCTTACCGTCCTCCACCGCCCACTCGATGTCCTGGGGGCAGCCGAAGTGCTTCTCCAGTTTCAGACCCTGTTCGGCGATCTTCCTAAGGATATCGTCATCGGCACAGCGGGCCTCGGCCTTCTCCTTGGGGATGGAGACGAGTTCGTTCTTCCCGTCGACGAGGTAGTATCCCTGTTCCTTGGTGTTCACCGTGAGGTCCAGCACCTTCAGGGAATCCTTGGCGAGGATGTAGCTGTCCGGGGTGACGGTACCAGAGACGATCGATTCGCCCAATCCCCAGGATGCTTCGATGATCACCTTCTCATCGCCGGTCACGGGATCGGCGGTGAACATGACTCCGCTGATGTCCGATCTTACCATCCTCTGCACCACGACCGCCATACCCTGGGACAGATGGTCCTTGGAGGCATCGTGGCGGTATTTCATGGCACGGGCGTTCCAGTAGGAGGCCCAGCAGGTGAGGATCATTTTGACGACATCCCCCCTCCTCACGTTGAGGTAGGTGTCCTGCTGTCCGGCGAAGCTAGCATCGGCGAGGTCTTCCGCCACGGCGGAGGAACGGACGGCGAAGTATTCCCCTTCGAGCTCCCCGCGCTGTTTCTTCAGGTCGATGAGCTCTTCGTCGCCGATGTCCGCATTCAGGAAGAGGGAGCGTATCTCCTCCGAGGATCCCGTGAGCGAGGAATCGTCGTCGAAGTCTGTCCTGTCGAGGATCCCCCTGATCTGTTCCCTCAGGCCGTTGCGGTCGAGGAACATCTCGTAGGCGTCGACGGTCACCGCGAAAGCGGGCGGCACGCTGAAGCCGTTGGAGATCATCTTGGCTATGTTGATCCCTTTCCCTCCGACCAGGCCGATACCCAGTTCCGAGGAATCCAGGGTCACGACCGGACGGGGAGTTCCTGATGTCATACGGGGGTGTATGCCAATTAGGGTTAAAATTGTTAGTTTTTGGCAATCTGGCATTATGCGGTTTTCCACTTAGAGCAGCAGCGCGAAGATGATAGCGGTGAGGGCGAACCCCACGGCGATCCCGCCCGCCATCTGGGCCGGGGTATGCTTCCTGAGGACGTACCTCGACCAGCATATCGGCGGGACCAGGAGGATCAGCAGGGCTCCCCAGGGGAAGTAGACGGTGGTGATGGCCATGGTGGGACCTATCATACCGCAGGCGTGAATGCTGATCTTCCATCTGGTGGTGACTATGGTTATCGCGAAGGTCACCACGGCGTAGCAGATGAAGAGGACGGTGACGATCCAAGGGGCACCGACGAGCCAGAGGCTGACTATACCCAGAACGTAGGAGAGCACCCCGAGGAGCAGGGGGACGAAACGATCCTCCCTCCTCACGACGTCCCCGTCGTCGTTCTTGAACTTCTTGGAATAGTACATGACCTCGAAGATCGGGAAGATGCATCCGAAGAACAGACACAGGCCGTAGACCACCGCGTATTCCATTATAGACGAACACACGGTGCACAGGATGGCGAAGAGGACGATGGAGAACAGCTGGGGCTGGGTCACGAAGGATATGATCTTCGCGGTCCTGCGGGCCCTTTCCGAGATCTCGCCTTCGAACAGATGGGTGGGATCGTGCAGGGCCGTGGTCATTCCTCCGAGAGGTATCCGGCGATCTGGGCTTCCGTCTCTTGCGGGGTGCCGTTGTTGTCGACGGTCTTCCAATTGTCGCCGAGGAACATGTGCATCTTCTCCATGGTCTTGGTGAGGTCCTCCATGTTCTCGAAGGATTCTATCTCCTCCCCGCGGCTGGAGATGCGGGACATGGCGGTCTCCGCGGTGACGTCGACGAAGAACTTCTCGTCTGGTTCCGGGAGCAGGAGTTTGAAGAATCCGTAGGCGAGTCTGCAGAGGGGTTTAGGAACGTAGGAGACGGCCATGATATATCTCACGAAGATGACATCGTCGTACTCCTGGGTCTTTTTGTTCTTCTTCATGACGCGGACGGAATGCAACACGTCGCGGATGTAATACTGGGTGGCGACGATCTTGGCGAACTTGCCTTCCTTAAGAAGCCACGCGGCCTCTTTCATGCCTACTTTGGTATCGCGGTTGGGGTGGGTGATGAGAAGCACCCTGCGGCCTTTCGCCTTCAGATGCTCCCTGATGTATTCCGCGGCACTCGATTTGCCGCATCCGTCCATTCCGTCGACCACGTACCACATATCTTTCACATCAATCGTCAGGTTGTTATAAGGCGGTTACGACTTGCGGATCTTCCCTTTGTCCAGTGCATCCTGGAATCCCGGCATCTCCGAGGGGGTGATGGACACGCGGTCGCCCTTGGCGTACTTCTTCCTGGTGGTCCAGTTGGTGAACGGTTCCACTACGCGGTACATCTGGCCTTTCTCGGCCTGTTTCACGGGTTCCGGTGCTCCCTTCAGGTCGCTGTAGTTCCCGTTGTGGCATACCGCTCTGCCGTTCGCGACCTCTATGACCTTGTTGCACACGTTGTCCAGGAAGTACCTGTCGTGGGTGACAGTGATCACGACGCCGTCGTATTCCGCAAGGGCCTTCTCCAGCATGTGCTTGGAGTTGATGTCCACGTAGTTGGTGGGCTCGTCGAGGATAAGTAGGTTGGTCTCCGCGTGCATCATGATGCACAGTGCGACCTTCGCCCTCTGTCCGCCGGACAGTGAGGACATCTTGTTGGTGACGTTCTCGCCGGTCAGGAGGAACTGTGCCAGAGCGTTCCTTGCCTCGGCCTTCTTGTCAGGGCCGATGACATGGAGCATCTGCTCCTCCGCGGTGAGTTTGAGGTCAAGTCCTTCGTGCTGCTGCGAATAGTACCCGATCTTGGCTCCGGGAGCCACCCACAGTTCCCCGGTGACCGGCAGTTCCCCCAGGATGGCCTTGAGGAGCGTGGATTTGCCGGCTCCGTTGGCTCCGAAGATTCCCACCTTGTCACCTTTCTGTATGTCGAGATTGATCCCGGAGAGGATGGTCCTCCCGTCCCTGGCGATGGACATGTTCTCCGCGATGAGGACGTTCTTCCCCGATTTCTGGGCGGCCTTGATGCTGATGTTGATCTCCTTCTGCTCGTCCGGCCTTTCCTTCTCCTCGAGTTTGGAGGCCATCATGAGACGGGTCTTGTAGGTTCCCATATATCTGCGGGCGTCATGGAACATCGCTTCGATGAGTGCGTCCTGCTTCTTCTTGGCATCCGCATACCTCTCGTACTCCTTCATCTGGCGTTCGAGGGCGATGTTCTTCTTCTCCACGTAGGCGGAGTAGTTCCCGCGGTACTCAGTTGATTTCCCGTTCTCGATCTCCAGTACCCTGAGGGCGATCCTGTCGAGGAAGTACCTGTCGTGGGATACGATCACCACCGCACAGCCGGAGGAGAGGATCAGCCTCTCCATCCATTCGATGGTGCTGATATCGAGATGCGAGGTGGGTTCGTCCATGAATATGACGTCGCAGTCGGTGACCTGCACGACGGTCCTTGCCATCATGACCTTGGATTTCTCGCCTCCGGAGAGCGAACCCATCTCCCTGTCGAGATAGTCCTCGGGGAAGTTCACCTGTTTAAGTATGTCCAGGAGCTTGCCGCCGATCTCCCTGTTGAATGTCTCCAGCTTGTTCTCCAGCTCCCCCTGCTCCTCGGCCAGGGCGTTCCAGTCGATGTCCCCTCCGCTGCTGTACAGGTCGTCGATCTCCTGCATGCGGACCTTGATGTGTTCCGCGTAGGAGAACGAGGCCTCCAGAACCTGGCGGACGGTCATGTCCTCGGGGATGTCCACGAACTGCTGCATGTATCCGATCTTCTCGGTCCTGCGGGTGATCTCCCCCGTATCCTCCTTCTCCTCCCCGAGGAGGATCTTGAGGAAGGTGGATTTCCCGGCACCGTTGGATCCCACCAGTCCGATGCGGTCCCCCTCGTTGATCTGCAGACTGACGTCCTCGAGGACTTTCATGGGACCGAACGATTTGGAGACGGACTGGGCTTTTAGAAGCATGATGCTAGGGGTAAACCACTCATGTTAATAATCGATTATGTCAGTTTTTTATCGTAGTTCCATATGTCCCATGTATGGATTGGGTGCTTCTCGGTATACCTGTCGGCATCGTCATGCTCTATTTCGGTTCCGACTGGCTGGTCGACGGTTCTAAGAAACTCGCGCTGAAACTCGGTATCGCACCCTTCGTCGTGGGACTGACCGTCATCGCATTCGGTTCGTCCGCACCCGAGATCATCACCTCCATCGTGAGCACGAAGACCCCGGGAATAATTTTGGGGAATGTGATCGGTAGTAACATCGTGAACGTGGGCGTCGCCATCGGTGTGGCGGCGATAATCTGTCCCTTAGCGGCGGTATACAAGGCGATGAAGATCGAGATCGTCACCATGGTCGGTACCGCATTCCTGCTGCTGGCACTTGCGTTCACCGGGACCATTGGACTGCCTTTCGGAATCATGCTCATCGCCATCCTGATCGCGTTCGTGTACATCGTTTACAGGACCAAGGTCAACGACAAAGAGGGTCAGAAATCCTACGCCTCGGAGGCCGAGGGGACCGGCGACGATACCTCCTACCCCGTACTCATAGCACTCATCGCGATAGGTCTCGTGCTCCTTTACTACGGAGCGACCTTCTTCGTCGACGGTGCCACCGAACTCGCACATATGATCGGCATCTCCGACTTCATGGTGGGACTGATCATCGTCGCCATCGGCACCTCCCTGCCTGAGATCTGCATCTGTGCCCTTTCGGCCAAACGCGGTGAGAGTGACCTCGCGGTTAGCAATATCGTCGGGAGCAACGTGTTCAACGCGACCGTGGTCCTGGGTACCGGAGCCTGCCTCGTGGACATCCCCGTGGCATCCAACGTCCTGATGATCCACCTGCCGGTGATGATCCTCCTGTCGCTGATGATGTACGCCTTCGTCTACAGGAAGAACGAGATCAACCGTACGGCGGGAATGATGTTCCTGGTCGTTTACGTCGCATACATAGCGGTCCTCGCCTGCATGCCTTCGTTGGCTTGAAGAAAAAATTGGGCCCGAAGGCCCGGTGAAGGGTTTCAGAGTTTCTTTGCGACAGCTTCCCTGAGCTCGTCCACGCTCTCCTTCAGAGCCTGGATGTCGAGTCCGGTGTCGACGTTGTCGTACTCGCTGATCCTGAACGAGATGCTGGATTCGATCTTCTCCTCGCCGGAGAACTGGATCGCGTAGCAGTTGTATTTGCCTGCTCCGAGGTCGGTGAGGGTGACACGGGTCTTGCCGGTTCCGAGGACGAACGTGAAGTGCTTGTATTCCACACCTTTGTCCTCGAAGAAGACGGTGACGATGGTACGGTCGACTTCCTCGAAATATTCGGAGACGTAAACATTGGCGAAGTTCTTCCCTACGGAAGCTGCCATTGTGAGTCCTTTTTCGTTAGCCATTAATTAGAACCTCTTTTAATTACGACTCCCACAGGCTCACCGTATAAATCCGATTCGCCGACAAGATTTAGACAAAGGCGGATTCCGCAGGAAATGAAGGTTTTATCCCTCTTAACATTCGCTTCTTCTGCGGACTTCCCAGTCGTATGCGGTTTTTACGGAATGTTCAAGGGTACGCGAGGGGGCCCAGCCCAGTACGGCCCTGGCCTTCTTGTTGTCGGCGACGAGCGTGGCGGGGTCGCCGGGACGTCTCCCTTCCTCGGATACTGGGATCTTCTTCCCGGTGACCTTCTCGCAGACGGCGAACACTTCCTTCACGGTGGAACCCTCGTTGGTACCGAGGTTGAAGAAATCCGTCTTTCCCCCGTTCTCTAGGTATTTCAGGGCGAGGATGTGTGCATCGGCGAGGTCTTCCACATTGACGTAGTCCCTCACGCAGGTGCCGTCCCTGGTGGGGTAGTCGGTACCGAACATGCGGAAGGTCCTTCCGTCGCCGAAGGTGGATTTGAGGATGTTGGGGATGAGGTGGGTCTCGGGGTCGTGGCATTCGCCAACCCTTCCGAGGGTGTCCGCACCGGCCACGTTGAAGTACCTCAGCCTCACTGATTTTATACCGTAGGCACGGTCGTAGTCGTCCATCATGTACTCGATGTCGAGCTTGGTCCTGCCGTAGGGGTTGATGGGGTTCTGGGGATGCTTCTCGTCGATGGGAACGTATTCGGGTTCGCCGTAGGTGGCGGCGGTGGAGGAGAACACGATCCGTTTCACTCCGTGGTCCTTCATGGCGTCGAGGAGGTTCATGGTGCCGCCGACGTTGTTCCTGTAGTACTTGGCGGGGTCGCCCATGGATTCCGCCACCTGCGAGAACGCCGCGAAGTGGATCGCCGCATCTATGTCGTACCGGGAGAAGACGGCATCGAGGTCCTTCCTTTCTAGGAGGTCTCCCTTCATGATGCCCAGGAGCTTCCCTTTCGATCCGATCCCGGAGAGGATCCTCCCGGTGGAGGCGAAGCCTGTGGACTCGTTGTCGAACACGACGGTGTCGTAACCCGCGTCCATGAGTGCGATAACGCAATGCGAACCGATGTAGCCTTCTCCTCCGGTGACCAGGATTGCCATGAGGATACGGATGGATAGCGGGTTGTTAATGCTTTTGCCGAGAAACTTGTTCGGCCGCCCCGACATACAGATGACTTGAGAACATCTGGGGCGGCCTAGCACCTGGTACGAATGGTAAAGAACCCAGGCGATGGGCGAAGTAATCGGTCAATAAATAAAAGGCTAACCCCTCGAACATGTTCGAGTGTTTGCTATATATGGGGTTCCGGGAGGATTCCCTTCAGCCGTGCACTTCCTGCAGCCTGAACGAGGTGAAGATCCCGGAGGCGATGAGCTTCTCGCCGTCGAAAGCCTCCACGTACACGTAGTAGAGGGAGCGGGAGGTGTTGATGAACCTCGCCTTCGCTGTTATCATATCTCCGCGGCCGGGGCGGTAGTAGTTGAGGTTGGTGCTCTGTCCCACCGCGTGACCCTCGATGTTGCAGATGATGGCGAACGCGTGATCCATGACCCCGTAGATGGTGCCGCCGTGCCAGAATCCGTTGCTGTTCCTGTCCTTCGGAAGGATCGGTTTCCTGATCTCCACCGAATCCCTGCTGATGCTCACGGCTTCCGTCCTGTTCTCCACGAAGTACGGTGCGCTGAGCATGTCGGAGATGTTGTCCATGAAGGGGAGGCAGTCGTCGGAAACGAAGGCGGGTTTTTCCATGAGGGGAGGATTCTCAGCTCTTGTTTTGAATTTTTTGGCTTAGTCAAAAATCCGAATACGTGTTAATCTATAGCCGACCTGATGTGTTTTTTCCGGCTATAAGTGCATAAGATTTTTCACAATTCCGCGCCTGTATTCCTTGTTTTGACGTATCATTTTTGATGTCTTGAACAGTGTCGGATTATTCATGTCTGGGTATGTTACGTTTGACAAAAATCCAACCTTTTTGACCCCCCATTTTGACAAAAATCCAACCTTTTTGACCCCCCATTTTGACAAAAATCCAACCATTTTGGTCTTTACTAATTTCCGATTTCTATCGCCTCGTAAATTGTCAGTCGACAAAATCCAAGGTATTTGGATAATGCCGACTCTAATCCCTTCAACAGCCGATGGCAGAGTATAACGCGCCAGCCCTTATCTATCCGTATCGCTTCCCCCATGTCAATGTCCGAGAGGCTTACCGTAACCGAACTCAACACCCGCGTCAAGGAGCTGTTCAGCGCCACGCCTGGGCTCAACGGGATATGGGTAATCGGTGAGATCTCCAATTTCAAGATGTACACCTCCGGGCACTGCTATTTCACCATAAAGGACAGTTCGAGCGAGATCCGTGCCGTGATGTTCAAGAGTGCCAGATCGCGTATCGACTTCGATCCCAAGGATTCCATGAAGATCGAGGCGTACGGCCATCTCGACATGTACGTGGAGAGAGGTTCCTATCAGTTCATCGTCGAATCCATGAAGAAATCCGGCATCGGCGACCTGTTCCTCAAGTACGAGGAACTCAAGAAGAAGCTCGAGGCGGAGGGCCTTTTCAAACAGGAACGCAAGCGTCCCCTCCCCCAGTACCCGAAGACCATCGGCGTGGTCACCTCCCCCACGGGAGCGGTCATCCATGATATTCTGACCACCACCAAGAGGCTGTACCCCGCGGATATCCTGCTCGCACCCGCACAGGTGCAGGGGGAGGGTGCCGCACAGTCCATCGTGAACGGTATAAGATTGCTGAACAGCGTCGGTGTGGACGTCATCATCGTGGGACGCGGAGGCGGTTCCCTGGAGGACCTGTGGGCATTCAACGAGGAACCCGTGGTCAGGGCCATAGTGGCATCCGAGGTCCCCGTCATCTCATCGGTGGGACACGAGACCGATTTCACCCTGGCGGATTTCGCCGCCGACATGCGTGCCCCCACACCTACCGCCGCCGCACAGTTCGCTGTCCGCGACAAGGCGGAGATATTCAGACAGCTAGACGACTTCCGCATCAGATCCAACAAGGCCCTGTCCGCTGTCACCGACAGGATGAGGGCACGTTTCAACACCGCCGAGGCGAAGCTCTCCCCCAAGCGTGCACTGGAGAGACTCGAATATCTGGGCATGCGTATCGACGAGCTGTCGCTGAAGATGGTCTCCGCGGTGAATTCGAAGGTATCGGGCATGAGGTCCCGCTTCGCCGCCGCGGAGAAGAGGCCGGAACTCGCATTGAAAGCATCCATATCCCGCAGGAGATCGGAATCAGCTTCGCTGTTCACCAGGGTCGATCCCGGGATGAAGGCGATACTCACCAAACAGGAACACAGGGAATCCAACCTCTCCGCCAGGCTGGATGCCCTCAACCCGTACAGCGTCCTGGACAGGGGCTACAGCTTCGTGGCCGGTCCCGACGGCCGTGCGGTCACCTCCGTCAGAGGACTCGCCGTCGGTTCGCAGATAACCGTCAGGATGAGGGACGGAAGGATACAGGCGGACATCACCGACAAAGAGGAATACCATGAGTGAGGAGAAACAGACCAAGATCGATGTGGAGAACATGACCTTCGAGGAGAGCATCACCCGTCTGGAGGAGCTCGTCAAGAAGCTGGAGCAGGAGAACCTGGACCTGGACGAGAGTCTCAGGATCTACGAGGATGCCGTCGCTCTGAGGGAACACTGCAGGAAGATCCTCGACGAGAGCGAGAGGAAGGTCCAATCCATCATGGAGACCGCTAACGGTCTCAAGAAAGAGGATTTCAGGGAACTGGAATGATTTTCCCGGTGCCTAGGGGCACCGGAATGGGATTTACTGCGGTCCCTGGACCATGAATCTCAGACAGAACGGGATCTTCTTCCCGTCGGCCTTGTGGAATTCTACGCATTCCATGCAGTTGCCGTGCCTGGGGCACTTGGTGTTCGGACAGTTGCAGTTGGGGTTGAGTTCAGCCATGTATTCCTCATCCCGCTGAAAGTAAATAAAGCGATTGCAGGTTTAGGCAGACCAAAGTGCCAGGCCGTTGTTTTTGGCCCACTCCGAGGAGTCCTTGAAGAGCTTGGTCCTCTCGAAGTACTCCCTGCTGTAGGCCAGGCGTAACGCCCCGCCGAGTTCCCCGGAAGTGATGTTCTTCGCGTTGTATTCCCCGAAGACCGATCTGAGGCCTATCCTCAGCACCGATACCGCGTCGTGACCCCTCGCGATCGTCCATTTGTCGTGGATGTCCTGCAGGCTCCCTTTCACGAGTTCCGCGATGGCGGATTTGGGGTAGGACTGGGGCATGGAGCAGTTGTAGACCTCGGCCACCATCCTGTGTATGTCAACCTTCATGTCGCGGCTGTCGATGAAACGGCTGAAATCCAGGTCCTTGAAGGAGAGGTTCATACCGCGTTTGTACGATACGTACATGAGCATCCCGACCGGGGCGGCCGAATCCGCCACCGCATCCTGTACGGTGCCGAATCTGTTCTCGAAGGATTCCACCCTCTCGCGGGAACCGTATTCCGCCAGGACGTCCTTCATGGCAGGGGATGCCATGACAGTGGATTCCATGTCGCGTTTGTCCGTGGTGAAGATGGGCGGGGCACGTTTCCTCCCCAGCATGGGATCCATGTCGCGGTCGATGAAACCCATGACCTTCATGTCCTTCCTACGGTTGCGGCTCTCGTTCACGGACTGTACCACATTGTTCTTGGAATGGGCGACGAGTATCCTCACCTTATCGGAATCGATGAATTTGGAATAGAGGCGGCTGTCGGTCGCTCCCTCCACGACGACGAACGTCCCGCTGAAGGCGGAACGCATCATGGAGATCTCGTTGGAAATGTCCGATGCACTGATGTTCTCTATCATGTCCATCATTCGGCCTTGGTCTGTCCGAGTTCGACCGCCAGGTCCCAGTCGTCGTGGATGACGGAGGGGGAGTGGGTGGAGACCAGCAGCCTCAGGTCCCTTACTCTTGCGACATCCTTCATGTACTTCCCGAGCTGCTGCTGCCATGATACATGGAGCGAGACCTCGGGTTCGTCGATGATGACCAGGGAATGGGCCTTGGTCCTGAAGAGGAGTATGTAGAACAGGATGAGCACCTGCTTCTCGCCGGAGGAGAACTTGCTGATGGGGATCACGGTACCGCTCCTGTCCATCCTGGCCTGGAGGATACCCTTCTCGCTGACGTCAACCGACTTGTTGAGGAACAGTGCGTTGACTATGTCCTTGAAGACCACGATGCTCTCGGCGAACTCGTAGTACCTGTCCACGTAGTCCTTCAGAGCGAAGGCGAGGGCACGGTAGGCATCCCTCTTCTCGCCTATCTCGTACCTGGTGGGCGGGAATCTGAGTCCGGGGGTGATGATGGGGCTGAAACCCGCCTGTCTGATGAATGCGAGCTTCGCTTCTATGTTCTTGAACATCTGATCTAGGTCTGCGTCGGTGTACTTGCCTCCGTCATCCTTGCCGGGTTTGAGTTCGCTGTCGGAGTTCGCCCTGCGAACCGCGGCGGAGAGTTCGTCCATGTAGATGTCGAGGGCGGGCACGATGCGGCCGTCGTCGTTTACGTGGTAGAGCCTCTCGGGGCCGATGTACACCGTGTTCTGCAGGTTGCAGATATCGTCCTGGTCGAGCTCCTCCTCAAGGCGGTTCTGGCACATGAGTACGCTGAGCTCCTGGTTGCGGTTCTGCACTATGAGCTTGCTGTCGTTGTCGAAGTACAGGACGAGCCTCTGGAAGGGAGTGGTCCTGACCTCCTCGAGATTGCCCTGGAAGAGGTTGTAGACCAGCCTCATCAGAGTGGATTTGCCGTTACCGTTCTGCGCGTGGATATAGGTCAGCGGACCGTCCTTGAGTATGAGATCGTAATCGAATTCGCCGAAAAGTCCCTGTACGGTTATCCTGGAAAGCATGACAAACCCTTGCGGATGAAATCGGAATCGCAGTATATATTGATGATTGCAAAAATGTTCGATAACAGACACGGTGTATGTGTATCGGACAGATTCAGGCCTGTTTCCTAATCATCGGACGGACGGGGATCCCCATCTCGGCCAGCTCCCTGCGGACCTGTTCCGCTTTGCCGGTGTCGTTGGCATCGAGGTAGGTGACGTAGGTATCCACCACCGAAGTGAGCACCGAATCGGGGACGTGGCCCTTCACGGCACCGTCGCGGATCAGTGCGTATGCCTTGCCGAGATCCTCGGTATCGAGTTTCTCCTTGTCCGCACCCGTGAGGGAACGGTAGTAGTAGGCGATGGGGAGGAGCGGGTCGCATCTCTCCGACTCGATGTTCTCGAATATGGAGATCGCCTCATCCAGATCCTGTCTGAGGTACGGGGGGAAGGCGATGCCGGAATCACAGACGAACATCGCCCTTTCCAGAAGGGATTCGGCGTAGGCCTTGGGGAACCTGTCCCTGCTGGCCGAGCAGAATTTGATCGAGTTCTTGAGGGCTTCCATGCTCCTCTTGCCCATGTTGGCCTGGTGGCATGCGAACGCATATTCCCTTGAGCAGCGGCTCATCCACATCAGGCCTTCCTCGGTCACCTCTTTTCCAAGGACCTCTCTCGAATCCTCCACGGATTTCTTGAGGGCCTTCATGGCACCGGTCTTGTCGTTGGCCGCTGAAAG
>CACWTF010000003.1 GCA_902763685.1 methanogenic archaeon | reverse complement strand
CAAGAAGCCCATCGTCATGTTCAAGTCGGGAAAGACCGCAGCCGGTTCCAAGGCCGCATCCTCCCACACCGGATCCATCGCGGGTTCCGATGCCGTGAACAACGTCGTCTTCAAGAAGCTCAACATCCACAGGGCATTCGACCTCGACGAGTTCTTCGACGCACTCATGGTATTCTCCACCTGCAAGTTCATGGAGAAGGACCAGATCGGAATCATCACCAATGCAGGCGGTCTCGGAGTCATGTCCGCGGACGCGGCCTACACCGCACAGTACTGCCACGCGGCCCAGCTCACCCCCGAGACCATCGCGGGAATCAAGGCGGGTCTGCCCAAGGTCGCGGGAATCACCAACCCCATCGACATCCGCGGAGACGCGGCACCCGAGGACTTCCACATCGCCATCAACGAGGTCGTCAAGGACCCCCAGGTCGGCGGACTCGTCATCATGGGATCCCCCCTGGATACCGCCGATCTCGCAGCCGTCTCCAAGGTGCTCGTCCAGATCAAGGATACCATCCCCGTGGCCGCTGTCGTCTGTCTCGCAGGCGGTAAGAAGTGCAACGAGGGTATCGAGATCCTCAAGGCAGGAAAGTTCCCCTGCTACCCCACCCCTGACAGAGCCGTCCGTGCACTGGACATCCTCAGGAAATACACCGTCAACCTCCAGAAGGCCCACACCCCGCTCCAGCTGCCCAAGACAAGCGGACGCGAGCAGGTCAAGGCACTCATCGACAAGGCCTACTCCGAGGGCCGCCACACCCTGACCGAGGCCGAGGGTAAGAAGATGTTCGCCGCCTACGGAATCCCCGTACCCGGTGCGGCCGTCGTCACCTCCGCGGCAGACGCGGCAAAGGAGGCATCCAAGATCGGATTCCCCGTCGTCATGAAGATCGTCTCCCCCGACATCGCCCACAAGACCGATGTGGGAGGAGTCGTCGTAGGCGTCAAGAACGCCGAGGCCGCTGAGGCAGCGTTCAACCAGATCATGACCTCCGTCAAGGAGAAGGCCCCCAAGGCACAGATCGTCGGAATCGCCATCGAGCAGATGCTCAACGGTCCTGAGGTCATCCTCTCCATGATGAGGGACGCACAGTTCGGACCCGTCGTATCCTTCGGTCTCGGAGGAATCTACGTCGAGATCCTCCGCGAGATATCCCAGAGGCACGTCCCCATGACCGAGGAGGACCTCGATGAGATGATCACCTCCACCAAGGCTTACAAGCTGCTCTCCGGAGCCCGCGGACTGCCCAAGTGCGACATCGATGCCATCAAGGACGTCATCAGGAAGATCGTGCACATCATCAACGAGAACCCTGAGATCACCGAGCTCGAGATCAACCCCATCATCGCCGGCAGAGAAGGCCAGGGATGCTGGGCTGTCGACTGTCTCTGCGTCCTCAAGCACTGAAACCATCACGCCGGGGAGCGATCCCCGGCACCTTCCTGCACGCCGGGTTATCCATGCAAGACTTCTGTCCCCATTGCGGTGCGAACCTCTCCGGTACCGAGAGGTTCTGTCCCGAATGCGGTGCACGGCTGGAGGCCGCTCCCGTCCTGTCGCGTGAGTACGAGCCCGGTTCCAACCTGCAGTACATCCTGTATCTGATCATAGGATTCGTGGCGACATTCGCCCTCACCTATGTGCTGGGATTCTACTTCCTGTTCCTGTTCATCCCCATCTTCTTCCTCGGAGGCAGACAGAGCAGGTTCAGCATGTTCCTGGTAGGTGCGATGCTGGGCACCTTGGCGGGACTCGCGATCCGGTTCCTCTTCTGATCCCGGGCACGCACATTTATAAATACGCGGGCATACCGCAGTCATCATGACATCCGAGCTCATCTTCGTAGGACTCGGCCTCAGCGGTGTTGACGGAATGACCGTGAAGGCCTTCAATGCGCTCAAAGAATGCGACAAGATCTATGCGGAATTCTACACTTCCACCCTCATCGGCACCGAGATCGAGGACCTGGAGAAGGCGCTCGGCAAGAAGATCACGGTCCAGTACCGTGCCCAGGTGGAGGAGGACAAGGAACTCCCCAACATCATCCGTGACGCGAAGGAGATGCGTGTGGCCTTCGTGACCGCCGGCGACACCATGCTGGCCACCACCCACGTGGATCTCAGGATCCAGGCCATGTACGAGGGCATCCCCGTCAGGATGTTCACCGGCGTATCCATCTTCACCGCCGCCCCCGCGGTCTTCGGACTCCAACCCTACAAGTTCGGCAGGACCGTCACCCTGCCCTTCCTCGAGATGGGCTACCAGCCCAAGTCCCCCTACGACCACATCATGGCCAACTACAAGCTCGGACTCCACACCCTCATACTTCTCGACATCAGGGCGGAGGAGCTCAGGTACATGACCGCCCAGCAGGCCATCGAGTGGCTGCTGGCCGGCGAGGAGAAGTGGGGTGAGGGCCTGATCACCGACAAGACCCTGCTCTGCGTTGTATCCCATGCAGGAGCGGAGGACATGAAACTGGTCGCAGGCTATCCTCAGGACCTTCTCAAGATGGACCTCGGTTCGCCCCTGCAGTCCCTCATCCTGCCCGGTAAGCTCCACTTCATGGAAGCCGAGGCGTTGGTCGACTTCGCGGGTGCACCCAAAGAGATCATAGAGGACGACGACTGATGGCCAAATGCCTCCGTGTGCCCAAATCCGAGGGCGAACCCGTAAGGCGGGCCCTCATCGAGGAGGGTCTCCTGGACCTCGAATACCGTATCGGCAGCGACGGCAGTGATATCCTCATCCCCTGTCTCTGTGACGAGTACAACGGTATCAAGGCCGAGGAGGCGGAGCTTCGTCCGCAGAACCGCGGAGAGGGCGATTACCGTAACATTGTACAAGTGCCAGCAGAGCTGAAAGAACTGCTTCCTAATTCTCACGACGTAGTCGGGGATATCGCCATCACCAAGCTGGAGGAACCCCTCCTCCCCTACCGCAGGGAGATCGGCGAGGCGATGATGAAGGCATCCCCCAACATCCGTGCAGTCTTCCTCGACGGCGGTGTGAAGGGCGAGTTCCGCATCCGCGAACTCGAACGCATAGCGGGGACCGGGACCTCCGAGACCATGCACAAGGAGTTCGGCACCCGCATGCTCACCGATCCGTCCATAGTCTATTTCAACCCGCGTCTCGCCAACGAGAGATCGCGCATAGCCTCGCTGGTGAAGCCCGGTGAGATAATCATCGATATGTTCGCCGGTGTCGCACCCTTCGGTTCGGTCATCTGCAGGAACGCCTCGCCGTCCATGGTCTATTCCATCGACCTCAATCCCGAGTGCGAACGCTTCATGAGGGAGAACATCCGCCTCAACCACATCAAGAACATGGAGTGCTTCATCGGAGATTCCACCGAGGTCGTGAAGGGTCTCCCCCAGGCGGACCGCGTGCTGATGAACCTCCCGCAGATTGCTGATAGATTCTTAGACGTCGCATTAGCGAAGGCGAAGGTCGGCGGTACGGTGCACATGCACAGGATCATGGAGCGTGCCGATCTGCCCGGTTACAGCCAGAAGCTGAAGGATGCCATGAAGGCCAAGGGATTCGGCATGGAGGTCACCGGGGTGACCGAACTGAAGACCTATTCCCCCACCATGAGCGTATACGTCTTCGACATCCTCAGGACGTCGTGACGTACGGTATAATTGTACACTTTTTCCTTTTAATCCCCTCTTGCGGAAGAGGGTGCCATGCAATCCGATACGCATGACAAAACTATGATCGACGACC
This sequence comes from methanogenic archaeon, assembly GCA_902763685.1. Lineage (GTDB taxonomy): Archaea > Thermoplasmatota > Thermoplasmata > Methanomassiliicoccales > Methanomethylophilaceae > Methanomethylophilus. The sequence continues at coordinate 34,436 of CACWTF010000003.1, read as the reverse complement.
AATGGTTCAAAGCCCTTGTACATGACGGACATGTCCTGGCAGAGATCCTCAGGGTGATGCCGGAGTTCAGGGACAGGAGCAGGGAGGAGATCCTGACCTGTCTCGAGCTGGACGGAGATAGGAGGCACGTAAAGGGGAGGGGAACGGAATTGGGAGCCAAAGGTTCGACTCCAGTACATCTCGATTCGGTGTTCGACGTAACGCTCCCCGGGACAGGGAAGGGCATAGAGATAATCGTGGGGGTAGAGGGTCAGAACTACATCCGCGGGGATGTCCTGGCCAACAGGCAGTTGCTGTATTCCAGCCGTATGATAACCGAGCAGGAGAAGGGTACCACCAAACAGCAGCTGTATGAGAACATGAAGAGGACAGTGTCCATATGGGTCAGGCTGAACGCATCGCCCGAGGCACGCAACAGGGTGGTCCGCGACTACAGGATGCGTCATTATCTCGATGCCCCCGGCGAGCCTTTCGAGAGTCCGCTGAACAAGATGGAGATATACGAGATCAACATCGGAGGATACTCCGAGAGGGAGGAATCCCCCGTGGGGATGCTCAATCTTCTCTTCACCAAGGATTTGGATACCGGGGCCACCCAGTCCAAATTAAGGGAAAAGTATGATATTGTGATAGAGGAATCATTAATCGGGGAAGTGAAGAAGATGGGTGCTTTGGCGGATGAGTACGAGTATCTCATGCAATCTTCTTATGAGAAGGGCGAAGCCGCCGGGTTCAAGAAGGGGTTAGCTTCTGCATACGAGAAGGGCGAAGCCTCCGGCTTCAAGAAAGGCTAGATGTCCGCCTGGGAGGATTTCGTCACATACTGGGTGGGAGAAGTGGTCTGCCTGATCAGAACCAAAGGCATCCCTGTTGAAGAGGCCGTGGATGAATGCTGCGTTTATCCAGGGTGCAGAGCAATAGTAGCGGCAAGAGCCAGTGCCGATTTGGGGCGGGAGTAAGCTCCCGTTCCCCTCAATTCTTCTCGACGGGTTTCAGAGTGACCCCGGTCTGACCCTGGTAGTGTCCGCTCCTCTTGGCATAGCTCTTTTCGGAAGCGGAGGTCATGGTCTGGAAGACGAGCTGGCAGTACCTCTCCCCGATCGGGATCTCGAGGGTCTCGTCCGAGCTGTTGTACGAGCCGAGGGTGAGGGTGCCCTCGAAACCGGCATCCACCATGCCGAAGGCGGCGATGGTGCCCTTCCTTATCCATGAGGTCCTGAGCCACAGATTGCCGCAGATGTCGTCGGCCATCCTGACGCGTTCTATGGTGGAGACGAAGAACATGGTCTTCGGAGGGATCTTCACGATTCCCTCTTCCTTTCCGTGGATCACGCCGTTGACGGAAATCTCTGCCACGCGGAGGTCGTAGCCGTTGGGTGTGAGGCTCTTCTCGCTGTAGTCTGTGATCCCGATGCGTCCGCTCTCCATTCCGAAGAGGATGTCCCTGTCCGATAGAACTGCCATACGGGATGTATCCATTTTTCGATTAAAGCATTTTTACTGTAATTATTCTTGATTCCGATTAAATACGTCTATTGACATGGGGGTGGGATTACAATGGAGATATCGCCCAGGAAAGAATTCGCAGACCTCCCCAAGACTGTCCACGGAGGGCAGGCCTGGAGATTGGAAGGCGTGGAGGATTACAGTCAGAATCTGAATCCCCTCGGACCTCCTGCGGATCTCGAGGAGATAATCTCCGATGCCATCGGGGACTGCGGCCATTATCCGGATGCGGACAGCACCGTCCTGAAGGAGAAGATCGCCCACCATTACGGACTTACCTCCGAGAACATCGCCATCGGAGCGGGATCCTCCGAGATCATCCGCAATTTCCCATATGTCTTTGTGAATCCCGGGGATTACGTTCTCATGTTCACCCCTTCCTTCGCGGAGTACACCCAGCAGTGCAGGCTTGCGGGGGCGAACATCGATTATATCCACCTCAAGGCGAAGAACGACTTCCATATCGACCTCGACGAGCTCTTCGCGAAGCTCAAGAGCAAGCACTACCGTGCACTGTACATCTGCAACCCCAACAACCCCACGGGCCGCATCGAATCCCGCGACAAGCTCCGGGAGATCATCAGGTTCTGCGAGGAGGAGGATACCATGGTATTCCTGGACGAGACCCTGCTGCCCCTCTGTACCAAATACAGTCTTACCACGCTCATCAGGGAGGTCAACGATTTCACGAACCTCCTCATCGCGGAATCCTTCACCAAGAGCTTCGCGATCCCCGGTCTGAGGATCGGATATGCGGTATCCAACCCTACCATAATCGCAGAGTTGGAGAAGGCCAGACTTCCCTGGAACCTCGGTACGCTCGAACAGGCCGTGGCGGTCAGACTGACCGAGTTCGAAATCGACCACATCCGCAACGCCGCACACCTTCTGGAGAAGGAAGGGGACGTCATGCGTGCGGCTCTGGACGACATCGGCCTGCACATAGACTTCCCCACCGATTCGTTCTTCTACTTCGTCCCCGTGGACAAGTTCGGGATCGACGGTGCCAAGATGACCGAGCTAATGCTCAAGAGCGGCATCATGGTCCGCGACTGTGCATCGTTCGGCCCCGAATTCAAAGGATACATCCGTTTCTGTGTCAAGGACAGGGAAAGGAACGACCGGTTTGTCGAAGCCATGGCGAATGCACTGAAATCGCTGGGAATCTGATATGCAGCTTTGGGCGGACGCAGTTCTCATTGCCGTGCTGGCACTTGTCATCGACCGCTGTCTCGGAGACCCCTCCAACAAATACCATCCCCTCCGGTGGATGGGCAATTTGCTCAACGCCATCGACAACCGTGTGAAGAGGAGGCAGTCGAAGACCGCGGTGCTGATGGGTTTCTTCTCGTACCTTTTCGTGCTGCTGCTGTTCGGCGGAATCGCACTCCTGGTCACGGGCGGCATCCGCATCCTGATGGGCGATGCCTATCCCTTCGATGTGTTGGGTGTGGACCTCAGCGTGGGCGAGTTGTTATGGATCTTCGCCACCGCCTACCTCACCAAGCTATCCTTCGCCCTTTTCGCCTTCCGCAGGTTCTGCAGGCCCATAGAGGATGATCTCCGCAACGGGGATACCGAGGCCGCGGCAGCGAAGACCCAGATGATGGTGAACAGGAAGATGGCAGGCATGGATCTGCCCCACATCACCTCCTCCTGCTGCGAGACCATCTCGGAGAATCTGGTGGACAGCGTGGTCTCCCCGCTGATGTATTTCGGTATCTTCGGACTGCCCGGAGCGGTGGCGTTCAGGTGTGCCAACCTCATGGATGCCATGTGGGGGCGCCTCAACGAGAAGTACAAGGACATCGGACATTTCCCCGCCAGGTGGGACGACGTGCTCGGATTCATCCCTTCGAGACTATCCCCCCTGTTCGTCGGATTCGCCGCCTGGCTCATGCGTTTGAAGAACCGCAGGCCCGCCATGAGGGCGGCTATCGAAGAGCATACCAAGACCCCCAGTCCAAACAGCGGATGGCCGATGACCGCCACCGCGGCGGCGATGGGTGTGTCCTTCGAGAAGGAAGGGGTCTATGTCATGGGCGAAGGCCCGTTACCCACCATCGATGACATCGGGAGGTGCTACCGCCTCATAGAGGCCGCCTCGGTGCTGTTCCTTCTTATAATCGCCGTCCCTCTCCTAATGTTCCTGGGAATCCACGTTCAGATTATATTCGAGGACTTCATCTACCGTATCATTGGTGTACTATGAAGTACGTAAAATCCGCCGAGGTCCGCGAGGAGGAAAAACACGAGGCCACGGCAATCATTCGTTTCACGGAGAGGATGGAGGTCCTGAGCAGTGCCCCGTACAACGGGGGCAGTACTGTCACCGATACCGTCTTTATCATGCAGGTTCCGCATGATTTCGCATGTGTCGACTACATGGCGGTCCTGCGCGGCAAGGTGGCCCAGTACGGTCTCCCGGAGGATTCGGTGGGGTTCATGACCGCCGCCGAGGTGAAATATGTGTTCTCGGAGTCGGAGCAGACCGTCGACGGGGATACCGTGTATGTGGCGTCCACCGCCGGTGTGACCAACTGCGTCCGTGCGGGGGAGAAACTCACCGATTGGGAGAGGAAGTCCGCCCGTTCCATGGAGATCTACAGGAAGCTTATCGCAGGGACGATAAACATCGTCGCGGTGCTCCCGTTCCCTTTGACCGAGTCCGGGAAGGTCAATGCGTTCATCCCGCTGGTGGAGGCCAAGACCCTCGCCATGCGCGACAGGGGCTATACCGAGACCGGTACGACCTCCGACGCCATGGCGATCGTATCGCCCGTAGGGGAGGAAAGGGTGCCCTTCGTCTGCACCGGGACTCCCGCGGGAATGGCCCTCGCACGCGGTGTGAGGGAGACCGTCAGGGAATGTCTCCGCAAGAGGGGCGAGTCCGCCGAACCGCTCAGTTCCGGCATGATGCTGAAAGACAGGGGCGTAACGGACGAGATGATCTGGGACTGTGCTTCCGCGTGCGGAATGGACGAGTCCGTGAGAACACAGTTCGAGGAGACCTTCGAGACCATGGGTTCGGATGCCGACGTCAGTGCACTGGTATATGCAGCATTCGAGGCCGGGAGCCTGGCGGAGAAGGAATGCATCTCGAACCAGATGTACGGGGAACCGCCTGAGGTATTGGTGGACGGGACCCTGGCTATGTTCCTGGCCGGCAGGATATCCGAGACCCGCGGGAGCGACGCAACGATCGATCTTATGAGAATGAAACCGCTGAAGGACAGCGGACTGCCCGAATACGTCGAGCTCACAGTCTACGGACTGGTGGCCGGCGTCGTGGGATACATCACGGGGTATTCAGATGAGTGACAACAACGAAGACAACAGACAGCAGGAGACTGCTGAGGAACAGCCTGTCGTACAGGAGACCGCCGAAGAGCAGTCTGTGACGGCGGAGGCTGTCGAGGAAAAACCTGCCGAGCAGGAGACCGCCGAAGAGCAGCCTGCCGAGCAGGGCAGCGAAGAGACCGTAACGAGTCCTGACGGAAACAAACTCACCGTCGTTGAGAGTCAGGAAGTGGTCGTTGCGGGAGAACCCGAACACAAACCCAAGGAACTCCACATAGGTAACATGGTAGATGCCATTAAGGCGATGATCTCGTTCTTCACGATCATCCCCCTCTCCGTGGGAGAGAAGGAATGCAACGCCATGGAACGCAACTTCTGGCTCGCACCCGCCCTGGGAGCGATAAACGGATTCGTAGTGTTCCTCGTGGTGCTCGTCCTGGGACTGTGCCTGGAGACTAACACCGCACTTCTGGCACTTATCGCTATGGCGACTGTTTTCATCTTCTCCAAGTTCCTGCATTTCGACGGACTGGTGGATTTCGGGGACGGTCTGATCGTATCCTCCGACAAACAGGAGGACCATGTGCGTGCCCTGAAGGACAGCCTCATCGGTGCTGGCGGATACGGTGTGTCGCTTATTGTCATCCTCCTGAGTCTCTACTGCATGTCCTCCCTCTCATGGGATGTCGGGGCCCAGGTGGACAACACCTGGACCAAGTTCATCACCGTGGCCTTCATCGTATGGCCTCTCGAGATCCTCATCAAGAACGCCCAGGTGGCCGCCGCAGCATTCGGTAAGCCCGGGAACGGAATGGCTGCCAACCAGGTCGGCAACACCGAGCTCAACGACGTGCTCCTCTCCACCGCCATGACCACCGTTCTGGTGATCATCACCTCCCTCATCTCCTGGGGTATCGGAAGTCTGTGTCCCATCCACACCGAACTGCCTCTGGCGGTCGTCATCCTCCTGATGCTCGTGGCGATCCTCATGTCCGTGGGAGTCGGATACCTCATGGCATATGTCTCCAACAAGACCTTCGGATTCGTCAACGGCGATGTCCTGGGAGCAACGAACGAGATCTCAAGGGCAGCCATCCTGCTGATCACCCTGATCCTGCTTACAGTATCGCTGTGGTGAACAGATGGAGGCGCTGATCAATGCCGGAGGCAAAGGTACCCGTATGGGAGCCTGCGGCATCGAGAAGCCCATGCAGATCATCGGCGGTCTGCCTGCCATCCGTCATGTGGTGGATGCCATGCGGGCCGCCAAACACATTCATAAGATCGTCGTGTCGGTCAGCCACAACACCCTGGAGACCGAACGTTATCTGAAGGACATCGGGATAGAGACCATCCGTACCTCGGGCGAGGACTTCATGATGGATCTCCACGAATCCTTTGCGGTCCTCCGCGGGGATTATGTCCTTACCTGTCCTTCTGACATCCCCCTTCTGACATCATCTGTCATCGATGACGTGGTGACTTCTTTCAAACCGTCCATGGAATCCATGGTGGTCATGATCGAGGCTCCTATCGTCCGCGAGCTGGGGATAACCCCTTCGTATTCGAGGGAAATCGACGGGAAGGAATGGGTGCTTTCCGGCATATCCGTCATGGACAGGAAAGCCACCCTGAGAGGCGATTACCTCAACGAGGAATGCCTCTTCACAAAATGGCGGGAACTCGCCGTGAATGTGAACACTCCCGGCGAGCTTGACCGCGCACGTAAGCTCTTCGGTTCAGTCTGAGCTCTTCTTCACTGTTTTCCTCGAAGTCGTCTTTTTCGCAGTGCCAGACTTCTTCTTTTTGTCACCGAGGACCACGGTGTAGACCTTCCTTTCGGTAGCGGGGGCGGGACTGTCGCCTTCCTTCTTGGGGGCAGACACGGTCTTCTTTCCGCGGGTCGGGCAGTCCATGTTGATGCATTCGGTCATGCTTCCGAGGGAGATGACCGGGGCCCCGCATTCAGGACAGGTGTTGCCGGTGGGTACGATGGAACCCCTGGGCCTGAGCGGATAGGTCTGGGTGCATGCTGGCCATTCGGAACAGCCTGCGAACCTCTTCCCTGCCTTGGAATACATCAGTCTGATGGTTCCCTTCTTGCAGGTGGGGCAGGGGCCGAGATCGTTCTTGTCGGTGTTGCTCTTGCACTTGGGATCGATGCACTGTGTGGAAGGAGGTACTCCCTTCCTGACAACCTTGATCTGTGCCAGACCGCAGACCGGGCACACGGTGTCGGTCATCTGGACGAGGGCTCCTTTGGGAAGAGGGTAGGCACGGGTGCACTCGGGGTAGCCGTTGCATCCGATGAAGTTGCCGTTCTTCGATTTCTTCACGGTCATGCTGTTGCCGCAGCTGGGGCACAATCCCACGTACTGCTGCTTCTTCAGGGCGGATTTGATCTCGTCGCCGATGGCGGTGCTGTCGGTTTCCAGTTTAACAGCTACGTCATGCAGCATGTTCTGGGACTCCTCCACGACCTCCTCGAGGGTCCTCTCGCCGTCGGTGATGGACAGCATGTCCCTCTCGAGCTTGGCGGTCATCTCTGGTTCGGTGATGCCTCCGCCGTGTTTCTCCAGTGCCTTGGTCAGCGCGATTCCGCTGGCGGTGGGGACGAGGTAGTTACCCTGCACATAGTTCCTGGAGAACAGTTTGCCTATGATGTCGTGCCTGGTGGACTTGGTTCCCAGCTGGAGCCTGTCCATCTCCTGGATGAGGGAACCCTGGTTGTATCTGTAGGGCGGCTTGGTCTGGGATTCCTCCTTCGCGACGCTCCTGACGTCGATGGTATCGCCGACCTTCATCTCGGGTACGCGGGTCTCTGCGGAGCGGAGGTACTTCTTGTAGTATTTCTTCCAGCCGAGTTCCTTCTGCACATAACCGTTGACCTTGAATTTCTCGCCGTTCACATCGATGACCGTGTCGGTGGTCTCCGCGGTGGCGTTGGGGGCGACGGTGGCCATGAATCTCCTGGCTATGAGCTCGTAGAGCTTCCATTTGTCACCCTTGAGCTTGGCTTCCGTGGCACCTGCGGTGGGATAGATAGGGGGGTGGTCTGTCGTCCTCCTCTTTCCCCTGGAGGGGGAGATCTTTTCCTGTTTGAGGAGTTCCTCGGCCTCTTCGCGCATATCGGAATCCTTCAGTTTCTCAAGGACGCTCCTCAGGCTGAGCGATTTGGGGTACTCCGTGTTCTCGGTACGGGGGTAGGAGATGTATCCTCCGGTGTAGAGGTCCTCTGCGATCTTCATTGCGGCGGAAGGGGGGATACCGATCTTGTTGGCCTCTACCTGCATCATGGTGGTGTCGAAGGGCGGGGGACGGAATTCCTCTTTGATGGCCTTCTCGTAGGAACTGACGACCGCCTCCTTGCAGTTGCGGGTCTTATCGAAGATGGCCTGGGCCTCCTTCTCGTCCCAGATCTGACCCTTCTCGTGGGTACCTTTGAATGCCAGCATGCCGAACCTTCCCTCGATGGTCCAGTAGGGGACGGGTACGAAGTTCTCGATCTCCTCGTTCCTGTCGACGAGGAGTTTGAGGGTGGGGCTCTGGACACGTCCGACGGACATGAAGTTCTTACCGACCTGTCCGGATGACAGTGAGATGAGCCTGGTGAGGACCGCTCCCCAGGAAAGGTCCACGACCTGCCTTGCCTCTGCGGCGTTGGCGAGCTTCTCGTCCGGTTCCACGAGGTTGGCGAAGGCATTCTCGACCTCGCCCTTGGTGAGTGCGCTGAACTTCGCCCTCTTGACCTTGCTCATGTCCACGTTGGCGGCCTTGACGGTCTCCATACCGATGAGTTCTCCCTCGCGGTCGTAGTCGGTCGCGATGATGATCTCGTCGGATTCGCGGGACAGATCCGTGATCTTGGAAAGAATCGATTTCACACGGACGTTCTTGATCTGCGGGGCACGGACGAGTTCTACGGGGGAGGTCGCCTTCCAGTCGCTGTATTTCTCGGAGTAGTCGAGCTCCATGATGTGTCCGCGGAGACTGACCACGTTGTAATCATCGTTGCCTACGTTGAATGTGAGTGAGGTGACACCTCCCGCGGAAGCGGAGTGGGGCTTGCCGTCGGAAAGGATGGTTGCGATCCTCCTTGCAGCGTTGGCCTTTTCGGTGATGATCAGGATTTTCATTGCACCTTCATCCTATATTTATTATATTAATGGATGGGATTTCCGGAGACCCCTCGAAGTGTCCGTTTTCAATCGGTCATGAATAGATTTACCCTCAGCCGACTGAGTTCGTCAAAGTCGCATTAATATAGATGGAGATATATTCCAAGCAAAATGCAGCTCAACAAGGCACTGAACAAGATTCTCGCGCAGGAAGGCGTGTACGATGTTTTCATCATGGACGGTGCCGTCTCGGTGCGCATGGAACTCGAGGAGTCCAAGAACTCAGGCCCTGGCTGCAGATACGAGAACCGCGGTCTCGAAGAGAGCAGGAGCCGTGACCTGAAGGTCTGCGTCTTCTCCGACGGTTTCCTTGAGACACCTACGGAAATGATGACCGTGATGACGGATGATACCGGCGAAATCTACGGGCACGACGTCCCCTTCGGAATGTCCCGCAGCAAGGTACGCGAGGGAGGAGTCTGGGTCACCAGCACGTTCGTGATGTATCCCGATATCATCCCCAAATCGGAACTGAGATTCGTCGTCGTCCCCCACAAACTTTCCTTCCTGGGGGAAGCGGACGGTGTGAAGGATGTCATCGCATTCAACCCGTCACGCGGGACCGACCACTACCTCCGCGAGGCCTTCGGTTTCAAGGGCCCTGCCAATTCGATGTCGACCATCATCGCCATGAACTATACCGACTGACAGGTGGTGCACCATGGGTTGGTCGGACACGGTGGTACCGAAGCTGAAATCGCTGCCTCACGTGGTCGACGTGATCGTTCCCGATGAAGTTGACGTGCAGGATGTGTTCGATGCGGAGTCGAAGGTCAAATCCGGTTCCGGGTTCCTCATCCGCAACGAGGCCCTCATTGAATCGAAGAAACGTTCCAGACATCTGATCGTCCTCCAGGATCAGCCCTATTTCGACCGTGTCCCCCATCATTCGATGACCTGGGTCACCCCCGAGGGCATGGTGATAGGTTTTGATGTCCCGCCGGATCTCCGCCATGAGGTCGAGGGACGCGATAATCTGATCTGGATATCCTCGGATTTCGCGATGGAGCCCATCCCGTATCCCGGCGACCTGACAATCGTCATGCATCCCGCACCCATTCAGGTGATCGGCAAGGATGAAGGAATCGCTGATGCGATATCCATGTTCCCCTCGCCGCCGGTGGATTCCATGATCCGCAGGAAGTACGGCATCACAACGGACCGCTCCCTGGCCACGACGATAGTCTCATTCAACAACCTGTGAATGTCTGGCACATGTGTCAGTGTAGTTCAGGAGGAACAATAACGGTTTGAAGAAGAAGGGGCCCGGGCATGGCCCGGAGTGAAGGTTTCAGTCGCCCCTGACACCGATATAATGCAGGTGTCCGGTGGATTTGGCGGCCATGGTGAGTTTGCATCTGAGGACGCCCTTGATGGCCCCGAGGTCGCTCGTCAGCTGCTTCAGCTGGCCGAGTTCTCCCTGTACCGCGATGATCTCGAGGCACTTGTCGTGGTCGAGGTGCATGTGGATGGTGGTGGCGATGGTCTGGAGTGCCGCATGCTGGATCTCGGTGAGTTTGTCGCTCAGTCCGTTGGTGTCGTGGTCGTAGACCATGGTGATGACACCGCACATGAAGTCCTTGTCGTTCTTCCATTCGTTCTCGGCGAGGGAATCGCGAACCAGGTCACGGATCGCTTCGGATCTGCTGACGTATCCTTTTTTCTGGATGATCTTATCGAATTCGTTGAGGAGCTCAGGCTCTAAGGAAACACCGATGCGTGTTACTCCGTCCATACATCGTGAATAACACTGAGCGTTAATAAACCTACTCCGAACACATACGAACAATATACGGGGATTCCCAATCCGTAACACGCGAACATCCCTTTATAGGCGGACGGGATTCCCTCAGTGTTATGTCCGAACTCTCTCAGCGTCTCGCGGAACTCCTTGATGCATCCGTCGCCAAATGTACCGAAGGGTGCGATGTGGCCATAGCTTTCTCCGGCGGCATAGACTCCGGCCTGGTGGCCGCGTTGGCCAAGAGGCATGCGAAGAGTGTCCGTCTTTACACTGTCGGGACCAGGGGTTCGCACGATGTGGAGGCGGCATCCGAGGTCGCACCTCTCCTGGGGATACCCCATGAGATAATCGAGATAGACGACAGGGCGATCCTGGAGAACCTCCGCAGGGAGATCGAGATCACAGGTACCATGAGTCCGCTGACGCTTGCGTTCGAGATGCCCTTATTCTGCGTCATGAGGACGTGTTCGGAGAGCATCATCCTGGGCGGGCAGGGTGCCGACGAGCTCTTCGCCGGATACTCGAAGTACGTGGGGATGAAGGATCTGCAGATGAGGGACGAGATGGCCAAGGATCTGGCTAAGCTTTACACCTCCACCAAGACCCACGAATCGAAGATGGGGCAGCATTTTGGCAAGACTGTGAGGTACGCTTTCCTGGACAAGGACATAGTCGCACTGTCCCGCAATGCCCCCACGGAAGCACTCAGGCCCATCGACGAGGACGTAAGGAAGAAACTCCTGTCCGATGCGGCCGTCGACCTGGGCTATGATTTCCTGGCCGACCGCAAGAAGAAGGCGGCACAGTACGGTTCCGGGACCATGGATGCCGTACGCAGGATATGCAGATCCAAAGGCACGACCTATAACGAACTGGTGGCAGGCATGTGCAGGGAACTGGGGGTGTGAGATGGCCAAGATGTTCGCCCAGAGTGCGGAGAAACAGCTGAAATGGCTGTACGGACTGCAGTCCAGCGGGGTCAAGCTGGGATTGGACAACATCAGGCATCTCCTCCGCCGTATGGGCGATCCGCAGAAGAACTTCCGTACGATACATGTGGCGGGCAGCGACGGGAAAGGCTCCACGTGTGCCATCCTCGCTTCGGTGCTCCGTGCATCAGGATACAGAGTCGGACTTTACACGTCCCCGCACATCATCCGCTTCAACGAACGCATACAGATCGACGGCGTTCCGATCTCCGACGAGGACATGGCGTTCTTCGCATCCCGCGTGAGGCATTTCGCCGACGACATGAGGGAGAGCGACATCAACTGTACGTTCTTCGAGGTGACCACCGCGATGGCCTTCGATTATTTCGAAAGGAACAAGGTGGACATCGCCGTCGTCGAGGTGGGCATGGGCGGGCGTTTCGATGCCACCAACACGATAGTGCCAGATGTCTGTGTAATCAACAACATCAGCCTGGAGCACAGGGAGTATCTCGGGGATACGATCGAGAAGATCGCCTTCGAGAAGGCGGGCATCATCAAACCCGGCGTCCCTGTGGTGACCATGAATCCCGAACCCGCACTCGGGGTAATCGCCGACGTGGCCGAGAAGAACGGGTCCCCTCTGACCGTGGTGCCTTCGGATATAGAGGTCACCGAGAATCTCCCCGACGGCCCTTCGTTCGTCTGGGAAGGGAGCAGGTATCATGTGGCGATCCCGGGCAGGAACGAGGCGAAGAACGCGGTCATAGCGCTCACCGCCCTCCGCATGCTGCCGGACTACGGCGAGCGTATCTCCGGGCATGTCGCGGAAGGCTTCTCCGATGTGGTGTGGCCCTGCCGCCTCCAGGATATGGGCAACGGATATCTCGTGGATGTCACCCATACGAATGCCGGTTCCGTGGGACTGGCTGCGGACATATCGGAGATCTACGGCAAGGTGGTCATCGTATTCGGTCTGCTGGACGATAAGGACGTGGAGGACATCAGCAGGAACCTGTCAGCCGTCGCATCGAAGATGGTCGTCACCGCTCCCGACTGCCCCCGTGCGAAACCCATGGAGAAGACGTACGAAGTCGTCAGGAAGTACTTCCCCGATGCCGAATCCGTCCATGGCGTGGCAAAGGCGATAGAACGTGCGGACGAGCTGAGAGGGGAGGGCGAGAAGGTCCTGATCTGCGGTTCGTTCTATATGGCAGAGGAGGCTCTGAGATGGATGGGCAGGACATCACTGTGATCCTCGACAGGATGGCAGAGGTCTACACCGGGGGAGCGTATCCCGGACGCAATTCGGAGGGACTCAACCCCGAATGGCCGTGCGATCCGTTCCACGTGCTCATCGCCACCATACTGTCCCAGCGCACCAAGGATGACAATACCCGTAAGGCCTCCGATAACCTTTTCCATAGGTATCCCACCATAGATGCGATCGCCGATGCCGACCCCGAGGATGTGGCCGTACTGATCCGTCCCGCGGGTTTCCCCAAGCAGAAGGGGAAGGCCATAGTGGAGTGCTGCAAGGTGCTCCGCGACGACTACGATAACGAGGTTCCGGAGGATACGGACGAACTGATCAAGCTGCCGATGGTGGGAAGGAAGACTGCGGCATGCGTGCGTTCCTATGCGATGAACATCCCCTCGGTCTGCGTGGATACCCATGTGCACCGCATATCGAACCTCATGGGTCTAGTGAAGACGAAGGATCCTACCGAGACGGAATTCGCCCTGATGGAGATAACGCCCGTCGACCGCTGGTCGGACATCAATCGTTATCTCGTACGCCACGGGCAGGAGATATGTCAGCCCAACCGTCCCCACTGCGACCGCTGCATGGTACGCGACCAGTGCGAATACGGTATGTCGCACTGACCTGCTGGCCATCCGTACCTTGTTTCCAGGGAGAAACCAATCCCACCCCGTTTTATATGCGCGCGACGATACGTGCGTGATGCATGAGGCTACCGTCGTCGCCAATATCGTGGATGCGGTTCTTGAGGAACTGAAGAAATACGATGTGAAGAAGGTCAATTCGGTCACTCTCAAGATAGGTGACCTCACGCAGCTGGGAACCGAACAGATGCAGTTCGCCTACGAGATCCTTACCGAAGGCAACATCCTGAAGGGTTCCGAATTGATTATCGAGGCCGAACCTGTCGTACTGAAATGCGATAAGTGTGGGTACCAGGGGCCGGCCAAGACTTTGGACCAGGGAGACTATTCCGGACACCAGATCCCTATTCTGAGCTGTCCCGGGTGCGGCGGCGAGGTCGAGATCCTCGAGGGTCAGTCCTGCTGTGTCAAATCCATGGATATCGAGACCGGTGATGAGTGATGTTCAAGTACAGGGATGAGGAGACCGCCAAGAAGATCGTGGCGGCAATCAAGGATATGGGAATCAAGAGCAAGTTCATGCACATCTGCGGGACCCACCAGGACACCATCGTCCGTTTCGGACTCACCCAGATGCTGGCGGATGCCGGTGTGGAGGTGCACCAGGGCCCCGGATGTCCTGTCTGTGTCACCACCAGCAAAGAGGTCGCCGATGCCATCACCCTTGCCCGTAACGGCGTCACCATCTGTGCATTCGGCGACATGATGAGGGTGCCGACCACCATCGGTTCCCTGTTCGATGCCAAGGCGGACGGTGCGGACGTCAGGATCGTCTACTCCGTCGAGGATGCCGTGAGGATGGCCTCCGAGCAGACCAAGCCCCTGGTGTTCGTCGGTGTCGGTTTCGAGACCACCGCCCCCTCCACCGGATACCCCCTTCTCAAGGGCGGACTCCCCGAGAATTTCAGCATCTACAGCTGCCACAGGTACACCGCCCCTGCCGTGGAGGCCATCATCGGACTCGGAGAGAACACCATCAACGGATTCATCATGCCCGGACACGTGGCGGTCATCACCGGACTGGATCCCTTCGTCAAATTCACCACCCAGTACCACATCCCCCAGGTCGTCACCGGATTCGAGCCCCTCGACATGCTCATGGCCTGCTACATGCTCACCAAACAGATCTACGACAACGACATCAAGATCGAGAACGAGTACACCCGTCTCGTGAAGGAGCACGGCAACCCCAAGGCCAAGAAGATCCTGGAAGAGGTGTTCACCCCCGTGGATAAGGAATGGAGGGGATTCCCCGTCATCAAGCAGTCCGGAATGGCCCTGAAACCCGAGTTCGCAGCGTTCGACGCGACCAAGGTACACGAGGACATCCTCGCCAAGACCCCCTCCGTCGAGGGAGAGGCGAAAGGATGCAGCTGCGGTCTGGTCCTGAGGGGTCTCATCGAGTCCGAGGAGTGTCCCATGTTCGGAACCGCCTGCAAGCCCAACTCCCCCAAGGGGCCCTGCATGGTCTCGGCGGAGGGTAACTGCAACATCGCCTACAGGTTCAGGGGGAGGCTCTGAGCATGCAGGCCAAGGCATATCCCAATGCCCCCACCCTGGTTTGTGTAATCACCAACGATTCCACCGTCTTCCTGAAGACCGGCGTCTCCAGCGCCTTCGAGATGTTCGGCGGCAGGTGCACCGAGGTCAAGAAGCTGGTGGCGAGGCTCGATACCGCATCGATGACCAACGATCCCTCCAAGAAGCTCTGCGAGGTATCCTTCGGAATTATCTCGAGCAGGTTCGGGTACGTCCCTGCCGATTACACCATCATGCCCTACCCCAAGGAGGAGGTCATGGATTCCCCCGAGGATTACGAGGCCGTGCAGGAGAAGAAGAACTATCTGGGTATGATCGATTACACCTGCAAGCTCTTCGACAGGATAGTGGTTTGCGTTCCCAAGCACATGATGAAGATGATCATGGACGCCAACGTCCTTCCGGACGGAAGGGTCATCGCCGTCACCAGTCCCGAACTCAAGGCGGAATGCGAGAAGAGGGATTGGATGTTCCTGGAGAGGAACGGTCCCCGTGTCGGCAGCGAGAACGCCGACATCATCTTCGAAGAGGTCAGGAAGATCTCCGAGTGATCCCTTTCAGACGGTCCTTCAGCCTGTCCTTGTCCTCTTTGCTGATACGGAACGAGTCGCGTATCTTGCGTACAGTCATGTTCAGCACTTCGTATTCCAGTCTTCCGTCGAAGATCGCCTGTTCGGTCTTCTCCGGGAACCGTATGTAACAGAACGACAGTGCCCAGGCGATCCCCATGTCGAGGTAGTAACCGCAGCGGGGACAGGACACGAGTTTGTCGAGCATCTTGTCGATGTGTGCCTCGTCGATGAAATGGGTCATCATCATCACCGCACCTACGCGGGAGGGGAACTCCTCATGTCTGTCGACAAGTGCCAGACAGTAATCCCACAGCTTCTCGGGATCGTCTTTGGTGCCGATCTTCCATGAGTTGCAGAACGAATCGTTGATGGCCCAGTTGGTGACCTCGGGGATGAATCCGTCGGTCAGAGAAAGCCTTTCGTCCATGTCCATAGGGGCGGTTGCGATGACGAACGCCCGGACCATGGTATGCTCGAAGGTCTTCGAAGGGTATCCGAGGAATTCCCTCCAATCCCCCTTGGAGATCTGTTTCGCTATCTTCCTGAGTTCGGGGACCCTCACACCGAGTACGTTGTCGGTCCCCGGCATGAGTTTGCAGGTGAATTCGCGGAAGTCGGGTTCAGCGAGTTCCCTCAGATACGCATCGATCTCGTCACCGTTCATATCCTGATCCCTTCGATATCCATCAGCTTCCTCTTAACATCGATGCCGCAGGAGAAGCCTCCGATCCCGGAGGAGGAGACCGCCCTGTGGCAGGGTACGACGATCGGGAGACTGTTCATCCCGCACGCGGTGCCCACCGCCCGGTATGCTTTCGGATGTCCGATCCTTTCGGCGATCTCCCCGTAGGTCAGGGTCTTCCCGTATCCGATATCCGACAGTGCTTCCCAAACCGATTCCTGGAAAGGTGTTCCTTTCTGTCCGTAGGGGAAGTCGAAGGTCCTCCTTCTGCCGCAGAGGTATTCCTCCAGCTGGGCTTTGGACTCTGAGATGAGATCGGTTTCGCGGGGAATCGTATCTGCTGGCGGGTCGCCCGATATGAGTATACCTGTGATCATATCCCCGTCGCTGAGGACGTGGACGGTCCCGAGTACCGAGCGGATGCTTCCGGAGTATGCCATCGCGGAATGATTACGCTGCTAGTATTTGGGTAATGACTTGTTCTGTCCGGGGATGCTTTATCCCGCCTCCATTCATCCAACCGACATCCAACATTTTCCGTCTGGGCCGTACATGTTCGTAAAATCCTATACATTGTAAATTGTCGATATTGGCACATTACGCCGGTTAAGCCGGCAAGGTGTTATCATGGATGTCGGAACCGCATGGATCATTCTGATCATAGCGAGTATCATCGAACCCTGTTGGGTCATCTGCCTTGATAAATCCGAGAACTTCAAGAAGGTCGGATGGGGAATCTCGGCAGTGGTTCTGGTGCTCCTGTGCCTGTACCTGCTCTCCATCCCCTCCAGCCCCGACAACATCGGGCCCGGGGTATCGTATTCCATCCTGGCCGGAATCGGTGCGGCCGGCATCGTATTGGCCGGACGCGTGCTGTACAAGGAGAAACTGACTGTGAGGAAGATGGTCTTCATCGTGATGATCGTCGTAGGAATCGTCGGAGTGAGGCTTATCGCGGGGTGATATGATGGAAATGAACAACACTGTATTGGCATGGATCCTGATCATAGCAGGAGGATTCCTGCAGCTGGGATGGTCCGTCGGACTCGCGTATACCAATGAGTTCACCGATCCCATGTGGGACGCCATCACCATCATCTTCCTGGTGCTCAGCATGATATGTCTCGAGTACCCGATGAGGCTCGGGGTGGCATTCACCACCGCTTATGCGGTATGGATCGGAATCGGAGTGTTCTTCACCGTGGTCGTCTCATATGCCCTTGGTCTGGAGGACAACGAGTTCACCCTCGGAATGGGACTCTGCCTGATGCTGATCATCGCCGGAGTGGTCGGACTCAAGCTGACCCCCGTCGAGTACATCGAGGGCCACGAGCCTCCGACGGAGTAAACACTTTAATCGGAACCGCCATCGGAACGGCATGATAATCTCGGCGAGCAGACGGACGGACATCCCCGCATTCCACATGGAATGGATGATGAACCGTCTGCGCGCCGGTTACTGCCTGGTCCGCAACCCGATGGTCGGCAACGTCGTCTACCGCATCGATCTGAATCCGAAGAACGTCGATGCCATAATTTTCGTGAGCAAGAATCCCGCTCCCGCCGTCCCGCATCTGAAAGAGATCGCATCGATGGGTCATCTGGCACTGTTCCAGGTCACCATCACCCCGTACGGCAGGGATATGGAACCGAGGGTACCTTTCAAGGCGGATGTGGCCGATGCGTTCAAGGCTATATCCGACAGACTGGGTGCGGACCGTATGATATGGAGGTACGACCCGATCATCCTCAACGACCGGTACGACCTGGAATTCCACCGCCGTAAGTTCGAGCTCCTCTGCAGGGAACTGGAAGGTTATACGAACCGCTGCACGTTCAGTTTCCTGGAGATGTACGGCAAGCTGCAGAAGCACAGGGACGTGCTCCGTTCGGTATCCCACGCGGAGATGGACGCCATGGCGGAGATGATGGTCCCCATCGCCGAGAGGTACGGGATGTCTCTCAGTTACTGCTGCGGGAAGTATGATTTATCAAGATGGGGAGTGGAACCCCGCGGCTGCATCGACCGTCAGTACATGCGGAAACTCGGGATACCCTTCGAGGAGATGAACTCCCCGCTCAGGGAGGGTTGCCGCTGCGTGAAGAATATCGACATCGGCAGCTACGATACCTGCGGACACGACTGCCTTTACTGTTATGCGAACCGTTCGGACGGTTCGGACCGTGCCGCCAAGATATATGACCCAGAAGGTGAGATGCTGTATGGGAAGCTGGAGGAAGGGGATACGGTGGTCCCCCTCCTTGGCAGGGACATGCCCCGCCTTGAGGATTATTTCGATTACACCCAATACGGGAACGTATCGCGTATGGGATGATCAGTTCTCCCATACCTGGTGGATGCCTGCCGCACTCTCCTGGCTGAGCTCCTTCTCCATCCTCTTCTTAGAGAACAGTACGGAGTCCATGAATGCGACCCAGCAGACCTCCACGACGATGGATGCCGCGATGGGCACCATGGCGACAGCGGAGAGGGGGCCCATGACCGCACCGCAGAGTGCGATCGCGATTCCCTTGTTCTTGTAGGAGATCATCAGGATGTCGGTGACCCTCTGGGACCAGGGGATGGCCATCTTCTTCTCGGTGACCTCGGCACCCAGTCCGAGTCCGATGTCCCTGAGGGCGGCGATGATCATGAAGACGGCGAGGACGGTGAGTCCCGCACTGCCGAAGTTGGTGGAACCGACGGAGAGCCATACGAGGAATGCGATGGTGATGTTCAGGATGATCGACATGTGGGTCTTGTCGATCTTCACCTTGGTGAACAGTCTGGAGACCACGAGGGGTATACCGATGATCTCGATGACGGTCTTCACGACGGTCATCATGTCCACGGATTTTCCCATGGTGGCCCAGATGATGAAGGGGATCCACGCGAGGGCAATGACATACACCACGATGGTGGAACGCAGTGCGTGCTGGAGATCCCCGCGGAGGATGAGGGACAGGGGCCCTACGGAGGCCGCGAAGGGGGTGGCGGCGATGAACACGAGTCCGGGAGCGTACTGGCTGTAGCCGTCCATGTCCTTCAGCAGGAAGTATGCGACGAGGGGGACAGTGGATGCGATCACGAGACCGAGAAGGGTGGCCCTGAGAACGGATTTGGAGTTCTTCAGGGGGTTGAGATCGGTGTAAGGTATGCGTGACAGCGTGATGGTCAGCATACATGCCAGAAGTATGATGGTGATATTGCTGCGGAGACCCGCGTTATCCTTTCCCGCGAGGAAATCAGGGAACAGTCCGGTGATGAAGTCGTTCGTCAGGAGCGATATGACTACGGCGATCCCCATCATGAATGCGGTACTGGTAAGCAGCTTCACTGCTAGTTTCATAGTGGAACGGAATAGGTCGGTGCTATTAATATATTGACTATCGATAAACAATTATCGATTATCGATATACGTTCATTCTTTCTGGCCGTCATCCTCTACGTATTCGAGGATGTCTCCCGGTTGGCATTTTAGTGCCTTGCAGATGGCGTTGAGGGTGGAGAACCTGATGGCACAGATCTTGCCGGTCTTGATGTTGGAGAGATTGGCATTGCTGATGCCCACCTGTTCCGCCAGCTGCGTGAGGTTGATCTTCCGGTCCACCATCACCTTGTCCAGTCTGAGGATTATGGCCATGGTATCACAGGGTGTGGTCGGATTCGTTCTGGAGAACTGCACCGTAGCGGACGATCAGGGCGAATATGTACAGGACGACAGAAAGGAGTATGCAGCCGAAGAACATGAATGCCGCGGAGGCGATGCCGCGTTCTCCGAGGATGTCCAATACGAACAGGACAACGGATGCGACCAGGTATATCTGGGACAGTGTTTTCACGATGGCGGTGTTGGCCTCGGTGAAAGGGCTGTGCTCGGTGTGGATAGAAACCATCACGAGATAGATCCTCCTCACGGTCTCGGTGGCGAGGAGGAACACGCACACCAGTTCGGCAAGGCAGGAGACGGTCCTCACCGAGGATGCGGAATCGGTATCGAATTCCAGTATATCCGACAGGATATCCTTCCCCCCGTCCCACACGGCGGCGGAGATCCCGAGGGCGATCAACAGAATGACGACCGCCATCAGTATGACGGTCCCGGCAAGCATGACCTTGGATCCGTACATGCAGACTTTCTTCAGGGTGGAAAGGTCTCCTTTCATCGATGGTTCATTCTCGAAAATCATTATTAATTTATCGTTTATCGATATGCAAATCCATTTTAACCACATCTTACATGAGCATGCATGGCCGATGTCAAACCCGTTAAGGCAGGATGGTTCAACGTGTTCCGCCCGTGGACGCTCCACGGTGCGGTCATACCGGCACTCCTCGGAGGAGCCGTGGCATACAACGACGGCGAATTCTGCTGGTGGATCTTCCTGATGACAGTGGCGTGCTGCATCCTCCTTCAGTCAGCAGCCAACATCCTAAACACCTACGGTGACTTCGTGAGAGGTACCGACACCGAAGAGAACCACACCCGTTCCCCCGAACTCGTCACCGGTGCCCTGAGTGCCAAGAAGGTCCTCTATGCGGGTCTGGCATGTCTCGGAATCGTCGCCCTCTGCGGTCTCGTGTTCATTTGGTACATAGGTTGGGGAATCCTCATCTTCGGTATCCTGGGACTCGGAGGAGCCGCCATGTACACCGTGGGAGTGTCTTACAAATACCACGGTCTGGGACAGGTGGGGGTATTCATACTCATGGGTATCCTGATGCCCCTCGGCACATATTACGTGATGACCGGGGAACTCTCTGCCGAGGTGTTCCTCATTTCCCTCCCCAACGCGTTCATGATCACCGCCGTCCTGTGCGGGAACGAGATGAGGGACTACTACGAGGACAGGAAGTCCAACGTAGGTACCCTGGCGGGACGCATGTCCTACGAGAACGGTATGAAGCTCTACCTGTTCGAGAACTTCGTTGGATACGCCATCCTGATGGCACTGCTGATGTTCGGCACCGTCCATTACTTCTGTGCATTGGCCTTTATATGTCTGGTCGACGCTCACGAACTGTACGCGAACAGCAAGAAGGCCCCCACCGACGCGGGGTGCAGCAGGCTGCTGGTCCCGATGGCATTCAAACACAATTGGCAGTTCGGTCTGCTGCTGGTCATCGGCTACATAGTCGGAAACTGCGTAATCTGAGGCATGAAAATGGCAGAGGAAGAGATCAAGAGCAACGGAACCCAGTTCGAGGGCAAAGAGGAATACGTCAAGGACGTGTTCACCGAGATCGCCTCCTACTACGACGAGATGAACGACATCATGTCCCTCAAGATGATCAAGGGCTGGCACCAGTACATGATGAAGCTCGCTGGCGACATCTCCGGGAAGAGGTGTGCCGACATCGGTACTGGTACCGGCGAGATCGCGTACATGCTGGCCGAGAAGGTCGGAGCCGAGGGGGAGGTCGTCGGAATCGATATCACCCCCGAGATGCTGAAATACGCCGAGATGAAACAAGCCGAGAGGAACCTCCCCAATCCGGTGAGGTTCGAGGTCGGGGATGCTTTGGATCTCCAGTACCCTGAGTGTTCGTTCTCGGTCGTCACCTCCGGATACATGCTCAGGAACGTCACCGATGTGCAGAAGGCCATCGACGAGTTCTATCGTGTCCTGGAGCACGGAGGGAAGGCGGTCATCGCGGAGATGGCCACTCCCGACAACAGGTTCATCCGCTACTTCTACAACCTGTACATGAAACACCGCGTACAGAAGATCGGAAGGAAGTACGACAAGGGCGAGAGCATCGACGGGCACGGTCCCGCTTATGACTGGCTCGTCAACTCCATCCGCGGATTCCCGCACGGCGAGGTCATGGCCGAGAAGTTCAGACAGGCCGGTTTCAAGACTGTCAAGGTCCACAGCAAGAACTTCGGTGCCGTGAACATCTACGAAGCCGTCAAGGAGTGAATCCGGACAGTATCCATTCGCGTAACATGTCTTAACCGAGGCATTATGGTATATACATCCAATTGTATGCCCGTACGGGTATAGGATGTTCCACATCGCATTTTACGGCAAGGGAGGTATCGGTAAATCCACCGTATCCGCCAATGTATCATACCAGCTGTCCGAGAAGGGGAAGAGGATCCTCCAGATAGGCTGCGATCCCAAGCATGATTCCACCAGGCTGCTCCTGGAAGGTAAGTCCCAGACCACGGTCCTGGATTATCTCCGCGATACCCCGAAGGAACACCGCAACATCAACGATGTCGTGATGAACGGTGCGGGCAACATCCAATGCATAGAAGCGGGAGGACCCGAACCCGGCGTCGGATGTGCCGGCAGGGGGATCCTCACCATGTTCGACTTCCTGAAATCCAACGGGATAATGGACAGGGATTACGATTACCATATCTACGATGTCCTAGGGGATGTGGTATGCGGCGGTTTCGCCGTCCCGATGAGGAAGGATTATGCCGATGCCGTCTACATCGTGACCTCCGGGGAGTTCATGTCCCTGTATGCCGCCAACAACATCCTCAAGGGAATGCTGAATTTCGATGACGGGACACCGCGTGTGGGCGGGATCATCCTCAACTGCCGCGGTCTGCAGGACGAATACCGTTATGTGGAGAACTTCGCCAAATCCGTAGGGCTCCCCATAATCTCTGTCATCCCCCGCGACCACAGGTTCAGGGAGTCCGAGGCGATGGGCAGGACCGTGTCCCAGGCGTTCCCTGGTTCGGAACCCGCCGAAGCCATGGCGAAGATCGCCGAGGACATCCTGTCCAAATCCGCCGATTCCTCCAAGCTGTATCACCCGCATCCGCTTGACGATGCGGGGATGGATCTGGTGGCCAAAGGACTGGACGTCACCGAGGCCAACAAACTGGATTACAAAAGGATCCGATCGCCCACTACCGAGCCCTCGGCGATACACACATGTGCATTCTGCGGGGCACTGGCCATGCTCTCCAGGATCGAGGGCGTACACATCATAGTGCACGGTCCCACCTGCTGTGCATACGAGATGGTGAGCTTCGTCGATATGCGTAACCTGAACCGTTCCCATCGCGATGATATGAGGTCGGTATGGGACTCTGTTTCGTGCACCAATCTTACCGATTCCAATTCCATCTACGGCGGGAGGAAGGAGCTGGAGAGGCTCATCCGCGAACGTGCCGAGAAAGGGGATGAACACATCTTCGTCGTGTCTGCCTGTGTGGCAGGAATCATCGGTGATGACATAGATGCGATATGTACCAGCATGTCCAAGGAATGCGGAATCCACATAGTTCCCGTCAAGGTCGACGGCATCGCACAGGGGGATCTCTCCGCAGGCAGAGAATACGTCCTCGAGAGCATCCTGGAAATGACCGAGCCGTGTTCGGAGAAGGACGATCGGCTGATCAACGTCATCGGCGATTTCCGTGCATTGGACGAGTTCCACTCGTTCATGGACGATTCCGTGGTCGATCTGATACGTTCCGCGGGATTCGAGATCAACGCGATCTATCCCGGATGGACCGACATAGAAACCCTGAAGAGACTGCCCAGAGCGAAGTATTCGGTCCTGTCTAACGGCAGCAAGCGTTTCCGTGAACTCGGGAGCCGTCTGAACGATATGATCGGTTCGACACTGATGAAGAATCCGCTGCCCAGGGGAATGGCCGCGATCGAGAAATGGCTGTCGGAGGTCGAATCGCTCACCGGCCGCGATCTCTCGGAGGCGAAGGAACGCTATGCATCGGAATACAGGGAAAGATTGGCCCCCATCAGGGAAAGGACCGTCGGGAAGAAGGTGGTCCTGGTACTGTCCCCCGCATCCGACCGCGAGTGGTTCACAGATCTCCTCGACGATCTGGGTATCGAGGTGGTTTACAGTATGGAAGACACCTACCGCATATCCCTGGTGGGATACGATGCCGCACAGGGGAAGAAGGTCCATCACCGTTCGGATACCTCCGAGGCGGTGGAGAAGTACCATCCGGACGCGATACTCACCGACAGTTTCTCGGACCTCAATCTGAAGGTCCTCGGGAGATACATCGGTACTCCGAATCCCGGGTTCGAGGGATTGATGGATTACGCGGAGCAGCTGGGGTACATGTTCGATTCCCCGCTGACAGAGGAATGGAGGGAGTGAATGATCCCGGTGAATTATGACGGATTCATGGCCTCGATACAGGCCTCAGAGAGCATAGCGGACGGTTTCACGGTCCTCCACGGACCGGGAGCATGCCGTGCCATGAACAGTACGATGGCAGAACATCTCATCCGCAGGGATTACGTCCCCCGCGAGGGCCCCTTTTATTACGGAAACTGCAGGGTCCCCTGCACCTATCTCGACACGAACGATTACATCAACGGTTCGGAGTACAAACTGACTGAACTCCTGGCCACGGTGGGCGATGTGAAGCTCGTCACGGTCATACAGACCCCGGGCACCTCCCTCATCGGCGATGACCTGACAGGGGCGTTGGCACGTTCCGATTACAAGGGCCCGAAGGTCGTGCAGAGGGTCTGTCAGATGTCCATGCCTGCCTCGGCGGGCTACGATGTCACGCTCTCGGAGATCATACGGGCAGTATGTGCCAGGCGTGAGAAGGTAAAGGGTACGGTCAACGTTATGGGTCTGCCCATCCTGATGAACGGATGGGAGGAGACGAAACGGGAACTGACCGGATATCTGGAGAGCATGGGCCTCAGGGTAACCGCATGGATCGGTGCCGGGTGCACCTACGACGAACTCCTGAGATGCCCTTCGGCCGAATTCAACATCTCCGTCCTTCCGGAGTTCTGCAGGCACACGGCGGAGACCCTGGAGTCGCTGGGCGTGCCCACCCTTTTCGCACCGGTACCGTTCGGTTTCAGAGGTACCGATGACTGGATAAGGGCAGTGGCGGAAAGGGCAGGGGCATCCCCGGATACGGCATTGGAATGTACCGCCGAACGCAGGGTCAGGTCGACCAGGATCATGATGAGTTTCACCCACGGTGCATCGCTGACCCGGGGCAAGACATACTCCGTCAGTCTCGATTCGGAGATCGTCCTGCCTTTGGTGAAATGGATGCATTCCTACCTCAGCATGTTCCCCCGCTGCATCCGCAGGTGCGGATGGTGGTCGCCGGAGTTCACGGAGGAATTGGAAAGTTTCCTGGACTCCATCCATTGCGGGAACGCGTTGTCGGATGAGCTGACCGATGAACGCTGCGATCTGCTGTTTTCCGACGGGATGACCGCGGGTATCTATGAGAAGAGCGGCCGGTGCAGAGCGGGCATCGAGATGCAGCTTCCCTACTTGAAGAGGTACGGTTTCGTGGAGAGGCCCATACTCGGTACGGGCGGAACGGAACAGGTCCTCGACGCTGTGTTCAACGGTCTGTTCACTCCCAGGCTCAGATGAGCCAGATGTAAAAAATGATAGGGGGTTTGCACCCCCCTTTGAGGTTTCAGAAATCCTTGGGGTCCTTGCAGGCGAAGAACGCCTTCATGGCCTTGTAGAGGAGATAGTCGTCGACCTTCGAGGTGACCTCGAGGGGTGCGTGCATGGAGAGCACGGGGACACCCATATCGATGGTATCCAGGTTGTGGACGGATATCTCGGAAGCGATGGTTCCTCCGCCTCCGACGTCGATCTTGCCGAGTTCGCCTACCTGCCAGGGGATCTTGGCATCCTCGAGGATCTTCCTGAGGTAGCTCATGGTCTCGGCGGAAGCATCGTTGGTGGAGTACTTTCCCCTGCTTCCGGTATATTTGGAAACGACGGGACCCCTTCCGATGTAGGAGCAGTTCCTGCTCTCGAATACCTCCGGCCATGCGGGGTCCACTCCCGCATTGACGTCGCAGGAGAGGCAGAGGGAGTTCCTGAGCACGTGCCTGATGGGGTATCCCCATGCGGAAGCGACATCCTCGAGGAAGTCCCTCCAGAACACCGACCTCATCCCGGTGGGTCCGTCGGAACCGGTCTCCTCCTTGTCGGCGAAGACCATCATGGAAGTGAACTCGGGCTTCTGGGTCTCGGTCTCGGCCTTGAACTGTGCGAAGCAGCAGACCTTGTCGTCCTGACCGTACGCACCGATGAGCGACCTGTCGAGTCCGAAGTCGCGGGGGCGGTACGCGGGGCAGGCACACAGCTCCGCGGACTGGAAGTCGGCCTCGGTGATGCCGTACTTCTCGTGGAGGATGTTCATGATGTTCAGCTTGACCTTCTGGGAGACCTTGTCGTCCTTGAAGGGCCAGGAACCGATGAGGATGTTGAGCTGCTCTCCGTCGATGACCTTGGCGGCGGGTTTCTGCACCTGGTCGTAGGCGAGGTGGATGAGCAGGTCGGTGATGCAGAAGGAGGGATCGGAATCGTCCTCGCCGATGGTGACCTTCACGGTGCTGCCGTTGGTGAGGGTGACCACTCCGTGCAGGGAGAGGGGGATGGTGGTCCACTGGTACTTCTTGATGCCGCCGTAGTAGTGGGTCTTGAAGTAGGCCATGTCGTCCGCTTCGAAAAGGGGATTGGGCTTGAAGTCGAGACGGGGGCTGTCGGCGTGTGCGACGCTGATCCTGACTCCCTCGACCAGCGGCCTCTTTCCGAAGGTCATGGTGATGAGGTTCTTGTTCCTGTTGACGAAATAGACCTTCTGGCCGGGTTTGTATTTGGTGCCGGGCACGAACTTCTTGTATCCGAGTTTCTCGACGATCGGCACGGTGTAGTCCACGATCTCGCGTTCGGTCTTGTGGCAGAGGAACTGTTTGTATTCCTCCCCGTAGCCCTGGGCTTCCTCCAGGAGGCCGTCGTCCTTGGATCCGACGATCTCCGATTTGATGAGGAGCTCCTCTTCCAGTTTCTGACCTTTGGTCTTGTCGTCTTTCTTTACCATGCCGCGGGTATCCCGATATGGATATTTGGCAATGGCGGTCAGCGGAGGCTGGGCAGGGGTTTGCACGGCAGGATGGTCTCGGGACCGACGAGGATGACCCTGTTGGGATCAACACAGTCTGTTAGATCCCGGTCGAATCCCGAGATCGAGAACAGGAACAATCTGCGATTCACCGTTTTCCCGAAGCGGGAGGCCCTGTTTTCCAGAAGCTGGAGGTCATGCATCGTTGCGGGGGATCCCGGGCGTGGGTCACACGTCCGATACAGCGGTCGTCCTCAGCATACCCCACACCCAGCCCAGTTAATTCTATAATAAGGGATTCCGATACTCGCCGTATGACCGATTACGCAATCGCACTCGACATCGGAACCAGCGGTCTCCGCTGTCAGGCAATCGAAATGGACACCGGCAAGACCGTTGCCACCGCCATCACCCAGAGGCACCCTATCCCCGGAATGAACGTCATCGACCACGTCAACTTCGCCATGAAATCCGGAGCGGATGTGGCCAACAAGCTCATCGTCACCTGTGCGAACTCACTCTTCGCCAACCTGGGCATCGACCTTTCCAAGGTCAAGAGGGTCGGAGTCTGCGGTAACACCTTCCAGATGTCCCTCTTCCAGAACATCGAGATCAGGGACCTCGCCTTCGCCGGGGAGAACATGCTCAAGACCCTCGGCGTCAAGAAGATCGAGAGGAACGGAGCGGTCCTCAAAGCAAGCGACATGGGTCTCAAGGGAATGCCCAACGCCGAGGTCATCATCCCTCCCGCAGTTAGGCACGAGATCGGAGCCGATGCGATCGCCATGCTCCTCATGACCAACGTGCACGAATCCAAGGAGCCCGCTCTGGTCGTCGATTACGGAACCAACGCCGAAATGGCACTCATCTGCGGCGACGGAAGGATCTTCACCGGTTCCGCGGCCGCCGGACCCGCCATGGAGGGACAGGAGATCGAGAAGGGAATGCTCGCTGCACCCGGAGCCATCTCCGACGTCAACATCGTGGAGGACGGATGGGAGTGCACAGTTCTCGACGAGTCCATGATCCCCCAGAAGGGAGATGTCATCGACCCCCTCACCGGCAAGGTCGTAAGGAAGGGAAAGATGAAGGCCATCGGAATCACCGGTACCGGAACCGTCGCCGCCCTCGACTGCGGTATGAAGGCAGGCATCATCGTGCCTCCCGAGATCAAGACCGCCGACGGACTCCTCCACCTGCAGGATGGCATCTACATCAACTCCCACGACGTGGACGAGGCAGGAAAGGCTATCGGAGCCATGAGGGCAGGATTCCTCACCCTCCTCAGGACCGCAGGCATGTGGACCGGCGACGTCAAGACCGCCTACATGTCCGGAGCGTCCGGACTCTACGTGGATGCCATCAAGGCACTCGGAATCGGTATGGTCGTTCCCGGAGCGGAGCACCTCATCCAGTTCGGAAACACCTCCATCGAGATGGCCCGTAAGATCGCTCTGGGACAGATGGATCTCGACACCCTCCGTGCCTTCGCCGAGAAGCTCAAGGCGGAGCACTGCATGTTCGCCACCTCGGAGGTCTTCAAGAACCTCTACTCCATCGAGTACTCCGTCTGGTGCACCGGTATGCCGATGTCCATGTACGACGAGATGCTCGAGATGTACCAGCTGCCTCCTCTCGGTAAGCCCAAGGAGAACGTCACCGTCAAGAGGCTCGCCAAGGCCGACCTGCCCGATACAGAGGTCGCACCCGTCAAGACCGTGCCCACCGGTACCTTCCTGAAAGGGAAGGTCGAGGGCTGCCACCTCTGCGGCAAGTGCGTACGCAGGTGTCCCGAGAAGGCACTGTCCCTCGATCCCTGCGACGGAGGGTCCATCGCCACCGTGATGTCCGACAGGTGTGCAGGAACCGCATGCAGGCACTGCGAGAGGGAGTGCAAGGACAAGCTCCTTCACCTCGACGGATTCGAAATCCTGATGTGAAACCAAAAACCTGCACACCTTGGATGGTGTGCAGGTACATTTTATAAGGGTTAATTTTTAACTATTGGATGGGTTCTCCAAATATTTTTATAAGTTCTCGTTGTTTTCGTTTTATCCATTGGACAATAAGTCCAAAGGGAGGAAATTTGATGTTTAAGAAAACACTCGCAATCGCTGCAGTGGCGATGTTCTGCATTTCATCATTTGTGGTTATGGCAGAATCTGATGAGTCTGCAGCAACCGACAGTACACTTACATATTCATTTTACCTTGAACTTAAGGATGGTTCGAGCAGCCTCTCCAAACGTCTTCCCGATGTAGAGGTCGCCGGAACAGAACCCAGTAGTGCTCTATACAAGGAAGCACTAACTGCTGCGTTAACCGCAGTCGGCTACACTTTCGAATACTCTTCACCAACCAGCAAGATGCTTGTCTCTCTGAACGATGGTGAACATACTTATGCAAAGACCGGAACCTTCCAGACCGATGGATACAAGACCTTCTCCGTCGCACATTATGATAACGGATGGAAACCTTCCAGTCTGGGCGAGTCCACTGCATATGTGATTTCCTACAATGAGTACAAATTCACCGCCCCTACCGGCGATGAGGTTGGAAAGTACCTGGAGAACGCTATGGGTGCAAGTGCTTCATATTGGACTGTTGCACCGACTTTTAACCCTGTCGAGTACCGCATCTTCTTCGATCTCAAAGATGGCGACGGACACTCCTTCAGCAAATGGGTAACCTCTACACAGTTCGACATAAGTGCTGATTCATACTCCAGTGCTATGATCAAAGGGGCAGAGGCACAGGGATTCACTGTTACCGTTGGAAAGTGGGGTTCTAACTGGGGAATCGTCTCCATAACTGCAGGCGGATTTACTTACACCGACGTCGGAACTTGGGGATCCCCTGGACATTATACCTTCGGTCAGTTCTACGCTGACGGTTCTTCATGGGAGCAGACCAATTCTGCAACTGAGGGCAAGGTATGTTCAGTTACTTATGGCGAATACTTATTCACAGAACCTCCTGCTGAGGAAGTCAGCAAGTACTCCAAGGCCGGAGATTCGATGTATGGGTACTATTGGATCCCTGCACCTTCCGAATCTCCCAGCGGTTCTGACGACTCCTCCGAGAACAACAACATACTTATTGTCGGTGCAGTTGCCATTTTCGTGGCTGTGCTCATTGCAGTAGTGTTCGCTGCAAAGCCGAAGAGCCATTAAACATTTAATGACGGTCGCAAGACCGTCATCCACTTGTTGTGAAAAAGATGGTGGACAATTCCTGGATTAGTAGGGACCGTGTTTCGACGGATGCTGGAAACCGTATCATTCGCGTAAAGGTGTTACTAACCATCGCGGTCATATTAATCGGGGGATGTACGACTTTTCTTATACATGGTTTGGGAGCAAATGCGACCCAATACCAATCTGAGGGAGTCGTTATAGATTTCGGGAATTACAAAACTGTTTGGACAAACATCAGTTTCAGCGAGACAGACGATCCGGTCGAATTGCTGAATAAGGCCTGCGATTCCCACTACAGTACAACGCCTATCTTCACAGATGGGGTTCTGACCGGTATAGATGATGGAGAAACCGTGACTTCCAACGATGCCCAGCATACCTGGGACCTTTGGTACATCGAGAAAGGCAAGTACGATTATGTGAAGAGCGACACCTATTCAATAAACGCATCCGATTACACCCTGATTTCATGGGCATATACCGAAACGGATGGTAAACCCACCATCGGCGTGGATGCTACCGCAACTTCGATCTACGGTTATTCCATGCCTCATTCCCTAGTAACCCTGTCCCCCGTATGTACTGAATTGGTTGGTGCCATGGATGCTGCAGATATCATCATCGGTACGGACGACTCCAGCAATTATCCATCAATCATAGCTAAGGGGAAGGCAGAGCATACGATTGATGTTGTAGGAACATATACGGATCCTAGTTACGAAGCTATTCTGCATGCTCATGCTGACATGGTATTCTGCGATGCTTCAGCATATTCTCATGTAACCGTGGCGAGTTCTTTGCGGAATTCCAATGTCAATTCCGTGGTTATCTATGATGGGGCCGACCTCGAGACCGTTCTCAATAACATATTCATCGTGGGAACTGCGATGAATTACGAATTGCGTGCAGCATATCTGGCCTCACAGATCGACATCGCACTCGATACCCTTATCGCACTAACCAATGCGAACGAGGGATACAAGACCCTCGTTACGCTGAGTTCAGACCCCTCTCCGTTCATTGCGGGTACAGGGACCTATGTGAACGATATGCTGTACAAAATGAATGGTTCTAATGCCATCAACGATCCTGTATGGCCAAGCAAAACACCTAAGACTGGATGGCGTAACGTAACTCCATCCATAATAATGGACACGAACCCCTCTTGCATAATCATATTCGATTATGGGAAATATCCCGTTGGTAGCTATGATGAGATGCTTAATGCTTTATCCGATGAGTGGAAGAACACGGATGCTTATACCAACGGCAAAATCTACCTTTTCGCTGACGGACTAGGGGAGATGGCACAGCGTTCCGGCCCGAGGATCGCACAGTTGACCGAACTCGTGGCCAGGATCGTCAACCCTGATGCGTTTACGGATGGTGTCGTAATCCCCAACGCCATCGGTGATGACTATCAGGACTATCTGAAATATACAAGCCATTTGGGATTCGGTGAGTGAGATGAAAGTAAGCCCATTCCCTATATTGGCCGTGCTCATCGTCTTTACTGTAGTGGCGGTGTCATATTGTTCATCGGAAACAGATGCTGATTCTAGCGAATATGTGCACGGCGATTTCCTGATAGATTACGGAAACGGACATACGGAATGGGTGCCCACACATGTGTCATCAAAACTGTCCTCTACTGTGATTGCTACATTGAATGATGCGGGGAAAACCTGCTCGATCTCCGGCAGCACGATTACGATCGATGGCCTTTCTGTACGTACGACCGGTAAAGCAGTCACGGGGGGATCCATTACCGAACCTGGCACCACGGGAGTAATCGTGGAATCGTACTGGCACATGTACTATTGGAGTAACAACCTCTCCAAATGGATTGTTGTCGATTCTTCGGAGTATGATGGGCTCTACGCAATGAACAAATTGGCAGTAGGGTTCTATCCCGATGGTATGGTCCCTACGGTCAGTCCCGAGTACAAAACAGCATGGGTCATGATTGCAGGAGATTCAGAGAATTCGGTGAATCAGACCGTTGAGCGGAATCCGCAGGAGGTGGTGCCCTTATGGGCTACTCACGGAGACGGTTCTGCGATGAGTGCGTATGGGTGCTATTGCGGTACGCTATACGCTGACGGCATGGCCATTATCAAAACGGGTGGGCACCTCAAGGCATTCAATGCTGCAACAGGAAGTGTGGTTTGGGATTTCACCTACACCTCCCAGCAGATGGAGATGGCTTGCCCTGCCATAGCCGGAGATAGAGTCTATATCCCGACGACCGCAGGCTATGTATTTTCTTTTGACATTCACATCGGCCCCGGATCAGGCAACTCCAATGTAATTCAGACCGCACACATTCCCGAAAAGGATTTGGATTATGCATCATCCTACGGTCGTGGCCCTGCGGCGATTGTTTTCAATTCAGGATGCATCTTCTTCAAGGCCCATAACGGAATGGTGTATTGTTTCGATCAGAACCTTGATTTAGTTTGGTCATACCAGATGCAGGGTCCTGCATATTACACGCCTCTGACAGTTATTGACGACTATGTGTTTGCGGGAGCGTACGATGGTTACATGTACGTTCTCAATCGTGAGGACGGAAGCCTGATCCTCTCGGAAAAAGTGTATCAGACAACCGATTCCCAAGGCAATGTGATAGGTGCGTGCAATGTGCCGCTTCCCGTAAGATATGCTGATGGGTACTATCTGTTCATGACCTATTCTGACGGGCAGGGGATGAATGCCACCAAATCCAGTGTGATGCTATATAAGTTCGAAACTACAAGCAACACCCTCACGAAGATCAAAGATTTCATGGATGAGCCCGATCTGGGATATGCATGCAATATGCTGACACGTTATGTAACGGATGATTTTACCGGTGTAATACTGGCGTGTAACAAAGGTATTTTCAAAATCGATACGGACGCCAATTATTCACAGATTTCTTCCACAGTGGGATATCTAAGAGCCACCCACGCCACACCCACGCTCGTTAACAACGAAGTACTGTACATTTCGACCTATTCTTCGCGTGAACTTTACGAGATGAACCTTTCCGGCGAGATCATCGGAAAGTTCTCCTTCGACAACAAATGGTATGCGATGGCCATCGTCACCGTGGTCGACAACTATGTGTTCCGCAGCGATGACAACGGTGTGACCGGCTTCTCCGGAGGGAAACTGGCGGAGTACACTCCTCCGGAAATAACCGAGCCCATGCCACTGTGGGAACTGCTCCTTATAATCGTTGTAATCGTGGTGATAGCGGTCGCTGCCCTTTACGCGGTACTGAAGTACGGAAAGAAGTGGGACAGGCCGTTCGCCGAGCTGAAGAGGAGGATAATGGTCTACTTCTTCGGCGAGAACTATTCCCACAACACAAAGAGCAAGCGTAAGCTCCGTGCGGTTATACTGATAGGTTCCCTGGTCACGCTCTTCATGGCGATCCTCTCCCTGTGTATCGGATCCCACACCACCTTGGGCGTCGGCGAGGCGCTGTCCGCCACGGCATCCGCTATAGGCAAGGGCGGCCACGGACTCACCTACGAGGAGATGCTCATCTACAACCAGAGGCTCCCGCGTGCCCTTGCCACCATCGCGGTGGGAATCGGGCTGTCGGTGGCAGGAGCGATGTACCAGGCCGTCATCAAGAACCCGCTGGTGGAGCCGTACATCATGGGTGTGTCCTCCGGTGCCGGTACCTTCGCTGTCGCGGTGATACTGGCCGATTTCACGTTCTTCGGACTTTTCCCTTCCCAGAGCATCTACCTCACCGCCGCATCCGCCATCGTGGGAGGTCTCCTGGCGTTCGGATGCACTATGCTGCTGGCCGTGAAGACGGGTGGCAAATCGATCAATTACGTGCTGGCCGGTATCGTCAGCGGTATTGAAGCCGGTATCCTCTACAACCGCTATCATACGGTGAAACTGCCGGAATATCTGGGCTTTTTCGGCGGACGTCGTTTTGTGCTGATTATTACGGCGGCGTGTTTCGCGTCGGCGTTGCTTATGGGGCGCAAAGAAGCCTCGAACAAAGCGGCATAAAGTATTGTA
>CACWTF010000002.1 GCA_902763685.1 methanogenic archaeon | reverse complement strand
CGAGTATCTCCAGTTCTCCTCCGCCAACGGAGAGTCCTTCAAGAGGTACGAGGTCATGGACAGGATGGCCGACGCCATCGGGGACTCCCAGGGAGGAGCCGCCATGGGTGCCGGAATGATGCTGTTCCCCCAGATGTACCAACAGCTCAACCAGCAGCCCGTACAGGGCGTGCAGCAGCAGGTGCAGCCCCAGGCCCAGAAGGTCATGTGCCCCTACTGCGGAGGTCTCAACGACTACCCCTACAAGTTCTGCCGCGAGTGCGGAAAGCCCAGCCCCCAGATGCAGAACCAGATGCAACAGCAGCAGGCTCCCGCACAACCGGCACCGGCCCAGCCCGCATCCGGCGGAGCACCCGGAGCGTTCAAGAGGTGCCCCTACTGCGGCAAGGACCTCAGCATGCTGAAGAAGACCCCCAAGTTCTGTCCGTACTGTTCGGAAGAGCTTTCCTGAAACCCTACCGCCGGCCTCCGGCCGGCTTCATTTTCCAAAGTGATAACATGGATGACCTCCTCTCCAGGATCGTCGGGATCGCCAAGGCAGCAGGCCGTATGATGATCACGGAGAAGACGGTCGACATCGGCAACAAGGGCACCAAGGAGAACTACGTCACCTCCACCGATCTCAAGATCCAAAAGTTCCTGAGGAAGGAGCTGACCGCGGCCCTCCCAGATTCCAAATTCATGGGAGAGGAAGAGGATGACCCAGATGTGCCAGATACTTATTCAGCAGATGATCTGATATGGATCGTGGATCCCATCGACGGTACCGCGAACTACGCCCACGGCATCCCCATGAGCGTGACCGCCGTCGGACTCGTGAAAGGAGGGGAACCGATCCTCGGTGTGGTCTACCAGCCCTATCTCGACGAGGTCTACTACGCGGAGAAGGGCAGGGGAGCGTTCTGCAACGGAGCCCCCATCAGGGTATCGGACCATCCCAAGGAGAGGGGTATAGTCTGCACCGCATGGTCCTGCTACAACAAGGTCCGCGCGCCCCTGTGCTTCGACGTCTCCCAATCACTCTACAGAACCTGCGAGGACATCCGCCGCATAGGTACCGCGGCCTACGAGCTCTGCCTGCTGTCCAAGGGGGCTGCCGACCTGTACTTCGAGGCCAATCTCGCCCCGTGGGATTACACCGCCTCTGCGTGCATCCTGAAGGAGGCAGGCGGGCTTATCGAATCCCAATACGGGAGCATCCGCACCGACCGCCAGTGCATGATCGTCGCCGCGAACAACGCCGAGAACCTGGAATACCTGAAATCCGTCGTACACGGGACCGTCGCGAAACACCCTGAGGCAGGAATCACTTTTTAAGACGGATAACGATTCGGCCCGCATGGCAAAATCCTTAGAGGACTTCGTTACCACCATCCCTGACTTCCCCCAGCCCGGCGTCATGTTCAGGGACATCACCACCATCATCCAGAGCCCCGAGGGTTTCAAGATGGCTGTTGACATGCTCGTCGAGAAACTGAAAGGCGTCGATTTCGACTATGTCGTCGGAAGCGAATCCAGGGGATTCGTCTTCGGAACCCCCGTGGCCTACGCCATGGGCAAGGGCTTCGTCATGGCCAGGAAGAAGGGTAAACTCCCCAGGGACTGCATCTCCGAGTCCTACGATCTCGAATACGGCCAAGCCACCCTCGAGATGCACAAGGATTCCTTCCCCGCAGGATCGAAGGTCGTCATCATCGACGATCTCATCGCCACCGGAGGAACCACCAAGGCCATCGTCAACATGGTAGAGAAGCTCGGCGGAAAGGTCGTGAAGATCGGCTTCGTCCTCGAGCTCGAGGGATTCAAGGCAAGAGAGAAGATGCTGAAGGGCTACGACGTCTACAGTCTCCTCTCCTACCCCGGAATCTGAAACCATTCAGGAGGGGAAACCCTCCGTTTAACACACTTTTTCTATTGCAACCACATACAGGGTATCGATGGCCCGTAAAACAACCAAGTCCGACGCGGAATCCGAAACGGAATCGGTGGTCGGTCTTACCCTCGAAGACGGAACCCTTTACAGCGGAAACGCGGTGGACGGAGTTCCCGAGGGTACCGGAGTCGTCAAATTCATCGGTGCCTCCTACTTCAAAGGCAGATTCCATGGCGGTGCCCCCCGCGGACGCGGTGTCGTGAAACTCAACACCGGCGAGACCATCGAGGGTACGTTCTCCGATAACGTTTTCACCGGAGAGAGAAAGAAGGGACGCCGCACCGAACAGGTCAAGTTCACAGTCCGCAACGGACGCCTCGTCAAGGTGACCGAACCCCGCAAAGCCCCAGAACCTGAGCCCGTTTACGAGCCCGAACCGGAACCCGTCGTCGAGGAGATACCCGAGCCTGTGAAACCGGCACCGAAGCCCAAATTCAAGCCCAAGCCCAAGGCTACCTACTCCCACGGAATCAAGGAATACCCCGACGGCGTCTACGAGGGCGATTTCAGGAACGACAAACGCGAGGGCCAGGGCAGGTTCACTCGCAATGACGGCACCGTGATACAGGGCGAATTCTACAACGATACCCCTCATGGCCAGGGCACCATGGTCAACTCCAAGGACGGACTGGTGTTCGAGGGCACCTTCAAGAACGGCGAATTCCACAAGGGCAAACTGACTTTCGGAAGCAGGACCTATGTTGGCGAGTTCAAGAGGAACGTCTTCCATGGAGCCGGCAAGTTCATCGGTTCCGACGGCACCGTATTGGAGGGAGTCTTCCACTACGGACAGTACATCGGCCCTATCAAGGATCCCTCTAGGGCAGCCACTTGGAAGAACACCCTGAATAAGGACCGTAAGGACTGAATTCCTTGATTTTTCAACGCGTTTCGAGAAATGTGGGAACATTATCGACTTTAAATAGTTGTAAGTACACAATAGATACAAATACATCATAAATTTATTACAATAGCATGACAGATAGAAACGACAATATCGTCACATCCCCGAAGAACGCGACGTTTCAGATCCGTCTCAATCAGGAAGTGAAATCAGCTGCAGAGGAGCTCTTCGCGGCATGCGGTCTGACCCTTACGGATGCTGTAAACCTGTTCATTCAGCAATCCCTCAACGTGGGCGGACTTCCGTTCGAGGTAAGGGCACCGGGCTCCAAACTGTCCAAAGAGAAGGCACTGGAGATACTCCTGGAGAAACTGGAGACCACAGACGGCAAATACGAACCGCCCGCCAAGTCCTGAAACCTCTGAAAGTCATATGTGCCAGAGTATCAAAATTGAATAAAAATCACCCTATCGGACGAAGCATTGGAAAATGCGTTAAAAACGGTAACCTGGCACATATAAAAGAGGGCCTGCCGGGATTCGAACCCGGGTATTCGGCTCCGAAGGCCGATAGGATAATCCAAACTACCTCACAAGCCCAATGATGTATCGGGCGTGCAGTATAAGGTTTTATTTTGCACAGGCCACGCGTGCCCGCGCCAGCGACAGAACACCTATAAAGGACAGGGCAGATACGAGTCGCATTATGCAGAAAGTCATCATGAACGACGGAGCTGGCGGAGAGCTGATGCAGGAGTTCATCTCCAAACACATCACCAGCCACTTCCCCAGAATGAATTCTGAAATTCCCCTTGATGCCCTGGACGACTCTGCCGTTGTGGACGATATCGTATTCACCATCGACGGCCACACCGTGAACCCCCTGTTCTTCCCCGGAGGAGACATAGGACGCATCGCGATCTCGGGAACCGTCAACGACATCTCTGTCATGGGTGCCAAACCCCTGGGAATCGGAAGTTCCGTAATCCTCGAAGAGGGCCTTGACGCGGAAATCGTCGACAAGGTCATGGAGAGCATGGGCCAGACCTCCAAAGAGTGCGGCGTCCCCGTCGTTACCGGCGATACCAAGGTCATGGGAGCCGGAGAACTGGACAAGATGGTCATCACCACCTCCGCCATCGGAAAGAGGCCGGATTACCTCGATCACGACATGGAGGTCGCCAACAGCTACAGGAAGGTCGACAACAGGTGGTGCGCCGATTCCAACACCCGCCCCGGCGACGTCATAATCGTCTCGGGATACATGGGCGACCACGGAGTTGCACTGCTCTCCTTCCGTGAGGGATACGGATTCGAGACCGAACTCAAATCCGACGTCCAGCCCCTCAACAAGATGATCGAGAAGGCACTCCGCGTAGGAGGAGTCGTCGCAATGAAGGATCCGACCCGCGGAGGACTCGCTAACACCCTCAACGAGTGGGCAGACAAATCGAAGTGCCAGCTTGACATAAACGAAGCAGATATCCCGATCCGTGACGGAGTCGAGAACGCCTGCGAACTCCTCGGTATCGAACCCCTCAACATCGGTAACGAGGGCAAGTGCGTCCTATCCGTCGTACCCGAGATGGCGGAAGAGGTCCTGAAGGCCATCCGCGCCACTCCCGAAGGAAAGGATGCAGCCATCATCGGAAGGGCCGTCGACGGTCCCGCACGCGTCGTCCTCAAGACCGAGGTCGGCGGAAAGAGGATCCTCGAGCCCCCGTCCGGCGACCCTGTCCCCAGGATCTGCTGAAAACTCTTACGGGGCGAAAGCCCCCATCCTTCTTCGCACGCACACGCGCTACCTATAAATCATAGCGGTAAATCCACGAATTGATTACCATGGTTACCTTCCTTCCGTTCGAGGGCTACAGACCCCGCCTTGCAGCAGGAGAGAAAATCGAATCCCGCATCTCTCCCCCCTACGACGTGATCGGCGACGAATATCTGAAACAACTCCAGGCCCAGCCCGGGAACGTCACCAATCTCACCCTGTCCCCCGATGCGGACAAGAGGTACACCAAATCCAGGAAGCTCCTGGACGAGATGATCGCCCAGGGCGGACTCCTCAAGGACACACCCTCCTTCTACGTCTACGACCAGACCTTCACCTCCGGCGGCAAGGAATACCGCCGCCGTGGACTCGTGGGCATCCTGAGGACCGAGGAATACAGCGAGGGCCACATCATCCCCCACGAGGAGACCTTCTCCAAGGTCAAAGCGGACAGGCTCAACCTCCTTCGCGACATGGAGACCCACCTAGAATCCATCTTCGGTATCTTCCCCGGCCTCGGCGACGAACTCAACAGGAAGGTCGATAACAACATCAGGCTGTGTGCCAGGTATGTCGACAAGGACGGTGTCGAACACAGGTACTCCAGGCTTTCCGACGAGGCAATCTGCAAGGAGATCACCGAGAAACTGAAGGACCAGAACATGCTCATCGCGGACGGCCACCACAGGTACGAGACCGCACTCAACTATGCGAAGGAGAACCCCGACTGCGAAGCAAAACAGTACGTCCTCTGCACCATGGTCGCTTCGGACGATCAGGGATTGGTCATCTGGCCCACCCACAGGCTCATCGACGCCGAGGACATCGGAGAGACCAGCGCCCTCAAGAAGATCGACAAGAAGATGAAGATGACCGAGGTCACCGAGGAAGAGATGGAGGCCCAGCTGAAGGACCACCTCTTCGGTATGATCTTCAAATCCGGAAGGTGCTTCCTGCTCGACAACAAGGAGGAGAGCGACAACATCATGTTCGGACTGGACACCTATTCCGCCCAGGAGAACATCCTCAAAGGCGTCTACAAGGCCGACGAGGGCAAATCCAAGGTCTCCTACAACGCGGAGCTCGAACCCGTCAAACAGGAGATGAAGGACAAGAAGCACGATGCCGCCATCATCCTCAACGATCCCAGTCTGAAGACAATTTGGGACCTTGCCGACAAAGGCAAGCGCATGCCCAAGAAGACCACCTTCTTCTTCCCCAAGATCTGGTCGGGCTGGGTCTTTTACAAGATGGCCTGAAAAACTCCATCAATGCCGGCTGTGATCAGCCGGCCCTTCCATTATTTTTCCGAAAAGGGGATTCCCCGAGAAGGATGTGAAAGTGAGGTAGAAGTGGAGCCACGGGAGGGATTTGAACCCTCGGCCTACGCCTTACCAAGGCGTCGCTATACCTCTTAGCCACCGCGGCTCGTAGTGTCGAGTATCAACAGACCATACATAAACCTTTTGGGTTTTTTACAAGGTTTTATGATATCCGTCTGCATGCCTGTCAGCATGAAGAAGGAAATGAGTTCGTTCGACGTCAGCTCTCTGGTCAAGGACATGGCTGTGCTCGACGGAGCCCACATGGACAAGATCTACCAGTGGGAGAACAACGTCCTTTTCCGTATCAACACCAAGAACG
The DNA here is from genome assembly GCA_902763685.1 of methanogenic archaeon. Lineage (GTDB taxonomy): Archaea > Thermoplasmatota > Thermoplasmata > Methanomassiliicoccales > Methanomethylophilaceae > Methanomethylophilus. Next base: position 63,626 of record CACWTF010000002.1, on the reverse strand, counting down.
ACGGGAAAGCGGACCTTTTCTTCAAGGACAAGAAGTGGCTCTACCTGTCCCCCGACAGGCCGGAGACCCCCACCACGCCCACCTCCTTCGCTACTTTCATGAGGAAGTACCTCACCAACGCCCTCATCGGCAAGGCCACGCAGGTGGGATTCGACCGTATCGTCATCCTGGAGGTCTTCAAAGCCGATGCCGACTACCAGCTCATATTCGAGATGTTCGGCGGAGGCAACGTCCTGCTGGTCCAGGACGGCAAGATCGTGAACTGTCTTACACAAAGGACCTTCAGGGACAGGGCCACCCGCCCGGGCGAGGACTATGTCATGCCCAAGGAGCGGTTCAACCCCATGACCGCCGACGAGAAGACGTTCTCCGAGGTCTTCAGGACCTCCGAATCGGATACCGTCAGGACGCTGGCAACCGTCAACAACCTGGGAGGCCAGTATGCCGAAGAGGTATGCATGCGTGCGGGATGCGACAAGACCGTCCCCGCTTCCGAGGTATCTGACGCTTCGCTCTCGCAGATGTACGCGGCCCTCCGCACCATCGTCGACCAGATCTCCGAGAAATCAGAGCCCACCGTATACCGCAGGGAGGGGAAGATTGTGGACATCTCCCCCGTGAACCTCCAGATCTACGAGGACTGCGAGAGGGAATTCTCCGAGACCATCTCCGCCGCCATCGGGAAGTACATGGCGGAGATTGCTACTGAGGAAAAGAAGGAGTTCAAGGACCCCGAGATCGAGAAGCTGAAGAAGAGGATCGAGAAGCAGACCGAGACCGTCCAGACCTACCGTCAGAACGCGGAGAAGCTCAAGGCACAGGCCGATTCGCTGTACACCGAATACCAGAAGGTGACCGAACTCCTGACCGTTCTGAACGAACAGTCCCAGAAGCTCAATTGGGAGAAGCTCACCGAAGGTGCACTGAAGATCCCCTACGTCGATTACATCGAACCGGAGAAGAACATCGTGGCGATGAAGATCGGATTCCTCACGGTGGAGCTCGACTACACCAAGAACATCGATGCCAACGCCTCCGACATCTACGCCAAGGGTAAGACAGAATCAGAGAAATCGGACAACGCCGAGAAGGCACTCAGGGACAGCCAGGCGGAACTCGAGAAGAGGCAGAAGGGATTCGAGAAGAAGGTCGCCGCCGAGCTTTCCAAGGCCGCACCCACCAAGAAGTTCTGGTTCGAAGCATACAAATGGTTCATCACGTCCGAAGGGAAACTGGTCATCGCGGGAAGGGATACCCACTCCAACGACCAGATCGTCAAGAAACACCTGAAGGACCCTGATGTGTACGTCCACGCGGACATCCACGGTGCCCCGTCGGTCATCCTCAAGGACGGTTCCAAGGCATCCGATCAGGAATTGAGAGAGGCCTGCTGGTTCGCTCTGGCACAGTCGAAGGCGTGGATGGCAGGCTCCATGGAGGGCGGGGCATTCTGGGCCTATCCCGACCAGGTCAGCAAGACCCCCAACGCAGGAGAGTTCGTCCCCCGCGGAGCATTCATCATCCGCGGCAAGAGGAATTGGGAGTATCACCTGCCCATCGAACTGGGTATCGGCGAGATCGCCTACGAAGGTGCGAGGAAGGTCATGTGCGCTCCCACCGAAGTGATCGAGAAGTGCAGCGAGAAATACTACGTCATCAAACCTTCCAAAGAGAAGAACGGAAGGATCAACGGCGACATCGCCAAGACCTTCGAGGTCCCCGAAGAGGAGATCTCCAGGATCTTACCCCCGGGATCTTACGAGATCGTCCGCAAGGTATGGCCGAAGGACGACGAAGAAGAAGAGTGAAAGTGGCGGGCGTACTGGAATTCGAATCCAGGTCTGGGGCTCCGCAAGCCCTCAGGATATCCAAGCTACCCCATACGCCCATGTGAATAATGCGGAATCTCTTATCCTTGCGGATAGGTAAAGGGTTTTTACCCTCATGCCTCGGGACGAGACAGGTAACGGGTAATGTATCCGGCGATCTTGTTCCTCATGGGAACGGTCTGAACGTCAGTAAGCTGGGCAACCATTTCTTTGTTGTTGTCAAAGTCCTTGTTGAATGCCTGAGGATACTTGTTGATCAGTTCGATGGATACTCTCTTGATGTAGGTGGGTCTTATTCTTCCCATATCGTTCACCGAGTTATATGCGTGTGTGATAGACACTCCTTATTTAAAGGTTAGTAGACGCGATGTCCTCTTCGGTAAGGAACTCCTTCCTTCTGGAATGTCCGCAGGACTTCTCCCCCTCGGGACAGGGGCCCCTGACGCAGGACGGTCCAGCATACGCGAATATGACCGGACAGGCGGCTTTGCACTGCCTCAGCATCTCGTCGGCGACGTCCCTGATCTCCTTCTGGGCACGGTTGCAGCAGCGGAGGGTGAAGAAGTGCATGAGCTCCCTGGCGTTCATGGTGACAGTGATGTTGGTGGTGCATCCGTTGGGCAGGACGTACCTTGCGTCCTCCGCGAGGATGCCAAGGTCCTCGAGCTTCCCGTAGGTGTCCCATATCTTGATCATGAGGTCCTCGTACAGCTTGCAGGCCTCGGGATTCTGCTTGATGGTATCCGGGATCACATAGGTGGGCTCGTTGATGGAAACGTACCTCTGGCTCTGTTGGGAGTACGATGCGACCCTGTGCCTCACGAGCTGGTGGGTGAGGGAACGGGATACGCCTTCGATGGAGAAGGTGAACACCGCGTGCTCGATCACGGAGTGGTGGCCCATGGCCACTACCGCGGAGAGCATCTTCGCAGGGTTCTTCATGGTCTCCACGAGGGTACCGGAGGGGTTCTCAGAGTAACAGGAACGGGCGGCGGCCGCACATACCCTGTCTGCGTTCGGCGTATAGGCTAACAGTTTCACGATCATCTCAGTCAGACTCCCAGAATTCCGATTTGAGCTTCATGGCCTGTTCCGAGTCCATGAGCTCCCACAGCCTGACCGTACGGACCTTCAGGTCAGGCGGAAGAAGTTTCAAAAGTCCGTCCACGTGGGCATCGCCGACGACGGCCACCACGCGTTCGTACTGCGAACACACCTTGGATATCTCCTTGGACATGTGCTCGTTGCGCTCGTCAATAAGGACCTTCACCAGGGTGGGATACCGCTTCCTCATGTTCTCGACATAGGCCTCCTGGTCCTTGGTGTAGTCCTTCTGGGTCTTATCGACCCTGCGTTTCTTGAAAAGGTTGTCGAGATGCCCCGACATCCTGTATCTCAGCCTCTCCCTGCGGGACATCTGGTCCCACATCTTCTGCAGGGACTGCTGTGCATCGAAGTCGATACAATAGATCTTGGCATCCACGGATTTGGCGGCTCCGATGGCAGCCACCATATCGGCTCCCGCCTGGCTGCGGTTCTTCTCGGACACCTTCTCCTGGTATTTCGCGGACTGCCTGAAGACCGGGGAGGCGTTCTTCATCCGCTCCTCGCGACTGGCATCGGGATCGATGCCCCTGGCCTCCAGATCCTTCCTGATAGCTTCCTTGTCGCCTGTGAGTATGTGCAGACGGAAATCGTCCAGCTCCACGCAGACAGCATCCGGCCAAGCCTGACGTACGAGGAACGAAACGGTCTCCCCGATCTTGAAAACGTGGCCTGTACCGATGAGGGTGAGCATATGGGATGAGGAAATGACGTAGAGGGATAAAAGGGCTCACTCAGTCAGTCTCTTGTCGTCGGAATTGACGGCACAGCCCTGCACCCAAGGACCCGAATAGACTATGCTCCCATCCTTGTCGTAATAGGTGCCCTCGCCCTCCATCTTGCCGTCCACGAAGCCTCCTTCGTAACGGTCGCCGCTGGGCCAGGTCATCTTCCCGTTACCGACAGGTTTCCCGTTGGCGAAATCGCCCTCGTATACCTCTCCGGAAGGCCAGGTCATGGTACCCTTCCCCGAGATCGTGTCGTCGAGGAAATCACCCTCGTAGATCTTGCCGTCCGCCCATGCGTAACGGCCGTGGCCGTTGAAACGTCCGTTCCTGAACTCGCCGATGTACATGTTGCCGGAATTGAAGAAGAACGAACCGTAACCGTGCTCGGTGGTACCGTCCTTGGCCACCTCACCGCGGTAGAAACCGTCCGCGTAATCGATCCTGACGAAGTTCTCGGGCATCTCCATGCCAAACCCTATGATTAGCGGGTAAAAAGCATTACGGTAAGGTCTCGGATACTTCTTTATGCGAAAATGGGATTGCTCCCGTCATGCTGAGCAAGTACGACCTCGTCTGTTTCGACATGGACGGTACACTGACCCGTACCCGCAGCACCTGGAGCTGGATACACCAGTGCCTGGGTACCGAGGATGAGGAAGGCTACCAGCTTTTCGTCAACGGCAAGATCACCGAACAGGAGTTCATGCGCATGGACATCGCCGTCTGGAAATCGGTGAAGCCCGACCTCTGCAGGAAAGACCTCATCAGGATCTTCCAGACGATCCCGCTCATAGAGGGAATCCAGGAGACCGTGGCCACCCTTCAGGAGGCGGGCATGAAATGCGTGATAATCTCCGGAGGCATCGATCTGGCCGCCAACATGCTTGCCAACGAGTTCGGGTTCGATGCGGTGGCCGCGGACAGCCTCGAGATGGATGCGGACGGAGTCCTCACCGGCGAGGGAGTGAAGGTCGTCGACCTCCAGGACAAGAGCGTCTGGGTCAGGAAGTTCATGGAGGAATACGGTACCACCCCGGAACGCACCGTTTCCATCGGCAATTCATTCACCGACATCCCGATGTTCAAGTCCAGCGGATTCTCCATCGCCATCAACGCGGACGAGTACACCGAAGCGGCCGCTACCGTGAAACTCAAAACGGACAATATCGCGGATATCCTTGACCTGATAATCTTCGATAAGGAGTGAGATTCACTCCTCGTCGAGGTCCATCACGGCATCATCGGCGAACTCGAGCTGTTCCTCGTCGAACTCACCGTCGTCCATGGGGGTGGTGCTGCCGTCCCTGTGCCTGATCTTGGCATAGATACGGACAATGTCCCTTGCCTCGACGGTTCCCTTACGCCTGAGCTTATCCTTGGTCTTGATGGCGTGGATGACACAGTCCCAGAGGTCGAAATGCATGAACGATCCGATGGTGAATTCGTCATCGGGTTCGGCCTCGCAGATCATGGGGTAGGTCTTCTTGTAATCGTTGACAGAGACCTTCACGTTGAGGGTGCCGTAGTACTTCACCCACAAGGCCTTGATCTCGGGGGCGGGGGCCTTCTTCTTCCTGCTGCCGTCGGGAAGCTCGATGTAGGTGACCTGCACATGGGTGCCGTCGTCGAGGTCGAACTCGTCGCCCACGGAGACGATCTCATCCTCGCGGAGCTTGGTGCTGGTGACGTCGGTGACGTCCTCGTCCGATACCAGGACCTTGACGTCGAACTCCTTGGGAAGCCTGATGATGCCGGTGAAGATGCGTCCGCATTCGGTGCACTGGAAGGTGCCGTTGACGTTCGATTTTCCGAGCTTTCCTTTGAGGATCTTGTGCTCGGTGACATCCTCGCAGTCGGGACACATGTTGTAGATGGTATCAGGTAATTCGTTTGTCATCTTCTTCACCTCAGCTTCCTAGGTTTCGAGTGGATATAGGGGGTTGCTCTTATATTTAACTCGTTTTGAAGGGCTGGTCGTGGCCGGGCACTATGACATCGGCGTAGGCGACGATCTTCTTCATGCTCTCCAATGCCAAGGCCTCGTCGATGTTCAGCCTGGGGGCCTGCCTCTTGACGAAGTTGTTCTTCAGCGGGATGGCGTCGCCTGCGATGGCGTAATGCCTGTCGGAATCCACGAACACACTGACCGAACCGGCGGAATGGCCGGGCGTGGGGACGATCCTCACACCCTTCGCGATCTCCGTCTCCTTGTCTATCCTCACCGCTCCGTCGATATCGCAGACCTCGTCTTTATGAATGTAGATCTTGGCATTCTTGAACATGTCATTGTTGCCGATGTGGTCCTCGTGGGCATGGGTGAGGACGATGATGTCGATATCCTCGGGGAAGACTTTCCCGATCTGCTTCAGCGAGGTCTTGATGGCCGCCCTCATGAAGTCCTTGCTGGTGTCCACCACGATATTGTGGCCGTCGTCGGTCCTGATGAGAGTGGAGGTGGACCAGGTATCGCTCTGGATAACGGAACCGTCCTCGTCGCGTTCCAGGTGTCCGAGCACTAGGATATCGATGGAATTCATGGGTTCCGTATCTTCAAGAGGGTTTAAACCTCTTTAGCACGATTAGATATCATGGAATACAGGCCCGACCTGAACATTTCATCAGACCCAGACGTCTATCCTCCTTCCGAGGACAGCATACTCCTCATCGAGTCGCTCGACATACATACGGGAGAGCAGGTGCTGGAGATCGGATGCGGTTCCGGGATCGTTTCCATACACTGCGCGCTGAACGGTGCGGAGGTCACGTGCGGGGACATCAATCCCAAGGCAGTGAAACTCGCCAGGAGGAATGCCGTACAGAACGGGGTGAACATCCACGCCCGCGATACGGATCTGTACAAAGCCTTCCCCGAGAGGTTCGATACGATCATCTTCAATCTCCCCTACCTGCCTGTGGAAGAGGAGGGGGAATTGGCCAAGGCATGGTCCGGCGGAAAGGACGGGATGGGTCCCCTTCCCGAGCTACTGGCACATGCTCCGGAACACCTGAATGCGGGTGGCCGCGTGGTGGTCGTCGTATCCTCTCTGATGGACCAGGACAGATTGGAAGAGGTGCTCGCCGACAGGCCGGTTAGGTGTCTCGGCGAACTGCCGCTGTTCTTCGAGAAACTCCGTGTCCTCGAGATCAGATTCTGAGAACATGTGGACGTGGCCGTGAGGCCACGAATGAGTTTTACTGGCCCAGGAGTTTCCTGATGGCCGCGGTGAGCAGCTCGTTGGCCTGCTTTCCGTCGATCTTTCCTCTGAGTGCACCCATGACGGGACCCATGAGTCCGCCGATGGCACCCATGCCCTTCTCGCGGACGAAATCGGCACGCTCGCTGACGATCTTCTCGATGATCGCGGCGGCCTCGCCGGCATCGACGGCGGAGAGCCCGAGTTTCTTCACGGTGGTCTCGAGGTCGGTTCCCTTGGCCATCTCCTTGAGGATGGCGGGGATGGCTTCCTTGGCGAACTTGCCTGCCTTCAGGCCGGAGAACACAGCGTAGAGATCGTCGTAAGTGAACAGGTCGGTGTCGATGCCCTCGTGCTCCAGCTCCTGGAAGGTGTTCTGGAAGGTGGTGGCGGCGACGGAAGCGAGGTCGAACTCGCTGGCGATCTGGCAGAACAGGTCGTCGCGGCTCTGCCTGACGATCTGGTGCGCCTGCTGGGCGTTGATGCCGTAATCCTTGACGAGACGGGCCTCGATCTGCTCGGGGAATTCCGGCAGGTTGTTCTTGATGCGTTCCAGCCTGGCCGCGGGTATGGGGGTGGGCGGGACGTCGGTCTCGGGATACATCCTGGCTGCTCCGGGCAGGGGCCTGGAGTACCTGGTGGTTCCGTCGGGCAGGGGATCCCTGGTCTCCTCGGGAACGCCCTCGATTCCGGCGTTGGCCCTCTTCACGGCAAGCTCGAGGGCGACGGTCGCCTTCTTCTCGGATGCGGCACAGATGACGAACGCATCGAACTCGCCGGTCATTCCGAGGAACTCCCTGAGCCTGTCCACGTAGGACTGCTCGATTCCGTAGTTGGGCAGCTCGTCGGAGTGGAAGATTCCCTTGACGCCGACGGTGCGTGCGTACTGAGCCATCTCGGATCCGAGCCTGAGTGTCTTGTTGTCGCCGTTCATGACTCCCGCGAATCCGGGGAGTCTGACCGCAAGGACCTTTCCCTTGTCCTTAAGGGCGGCGGCGATGACCTTTGCATCGCAGTCCTTGAAGATCTCGGTGGCGTCGACAACCTCTACCGCGGCGGGTTTGGTTCCCCTCTCGCGGAGGATATCCCTGACCCTGACCAGCATCTTCTGCCTCTTGACCTCGTTGGATACGAAGTCGGGGAGGAGCCTGAGCTCCTGCACACCCTTGATCTCGATACGGGCACCCTCGGGGATGGATATGTTCAGGTCCTCCCTGATGGTTCCGAGACCCCTCTTGACCCTCTTGGTGGCCCTGAGCAGGGAACCGATGCGGGATGCGACCTCAAGTACCTCCTCGGGAGTCCTCATGTCGGGTGCGGTGGCGACCTCGATGAGGGGGATACCGAGACGGTCGGTCCTCCAGGTGACCTCGTCGGCGGTGGTCTCGATCTTACGGCAAGCGTCCTCCTCCAGACATACGGAGAGGATACCTACCTTCTTGCCGATGGCGTCGATGGATCCGTCGACCGCCACGAGGGAGGTCCTCTGGAATCCGGAGGTGTTGGAACCGTCGACGACGATCTTCCTCATGAACTGGACCTCGTCGATGACGCTCGCTCCGATCAGCTCGGAGAAGATGAGGGTGGTCTCCAGGGCATCGGCGTTGACCTCGTGGGGAGGCTCCTCGTCGAGCTCCACGAGACAGGTCTCGCAGGGGCAGCTCTGGTACCTGTAACCGTAGCCCCTCATGAACTGTGCCAGCGCGGCGCGGTCGACCTCTCCCATCTCGGAGGTGGTGGGCCTGAGACGCCTGTAGATGCCGCCTGCGGCCTCCTCCGTGAGGTTGCTCTCGCAGTCGCAGAAGAGCTTCTTGGTGTCGAGCTGCTGGTGGATCTCGATTCCGCACATCATCTCGTATTCCTCGCTCACAGCATCACCCTCCTGTCGCTCATCTCGCCTGCCAGCGGGGTCTTCATGACCCCCTTCGCGGCCTCGGTAGATTTGGTGTTGGCCAGCGCCCACATGAGTTTGGCGTAGGCGGTCTCGGGGAGCATGTCCATGACGGTTATGGCTCCAGCGTTCAGCATGTCCCTTCCGGTGTTGTAGACGTTGAGATTGGTACGGCCGTTGAGACACTGGGAGGTGATGACCACGATGGTGCCGTTGTCCACTGCTTCCTTGATGAGGGGCACCATGTTGCTGTTGACGTGTCCGAGTCCTGAACCGGAGATGACGACTCCCTTGCTCTTCATGAAGATGTCACGGAAGAGGACGGGATCCATACCGGGATAGAACTGCAAGAGGACGACATCCTGGCACATATCGGACCTGACTTCCACCCTGTCCTTGGATACGGGCCTGCCGTCACAGTTGAAAGTGATCTTCCCCGCCCTGTCGACGAGTGCGACGGGGGGAACGTTGATGCTCTTGAACGCATCCCTGCGGGAGGTGTGCATCTTCCTTACGCGGGTTCCGTTGTGCACCGCGAAGACGTCGTCGCCGGAACCGTCGTGCATGACCACGAACACGCCGGCACGGTTGCCGTTGACGCAGAACCTGGCAGCCGCCATGAGGTTGCTGCTCGCATCGGATGAGGGCCTGTCGGAGGACCTCTGGGCACCGACGAAAATGACGGGCTTGGAGACGTCTCCGAGCATGAACGCAACGGCCGCTGCGGTGTATCCCATGGTATCGGTACCGTGAGGGACGATGACCGCGTCAGCACCGTTGTTCAGTTCGTCGGCGATGGCCTTGGCGAGCTGCTGCCAGTGCGGGACGGTCATGTTCTCGGAGAAGATCGAGAAGAGGACGTTGGCCTTGATGTTGGCGATCTCCTTGATCTCGGGGACCGCGTTGATCATGTCCGAGGTGGAGAGGGCGGGATGAACCGCACCGGTCCTGTAGTCCACGTAGGAGGCGATGGTTCCTCCGGTACCGATGAGGACGATGGTCTTGAGTCCCTTCTTGGTCTCCTCGGCGGTCTCGGGTTTCACCCTCTCGACAGGCCTGGAGACGACTTCGATCTGCGATGACTCGTCAAGACGGATACCGATGTTGTATCCGCTCTTCATCTTCAGGATGATGATATCCTGGCCGCTGAATTCGTGATGGGGCATGAGGACGCCTTTGTAGGTCTTCCCCGCAACGGTGACATTGAGCATGCACCCCTCGTCCGCTCCGGCATCGGACAGTTTCTTCGAAAGGAAGTCAGCATACATAACGGCCGCATTATGTCGCTCCTCTTTTATAATATGCGTGTGCACGTGTGGATATCCTTATACCCTACTCCGCCTATTATCCATCCATGCATATAATCCAAGCAGGAATGGAGTTCGATGTATTGAAGGCGAACAACCGTATCGCCCACGAGAACTACCACCTGCTAAAAGAGCACAACATCAAATCCGTCGATTTCATGGGATCCATCGGAGCCGGCAAGACCGCACTCATCATCGAGATGGGGAAGAAACTGGTCGCTGCCGGCAAGAGGGTCTGCGTCATCGCAGGCGATGTGACCGGCGACGACGATTTCCAGAGGTTCCGCGCGGCCGGCCTCGACGCGGTGAACTGCAACACCGGCAAGGAATGCCACCTGGACGCCAATCTCGTCAAGAAGACCCTGGCGGGCATGGACCTGGACAAATATGACATAGTCATCGTGGAGAACGTGGGCAACCTCGTATGTCCCGCGGACTTCCCCCTGGGAACCGATTACAGGGCTGTTGTGGTGTCCACCACCGAGGGGGACGACATGGTCAGGAAGCACCATGCGGTCTTCCAGCATTCCGACATCGCCATCCTGAACAAGATGGACATCGCGGACGCGGTGGGTGTCGACCCCAATGTGATCACAAGCGATTACAACAAGCTCACAGGCGGACTGAAGAACATGTACACCTGCAGTGCCAGAAAGGATCTCGGAGTGGACGAGATCATCAGAGCACTCGGATTCAACTGAAGGAGGATTCATAATGAAGGTACTTACAATAGGCGGAGGAGCCAGGGAACACGCAGCCGTGGAGGCCCTCGCCCGTTCCGGCGCCGAGATCTACGCAGTGATGAAGAACGTCAACCCCGGGATCCAGGCCAGGGCGGCCAAGGTCCTGATCTGCAACGAGGACGATCTCGACAAGATCTGCGATTTCGCCATCGACAACTTCATCGAGTACGGATTCGTGGGCCCCGAGGCCCCCCTCTCGGCAGGTGTCGTGGATGCCCTCCAGGACATCGGAGTCAAATGCGCGTCCCCCACCGCAGCGGCGGCAAGGATCGAGACCAGCAAGAGCTTCATGAGGGAACTCGTGACCAAGTACGGGATCGACGGAAACCTGAGGTACAACAGCTTCGACACCGCCGCCGAGGCCATCGACTTCGTCAAGAAGGTCGACTACCAGGTCGCGGTCAAACCCGTCGGACTCACTGGCGGAAAGGGAGTCAAGGTCCAGGGAGACCAGCTCCAGAACCTCGACGACACCATCGAGTACATCAACGAGATCTTCGAGGGACATGTCGGCGGAGGAAAGGTCATCATCGAGGAGAAGGCCGAGGGAGAGGAATTCACCCAGATGGTCTTCACCAACGGAGAGGACATCATCCCCATGCCCCTGGTACAGGACCACAAGAGGGCATACGAGGGAGATACCGGACCCAACACCGGAGGTATGGGTTCCTACAGCGATTCGAACCACCTGCTCCCCTTCGTCACCGAAGAGGACAGGGAGAAGGCCCTTGCCATCGTCAAGGATATCATCAAGGCCCTTGCCAAGGAGGGGTGCCCCTACCGCGGTACCATGTACGGACAGTTCATGCTCACCAAGGACGGACCCAAGATCATCGAGATCAACGCCAGGTTCGGCGACCCGGAGGCCATGAACGTCCTCACCGCCCTCGTATCCAGCTTCAGCGAGATCATCAAGTGGGAAGCGGGAGGCAAGATGAAGGACGAGGTCAAGTTCTCCAACAAGGCGACCGTCTGCAAGTACGTCGTCCCCAGGGGATACGGGGTCAAATCCGAGCCCGGACACACCATCTCCATCGACACCGAGAGCATCGAGAACTCCGGTGCCATCGCATACTACGGATCCGTCGACCTGAAGGAGAACAAGCTCATCACCGGCACCTCCCGTTCCATCGGAGTGGTCGGTATCGGAGATACCATCGAGGAAGCGGAACAGCACTGCGAGAAGGGTCTCACCTACATCAAGTGCGATGCGATCTATGTCCGTCACGACATCGGTACCGCACCCCTCATCCAGAAAAGGATCGACCACATGAAGCAGATCCGTGGGCAATGAGACGCGTCGCCGTCAAGATAGCCTATCTGGGGGACGAGTTCAACGGCTCCCAGATACAGCCCGCGGAATCCAATCTCCGCACCGTCGCAGGGGAGATCCTGTCCAACCTGCTGCTGGTGGACCACGTCCTCCCGGACAGGATAGACCTGAAGTTCGCGAGCCGTACCGATGCGGGTGTCAGTGCCCTGGGGAACGTAGTCACTTTCTACACGGAATTCAAGGACCTGGGTCTTTTGCTGAGGGCACTGAACTCCATCTCCCACGGGGTCTATTACACCGCGGTAACGGAGGTCAGCGAGACGTTCAATCCCCGCATGGCGGAGAAGAGGTTCTACCGCTACATCGTGCCCGAGCACCGCATCGATTTTGAGAAGTTCTGCGAAGCGGCCAAGCTCTTCGAGGGGCACCACGATTTCAAACGCTTCGCCAAGAACGAGACCGGCAAATCCACCGTGATGGCCATAGACTACGTGAAGGTCACGTATCAGAACGGCCTCATCATCACCGACTTCAGGGCGGACTACTTCCTGTGGAACATGATCAGGAGGATCATGGCCGCCATCATCCAGGTCGGCAAGGGCATGTCCTCGCTGGACGACGTGAAGGCCAAGCTGGCAGGGGAGGACGGTACCTTCGGCATCGCCAAACCCGAGGGTCTCACGCTCCTCGACGTCACATACCCAGACCTCGAATTCTGGAAACCCGATTTCTGTCCCTTCGAGAAGAGGATCAGGCAGGACCTCTACCATGATACGGTCAGGACCCTCTTCCATACATCCTTGTAACCGTACCTCCATATCCCCGTCATGCAGTTAATGGAGCTCATCTCCGAAGTGGAACACGTTCTGTCCGACGAGGAACGCGCGAGCGACCTCGCCTTCGAGGAATCCCGCAAGATCGTCAGGAAGACCAAGAAGGCCATCCACGGCCTTCATCTGGGCCAAAGGGACCCAGAGCTCATCGACAGCATCTCGAGTGACATAGCGGGCCTCGTAGAGGCCTTGGCGGGCTATCCCCGCCTGGTCTTCGGGGCCGATGTCGGCAGTGCCATGATGGAATTCGCCGAGACCGTCCTCTACGATTATTCGCTTCAGGGCAGGGAACTCCCTTCCTATGCGGACCTGGAGATCACACCCGTCGCATGGGCCATGGGCCTGGCGGACTGCATAGGCGAGCTCAGGAGGGACATGCTGACCGCCCTCGTCAATGACGACCTTAACCGTGCGGAGGAACTGTTCGCCACCATGGACGAACTCTGCGACGCACTGATGACCTTCGACATCAAGGATTCCGTGGCCCCTCTCAGGAGGAAACAGGATATCGCCCGCGGGATAATGGAGAGGTCCAGAGCGGATCTCGCCACCGCGAAGATAATGTCGAAGGTTCAGTGAACCGAAAATTAATAATTTTGGGGGCTTGCGCCCCCGGTTAAAGTTTTAACGCCTTGCCTTGGGCTTTCCGTAGTTCTTCACAGGCTTGCGGAACACCCATACAGCGAAGAGGATCATCAGGACCACTATGATTCCGGCGATCCACAGGAGGTAATCCTGGGTGCTCTGCTCATAGTAGAAGGTCTGCTTCGCATCGAGTCCGGTGACGTCGACGTTCTCTCCGGCTGCCACGTAGTAGGTGTGCTTTCCGGAGGAGAGGTTGTGGTTGTAGTACTTGTACTGGACAGTCTTGGTCTCTCCGGGGTTGATGGTGAGCATCTGTTCGCTGTCGTCGCACTTCACACCGTCGACGTAGAAGTAGACGTTGTTGCTGAATCCTACACCTGCACTGCTAGGCACCTTGAGGGTGACGGACAGCGTGATGGGGTTACCCACGTGGAGCACTGCTTTCGCGGTGTACTCGTAGCTATCGGAATCCACCTTCTCCTTGAAGGTCACGGTGAGGGTATAGTTACCGGCGACCTTGGGTGCGGTGACTGTGATGGTCTCTTCAGCGGCGGATCCGGAGGTCTTGCTGAGGGCACCAGACTGGGTGGAGCCCGAGGAATTGGTGAGCTTGGCGGACCAGGTGATCTCGGAGTATGCCGCACTGTCGGTGAAGACGATGTGCGCATCGGTCGTTTTCTCTGTGGCGATGTAGTAGGAGTCGAAGGTCACGACACCGCTTCCGGTACCGCTTGCGGCGGAGGAATCGTCGCTCATGACAAGTGCTCCGGCGATACCTGCAGTCAGCATGATCGCGACTGCCAGTATGGATACGTTCAGTTTCTGCGTGAGAACACCCCCCTCTTCATTCCGCCCCATACACTGATGAGGAGGAGAAGCACTGCGAAGACCAGCAGGATCCAGAATCCCATGGGGAGAGTGGATTCGCTGTTGTCGATTCCGCTTCCGGATGCGGAAGAGGAATCAACGGATACGGAACCGGACTGGGGTCCGGAGACCTGCACTTCTTCGTCACCGGAACCGGCATCGAAGTTAATGGAAAGACCGGGTACTTCGCTGCCGTCGCCGGTCTTGTTGATGAGCATCGCATACAGGTTAGTGGTGGTGAGTCCGTTGACGTAGTATTCGTCAGCATCCACGAGGTATCCGCTCTCGTCGACGAATGCGAGGATCCATTTGTCTTCGTCAAGCCCGGATTCGGAAATGGTCTGAGCCTTATCGAACACGATCTTGACCGCAGCGGAGTTCTTGTTGTCGAACGCAAGGACGTACTTGTAACCGAATCCGTTCCTGGAATCCTTTGCTTCTCCATCACCTGCGGTGGCTACGGTAAGTTCCCCGGTGGCTCCGTTGATGTAGTACTCGGCAGGGATCACGAGAGTGGTCGAGTCGCTGCTTCCCAGCTTAGTGATGACAAGGGTCATACCGGAGTTTCCGGCACCGACCGATGCACCGTTGAAGAATCCACTGACATCGACGTTTCCATCCGCACCGTTGAGGGTGATGGAGTATGTCTTGTCAAGGGTGAATCCGTTGCCTCCGTTGACGAAATAGGTTCCGTCTCCGCCAGTGATCTTCACGGTGGCGGTTCCGGTACCTGCATCGCAATCCATGGATGCGGTGGTGATGCTGTAGGAACCTGCTGCGGACTCGGTGGTCTTCACAGCGAAGTTCTGGGTCTTGTCGGCATCCACGTCGATGGCCGCCGAGAGGAGTTCCGCATCGGTGACCGAGTAGGTGTGGTTGGCATTGTCCTTGCTTGCGTTGAGGATCATCGAACTGACACTCACGCTTGCTTCGCCCACAGGCAGGTCCACGGAGTATTCTCCTCCGCTGACCTTAACGAGTGCCTTCTTGGAGGTGTCGAAGGTCACGAGGATATCTCCGTCGATGGAGGAACCGACGTAACCCTTGAGGGTCTTCTTTTCGACAGGCTCGATGGCATCGGTGATGTCCGCACTGCCGGTGTACACATCAGTGTATGCGATCTTGGTTCCGTTGGTGACGACGAAGTAGTAGGAGTAGGCGGCATCCTTCTGCACGTAGTAAGTGTAGGTAGTGATGCCGGAGGTCGTCTCATTGTCGCTGTGGGTCGTACCCTCGGTATCGTTGATGGAAAGGCATACGACCTCGACGCTGTTGGCAGCTGCGGTGCTGAAGGTGATCTTGGCAGCGTTGATGGCTGCGAACTTCACCTCGGTTGTGGTGGGGTAGATGTTCACGGTAACGGAATCCACGAAGGCGTTGCCGCTCTCGACGGAGACGGTGTAACGGCCTGCAAGGACCGTTGTGATGCTGGTGTTGCACTCCTTGTCGCTGTAGAAGGTGGGCGAACCGCTTTCCACCTTCATGTAGAAGTCCTGTCCGGCACTTGCGTAAGCGTCGAAGTGGTAAACTGCATCGGGAAGATCGGTTCCGTCACTGTTCTTGAAGGTAGGTGCGGAGACGGCTTCCATATAAGGCTTGTCGGTGGTCTCCTTTCCTTCGAACTTGAGGTTTACGCTGGTAGCAGCGGTGACGGTCACAGGCTCGGTGTCGGTTCCGTTGGTCCAGGGCTTGGTCCAGTTGAACTTTGCGGACATATCGCTGGATACTTCGGCGATACTGTAGGAGATCTTCGCACCGCTGGGTACATAGACCTTCACGATACCGTCGGTACCGGTGATGGGGTACATTGTGTAGTCCTTATCCTCAACGGTCACCTTCAGCGTAATGGGGACATATGCGATTCCCCTGGTGCTGGGAGACATCAGAGTGGTGTAGTTGACGGTGAAGGTCACGGTGCGTCCTTCGCCAAGTGCGATTGCCTTGTCGCTGACATCTGCGGAGGCATCGATGCCCTTCTCATAGTATACGCGTCCAGCACTGTTGTAGACGTAGAGGTCGTAGTTTCCGCTGGGCAGCTTGGCACTGAAGGATCCGTCGGATCCGGTGCTGAACACGTAGGTGGAGGTTCCGTTGATGAACACGACGGTGGCAGAGGTTCCGCTTCCGTTGTTCTTGACGGTTCCAGATACGGTCTTGGCCCCGGTGGAGTCGTTGTAAACGGTGAGCTTGTCGGCTGCCAGAGCGGGCACGGAGTTGTGATCTCCGAGGAATCCGAGATATCCGATGCCCATTACGAAGTCGCCTGCCGCACCCTTGGTGGTGGCTGCGTACACGGTGAGCTCGGCGTTCTGGGTGCTGGAGCTTCCGGAACTGACGGTGACGGTCTTGGCCCCGGTGGAGACAAGGTCAGCTGCGGAGACGTCGACCGTGTATGTTCCAGCAACGACGGGGATGACTCCCTCGAGGGTGGTGAGCTGGGCTGCGGTGTACTCGACTTTCTTACCGGTCGCATCGGTGATGGTGATGTTCGCGTTGTCCGCGGTGTTTCCGAACATGTCGACGAAGGACACCTTGATGGATCCGGTGGTGGCACTGATCCTCACATCGGTGGCAGTAGAAACCGCATACAGGCTCTCGCTGCTGACGGAGGCTCCGTCGGCGGAGTACACGGTGACGGTGTACTTATCGGGGACCAGCGAGACGCCGGTGAAGGTACCGTCGGTTCCGACGGATACGGTCTGCTTGACCTTTCCGGAACTGTCGGTGAAGGATATGGTGCAGTTGGAGTTCTCGATCGCCTTTCCGTCGGAGTTCACGAGGCTTCCTGCGATGCTGACGGCTGCCAGATCCACGGCGGAATAGGAACTCTGGGTCACTACGAGGGTTCCGTCCCTGAGGTGCTCGGAACCGACATAGTACCTGATGAGGTAGTCGGAGGCGGGGAGCACGATGTCGCATTCACCGTTCTCGTCGGTATATGCGGTGCTGCGCTGTACGTAGGATACCGCGTCGGAGACCTCGTACTTCTCGAAGACAGCCACCTTGACGTTGGCTACCTTCTCGCTGCCAGAGGTTACGGAGACAGTGGTTGCGGCGGATCCGGAGACGTACTCGAGTACGACGACGGAGGAGAGGAAGTTGACGTAACCGCCCTCGTCCTTCAGTTTGGCGAAGGCTGCAGTTGCATCCATATCGACCCAGCTGGCGTTCTCGCTCGCTTTGTAGTTGAGGTGCCAATATACGACCTTGAAGTGTCCCATTCCGGCTCCGGGGGTTGCCACGACGGAACCGTCGGAGGATGCGAGGGAGGACAGGAGGTTGATGCCGCTGCTGAGGCCGTAGGTCTCGGGGGTGACTCCCATGACAGCGTTCCAGAAGAAGGTGTCGTACATATCGTCGGTGTAATCGTAGTACATCCTGTCGTAGTATCCGTACTGATAGTAGTACTCGGTGGTGCTGGATACGTTGAAGAACTTGGAAGGGGCATTGTACTTATCGAGCTTGTAGTCACCGAAGTAGGCTGCGGAGCTTGCGTAGCTTCCGTCACCGTAGTAGAGGGGGATCATTCCCGCGTCGACCTCGATGTAGTTGATGCTCTTGCCGCTTGCGGCACAGACAGCCTCGTACATCTCGGAGATCTTGCTCTCGCCGAGTTTGGACTCGAGGAACTTGGATCCGACGATGTAGGGCAGGCTCTCGGATGCGGGAGAGGCGTTGTATCCGACGAATTTGTCGGGGTTCTCGGCCATGTATGCACGGGCCTTGCTCTCGGAATTGAGGATTCCGATGAACGCATCGGCATCCTCGTCGCTCAGGCCGGCACCGGTCATCTGAGTCTTGTATGCGGAGGGGTTGCTCTCGATCAGACGGATGAGCAAGGAGGCGATGGCCTCGGAACCGTTGGTAGCGTAGAACACGGATGCCATGGCAGAGGTTCCGCCTCCGATGGAACTGGTGACAGTGGAGAATCCTCCTGCGGAGCTGGCGGAATCGGAGTAACCGTACCAGGCGAGGAGGGTCTTGTCGTTGGTTGCGTAATCGTTCGAATGCGCCCATGCGGAGTTGACGAGGCTGGAGTCGCTGGTGTTGATGGTGTAACCCATGCCGCCGAAGTATCCGTCACCGTCGTCGTTGGAGGGGGTGGCCGCGTCTGCTGCGTATACAGCGGTGGGGACGGCCACGAGGAGGACCGCCACGAGGACGGTCACGAGGGGGAAGAAGTTGAGTGCCTTCTTGGCACCTGCCTTCGCTCCGTTGCCCCTGAGGGAACGGAAGTAGGATTTGAGGTCAACAGCCCTGAAGACCATGACGATGAGTGCCGCGGAACCCACGGCGAATCCGGCACCTGCGACGATCGCGTACTCGGAGTTGTACCATCCGACGCAGTAGCATGCGAGGAGCCAGAGCATGGTGAAGGTGTAGGTGTTGCTCCTGATGTTCTCACGGTACTTGTAGAACATCCAGAATCCGAGGAGCAGGGGGAACCAGAGGGTGAGCCATCCGTAGTAGGAGGCCATAGCGGAGATGCTGGTACGGCTGGTCTCGGCTGCGAGGGAACTCATGAGGGAACCGACGTAGACATCGTTTCCGCTGAGGGCCGCATCGGAGAGCTCGGGTGCGACGAAGTAGAGGACGACCGCGACCGCCAGGATGACGACGCAGGTCAGGGGGATGGAGAGTACCCAGGGCTTCTTCTCAAGAGCGAGGAACAGGATGCTGTAGGCGACTGCGAGTACACCGACGAGGCATCCTCCGGAGAATACACTGTCCCACATTCCGTAGGGGATGTAATAGCATGCGCCCGCCACTACTCCCGCGAGAAGAACCGCACTGGCGACACCGACCACCGCACCGAAGGGCCTGCCGGCGAGGCGGGCGAACAGGAGTGCGAAGAACAGCATGACAGCGGAAACCATCATGATGGCCCAGAATCCGGTCCAGGTGAGTACGATGAACACCATGAAGAGTGCTGCGAGAAGGACCCACATGAGGACGGCCTTGGTGGTGAAGACCTCTTTGATTCCGGTGACTCCCAGCTCATCGACCGCACTGAATGCGGATACGACGAAGTAGGTGAGTCCTGCGACGAGGAAGCAGAGGAAGGGGAGCTCGGTTCCGTAGGAGAAGGGGGAGGTCATGATCAGGGCGGGGAACAGGCAGTAGAATCCTGCTGCGGTGAGCCCGATGACCTTGTCGCCCTTGAAGATCTTGGTGGCCAGCATGAATACGGGGATGCATGTGAGGGCACCGAAGATCGGGGGGTTCCAAGCGAGTGCTGCGCCTGCGGAAGCGTCGTAACTCATGCCGAATGCCGAGAACAGCTTGGCCCAGGCAGCACAGCAGTAATCGAACAGGGGGCCGTATATGCTCTCAGCACCGTAGGGGTAGTTGAGGGCGGCCTCGTTGCCGGGGTTGTAGGTTCCCCAGAGGATTTCAGCGATTATACGACGGTGACTGGCAGCGCTGCTCCCGCCCGACAGTGCGTAGTTGTCGCCTGCGGAGATGCCGTATACGAAACAGAATCTCAGCAGGAAAGCGACGACGACGATTGCGATAAGGGTCAGCACACACCAGTTCTTTCTGAACCAACTGTCCTGTCCTGCGGATTTTTCCGCGGGAGAGGATGCCCTGCCCTCAGAATCGGCAGGACTGGTCTGTTTCTTTCCAAATGTGCGCATTCTCGAATCTCCGTAAATCGATTTCGAATAGCGTTCCATGCGCGATTCTGTATTTATAGGTTTTAATTATAATATATAAGGGAAAAGGAAAAGGTTTGGATGTATTTTCCATTAGAGGACCGATTTTATCTCGCTGGCTATGTCCTCTGCGACCTTACGGGGGTCGTCGGATTTGTAAATTGCACGTCCGACTATGACGTAGTCGGCGCCGGCCTTGATCGCCTCGGATGCGGAACCGCCCTGTGCACCTACGCCGGGGGAGAGGATCTCCCTGTCGCCGATGATCTTCCTGATGGCGGCGATGCGCTCGGGACGCGTGGCGGGAGCGATGAAACCCCTGACGTTGCAGTCCACACCCACCTGTGCCAGACGCTCGGCGTTGGGGGCGGTGAACTCCTTTCCTCCGGGGTGGCTCATCTCGGTCACGGCATAGATTGCGGCCTTGTCTCCGGCGGCCTTGACGGCCTCCGCGAGGGAATCGCTGCCGGGGAATGCGTGGACGATGACCGCCGCGGCGCCGCGGGCCACGGAATTCTCGACGATGAGACGGACCGTGTTGGGGATGTCAGCTACCTTGAAGTCGCAGATCACGTCGGAATACTTCGAGAGCTTGGTGATCATCTCGGGACCGGCGGAAAGCACCAGGGGCCAGTTGATCTTGATGGCATCGACTATACCGGAGACGGATTCCGCGATCGCCAGTGCCTTCTTCTCGTCGGTTTCGTCAAGCGCCAAAATCAGACGTGAACTCTTTCTCATGCGTGTCCATCGGCAAAACCTTATTTAACATTCGCGAGAATGGAAAGACATGACCTTTCAGAGGTTCGATTCCGGATCCGCCGCCAACGGAGAACTGGCAGAAGGCTGCAAGTACTGCGTGAAAGGCTCGAAGATGGTGCTCCTGATCACCGGCGTATGCAACGCGGGATGCTTCTACTGTCCCGTATCCGCCGAGAAGAAGGGGAAGGACGTCGTCTACGCGAACGAGGGCAGGATCGGAAGCGACGAGGAGGTCATCGCGGAAGCCCTAGCCATGGAAGCGGAGGGTACTGGCATCACCGGCGGCGACCCCTCGATGAAACTCGACAGGGCGATCCATTACATCCGCCTTCTCAAGGAGAGGTTCGGAAAAGGACATCACATCCACATGTACACCTCGGTCATCAGTCTCGAGAACGCCAGGAAACTGGAGGAGGCCGGACTCGACGAGATCAGGTACCATCCGGTGGAATCCCTCTGGGAGAGGATGGAGACCACCGAGCTCAAAGCGGTCATCGACGGAACGGGGATGGATGTCGGTATCGAGGTACCCGCCCTTCCCGGCAAGGAGAAGGAGCTCGGTGCCCTGGTGGAATACGCCTTCGGTGCCGGTCTGAAGTTCATGAACCTCAACGAACTCGAATTCTCCGAGAGCAACTGGGGGATGATGGGGGAACAGAACTACCAGATCAAGGACGAACTGTCGTCCGCTGTCCTGGGTTCTGAGGAGGTGGCGATACACATCCTCGAGAAGTACCCCGATTACAGGATCCATTTCTGCTCGTCCACCTTCAAGGACAGCGTCCAGCTCAGGAACAGGCTCATCCGCAGGGCGGAACATATCGCAAAAGAATACGATGTCATAACGGATGACGGCACCCTTCTGAAGGGGGTCATCTATGCCAAGGACCTGCCCGCAGCTGCCGCCTTCCTGAAGGAGGCCTACGATGTGCCAGACGAACTCATGTTCATAGATTCCGACCGTAACAGGCTGGAAATCGCCCCATGGATACTTGAGGAAATTGGAATAGAGCTCCAATTCAGGTGTTACATCATCGAGGAATATCCTACCGAGGACCGTCTCGAAGTCGAGAGGACCCCAATAAATTAAAAAGGGTAAATATCCCCCCACCGGGGGATGGTGTAAGAGGTTTATGGAACTGTGAACTCAGTCCACGCTGATGCTCTGGATATCGTGATGTCTGTTCACGATGTCCCTGGCGATGCGCAGGTTCTTTCCCGACTTGCCGATGGCACGTCCTTTGAGTTTGGGATCCACCGTGACGGTGGCGTGAGTAATGTTACCGCGCTGCTCGATAACGACCTTCTGAGGCCCGTAGATGTGGAACACGTTCATCACGAACTGCTGGGGATCCTCGGAGTACTCGACTACCTGGATGTTCTTCCCGGTCATGTCCTTGAGTTTGATGACATGCTCTCCTTTCTTTCCTACGGCGATGTTACCCTGCCCTTTCTCGACGACGAAGACGAGCTTGTCCTCGGTCTCCATGCAGTCGACCGCGTTGGTGTGGGTCAGCTGCTGGAACAGTGCGATGTAGCGAAGGGTGTCCTCCGTTAGTACGATATCCGCTGCCATGGCAATCACAGGTTAAGGATGTTGGAAGTACCCTTATCAAGGATGACAAGAGCGGATACGGAGAAAGGCTTTCCGCACAGAGCGCCGAGCTCCATGTTGTTTCCGCTGTAGACGTGAACCTTCACGTCCTTGGCTTTGACGAGTGCCTCTGCAGGGCAGTTGGATGACACAACGATCATCTGTGCCTTGCCGGCCTTGACGGCCTTCTCGGTCTGGTCTACTCCGAACTCTACCTTACCGGTGGAGATGGCTGCTTTCAATGCTTTGCTGATGTCGATTTCTTCGCTCATTTTTCATTTTCCCCCTTTAGTTCTTCTTGGGATCGTAAACTAGTTTGACTGCTCCGGTTCCTAAGGTCACCGGCTGACCTACGATGATGTTTTCGGTTACTCCTTCGAGCCTGTCCACCTCTCCGACCATCGCTGCGTGCAGCAGATGGGCGGCGGTGATCTCGAATGCTGCCCTGGCGAGGACGGAGGACTTCTTTCCGGAAACTCCGTTCCTTCCGATGGCCCTGACGGTTCCGTCGTTGGTCATCAGGTCGGCGACGAGCATGATGTGCCTGACGTCGACGTCGAGTCCTGCGTTGCCGAGGGTGGATGTAGCCTCGTGGATGATCGAGTTCCTGGCTGCTTCGATTCCGAAGACGTCCGCGATCTCGATGATGGAGTTGGTCATGACGTTATCCTTGTCGACGTACTCGACGTTGAGGATATCCTTCAGATTGCTTCCTTCGGTGATGATGCGGTACTTTCCGGTCTTGCTGTCCTGCTCGATCAGTGCCCTCTTGATCTTGTCGACGCCCTTGATCCTCGCGTTCTCGATGGCATCGTGCATCTCCTGCAGTTTGGCGTAGGGTGCCTCTCCCTCGGGATCGGAGTTGATCACGAGGTTGGTGTCGACTGCGTTGGGAGAGTCGGTGTCGAATGCGGGGCATTTCTGGACCAGGCCGCGGACGGCCTTGATCTTGCTGAGTGCGTCGACGAGGTCGTCGAGGGTGAGATCGTGTTTGTCCATGCTCCTGGCGTCGGGGATGATGATGAGACGGAGGTTGGTGATATCCGTCTCGATGGTCGCGACGTTGCGGAGCTTGGTGGTCTCGATGTTGTAAGCCACGTGCTTCGCGAGGGATTCGTCCTCAGCGGCGAGGCCGGTGAGGGGAATGATCATCGAAGGGGTGCTGGGGTCACGCCTGGCATCCACGATCTCGATGAGACGGGGAAGACCCTGGGTAACGGACACGGATGCGACTCCCGCGAAGTGGAAGGTACGCAGGTTCATCTGGGTACCGGGCTCTCCGATGGAGTGTGCCGCCATGACTCCTGCGGACTCGTTCTGGCACATCTTGTGGCTGTCATACATCTCGCCTGCACGGACGATGAGTTTCTCGCAGGTCGCGTCGTCGAAGATGGACTTGTCCGCGGCCTTGTCGATCCTCTCGGCGATGTCGAAGACGACCTTCTTGGGAAGGGTCACGCCGTTCTTCTCCGCGATGTCGAACAGTTTCTGCTCGGTCTCGGTGTTGACATGCTGCTTCCCGGTGTACTCCTCGCGGGGACCCTCGGGAACGGCCTCTTCCTCGGCAGGTGCGGACTCCGCGGCTGCCTTGAGTGCGGGCTTCTTGCTCTTGCGGGCGGTGTTGCCGAGGCTGGCAAGGACCTTCTCTGCGACCTCGCTCTCGATTCCGACGGCGTCGAGTCCCTCGATGCCGGCGGAGGCGATCTCGCCGAGGGAGTTGAAGTTCTCGATGAGAACGGTGGCAACCTCCTCGCTGATGCCCCTCTTCATAAGGGCTGCTTTAGTATCTTTCTTTGCCATTTCACTCACCTCCCTCGTAGTCGGATCCGTCGTCGCTGTCGAGGCTGTCCTCGTCACCGTCGTCATCGTAATCCTCGTACTGTTCGAGGTCCTTCTCGCGGGATCCGTAGTCGTCTCCCTGGTTCTCCTTCTGGTCGACGTTCAGGACGCTGTCGGCCTTGTCGCCGAGCACCTCGGAGAACAGGTCGTTGAGATCGACCGCCTTTCCGCGGACTGCCCTGGAGGGGTCGGTTCCGTCCTCTCCGTATTTGAACTGGACGATGGTACCGACGGTGTTCTTGATGCTTCCGTCAAGGGTGAGCTTGAGGTCCTCGAGTGCGGAGACGAGACGCCTCTGCATGTATCCGGACCTGGCGGTACGGACCGCGGTATCGACGAGTCCTTCCCTTCCTCCCATTGCGTGGAAGAAGAACTCGGTGGGGGTGAGTCCGGACTTGTAGGAGTTCAGACAGAATCCCCTTGCGTATGCTCCCAGGTCTCCCCTGTGGAAGTGGGAGAGGGTCCTGCCGAGGTATCCCCTGGCGATCCTCTCACCACGGACGGACTGCTGTCCGACGCATCCTGCCATCTGGGACAGGTTCAGCATCGAACCACGGGCTCCGGTCTTGGCCATGATGACCGCGGGGTTGGACATACCGAGGTACTGTCCTGCGATCTCTCCTGCCTGACCACGGGCCTCTCCGAGTTTGCTCTGTGCGAGCACCTCGAGGGTCTCCCTGATGCTCCTTCCGGGCATCTGGTCGAGGGTGTGGTCCCTGTAGGACTCCACATACTCGCTGACGGCCCTGATGCATTCCCTGGAGTTCTCCTGGATCTGGTTGACGGCCTCCTCGGGGATGTCCTCGTCACCGATACCGGTGGAGAATCCGTGGTTCATGACCGCTCCCAGAGCGAGCCTGGTGGCGTCGTAGAGGAACTTGGCTGCACGGGCGGATCCGTAGTCGCGGGCGACCTTCTCGATGATCATACCCTTGCTGTTTCCGACTCCCTTCTCGTCGATGGTTCCGGAGATCAGCTTTCCGTTGCGGATCCTGACGTATCCGTCCATGGGACATACTCCGCCGGCACGGCAGCCCTTTCCGGGGTCGCACTGGCAGACGGATGCCCTGTAGGTGATGTTGAAGTCCTTGGGAAGTGCGAGAGAGAACAGGTCCTTACCGGTCCAGTAGGGCTTTCCGTTCTCGTAGTATCCGCTGGGCTCGGGGATGGGCTTGGTCTCCTCGGGGTCGTTGCGGAGCTCTTCGAAGTACTCCTTGGATTTGTCCACGAGTCCGAAGTCGGAGAGTTTGTAGAGGATGTTCATCGCGCTGTAGCGGTCGAACTTGGGCTCGTCGATCTGTCCGGTGGCCTCGTTGTACTTACCGTGGGTGAGGAAGTAGGAACCGGAGATGTGGTCGTGGATTCCTCCGATGATGGGTCCTCCGTACCTGGGGGACAGGATGTTCTCCTGTACCTGCATGATGACGCGTGCCTCGGCACGGGCCTCCTCGGACTGGAGGACGTGAAGGTTCATCTCGTCCCCGTCGAAGTCTGCGTTGTAGGGGGCACAGTCGGTGAGGTTGAACCTGAAGGTCCTTCCGGGCATGATCCTGACACGGTGGGCCATGATGGACATCCTATGCAGCGAAGGCTGCCTGTTGAACAGGACGACGTCGCCGTTGACGAGCTGCCTCTCGATGGTGTAACCGACGTTGAGGTTCTCCGCCACGGTCTCGACGTTCTCGAGGGTGACCTTGATCCTCCTTCCGTCCTCCCTGAAGATGTAGTTGACTCCTGCGAGGTAGTCGGTGTCCTTCTCGAGGTCGGAGAGTTCCCTGCTGGCGTACTCGCGTGCGGCCTCGAGGTCGTAGTCGCCGTCCTCTTTGAGGAACCTGCCGAAGGCAAGGGGTCCGCGTTTGACGAACAGCCTCATGTCCTCGATGTTGTGCTCGTTGACCGCCATGGGGACGGTGAGTTCCCTGGCTGCCCTGACGGGTACTCCCACATCGTTGATGGAGAGGTTGGGGTCGGGGGAGATGACGGTACGTGCGGAGAAGTTCACACGCTTACCGGACAGGTTGGACCTGAAACGTCCCTCCTTACCCTTGAGCCTCTGGGCGAGGGTCTTGAGGGGCCTTCCGGACCTGTGCCTTGCGGGCGGGATTCCGGAGGTCTGGTTGTCGAAGTAGGTGGTGACGTGGTACTGGAGGAGCTCCCAGAGATCCTCGACGATGAGCTGGGGTGCACCGGCGTCGCGGTTCTCCCTGAGCCTCTGGTTGATCCTGAGCACGTCGACCAGCTTGTGGGTGAGGTCATCCTCGGACCTGTCTCCGGACTCCAGGGTGATGGAGGGTCTGACGGTCACGGGGGGAACGGCAAGGGCGGTGAGGACCATCCACTCGGGCCTGCAGACGGCGGGGTCCATTCCGAGTGCCCTGAGGTCCTCGTCGGGGATCCTCTCGAGCCTCTCGCGGACCTCCTTGGGGGTCAGCTTGTTGTTGTCCTTGACGATCCTGAAGGTGGTGGGCTTGTCGAGCTTGATCTTGCTCTGCTCAGCGTTACAGTAGGGGCAGATTCCCCTGCTGGATGCCACCTTGACGGTGTCCTTACTGTAGTTCTTCTGATCGATGGTGTCTCCGCCGAGGTCGGTGATGGCATTCATCCTCTCGATCCTCTCTTTGATCTCCTCTTCGGAAAGCATCAGCCTGCCGCAGACGCAGCAGGTGGACTCCAGCATCAGCTTGATGTCCTTGATGAAACCGACGTGGATGACGGGCATCGCAAGCTCGATGTGTCCGAAGTGTCCGGGACAGTCGTCGACCTTGCAGTTGCAGGTCTTACAGCGGAGTCCGGGCTCGATGACTCCCATACGGGAATCCATGAGTCCTCCCTGGATGGGGTAACCCTCATCATCATAGGTGTCGGCGGTGATGATCTTCACCGCGGACATGTTCCTGATCTCGTCAGGGGAGATGCAGGAGAACTTGATGGATCCGATTTTCTTGTCGATAGTGTTCATGATAAGTCCCCCAGCTGAAGCCTCATGGCTACACCCAGCGACAGAAGCTCGTCCATGAGGAGCTTGAATGCGTAGGATGTCTGCACAAGGTGGATGTTGGTGCTTTCGTGGCAGACAGGACAGTAGCGCTGTCCGGTCCTGTCGGTGATTGCGATGTGTCCGCAGTTCGGATTGCCGCAGATGTACTGCTGGGTTCCGTCGGACTGGTCGAGCAGACGGTCCTTGATGACCATGGCCACTCCGTGACCGATGAGACAGTCACGCTCCATCTCTCCGAACCTGAGACCTCCCTGCCTGGAACGTCCCTCGGTAGGCTGCCTGGTAAGGATCTGCACGGGTCCCCTGGACCTGTAGTGGAGCTTACCGGATACCATGTGGTGCAGCTTCTCGTAGAAGATGACACCGGTGTAGATGTCGGCCTCGACCATGCGTCCGGTCCTTCCGTCGTACATGATCTCTTTTCCGGACCTTGCGAATCCGTTCCTGACGAGTCCGTCGCGGATGGAATCCTCGGACTCTCCGGAGAAGGCGGTACCGTCGATGGTGCGTGCCTCCATGGATCCGACCTTACCTGCGATCATCTCGAGAACGTGTCCAACGGTCATACGGGAAGGGATACCGTGGGGGTTGACGAGGATATCAGGGGTGATACCGTCGGAGGTGAAGGGCATGTCGGACTGCTCGACGAGCCTTCCGACGACTCCTTTCTGACCGAACCTGGAACAGAACTTGTCACCGAGCTCGGGGATCCTCTCGTCCCTGACCTTGACGCGGACCAGTTTGGAACCGTTCTCGCTGACGGTGACGATGACGGAGTCGACGTATCCTTTCTCTCCGGGCCTGACGGTGACGGAGGTCTCCCTGTCCTTCTGGGTGGACAGCATGCTTCCGGTCTCCTCCTCGAGGAACCTGGGAGGCGAGGTCTTTCCGATGAGGACATCGGAT
Organism: methanogenic archaeon; assembly: GCA_902763685.1. Lineage (GTDB taxonomy): Archaea > Thermoplasmatota > Thermoplasmata > Methanomassiliicoccales > Methanomethylophilaceae > Methanomethylophilus. Next base: position 35,516 of record CACWTF010000002.1, on the reverse strand, counting down.
CCCTCGACGTAGGACTCGGGGGAGATGAGACCGTCCTCACCGAGGCATGCGTAAGCCTCGTCGGCACGGACGCCGACGACCTCGGGTGAGGGGATCTGGAACTTATCAGCGGTTCCTCCGGGGTAGTGGTGTTCCTCTGCGCGGTAGGATCTCATGAAGGTGGACCTTCCGAGTCCCCTCTGGACAGAGGATTTGTTCATGACGATTGCATCCTCGATGTTGTAACCGTGGTAACACATGACGGCGATGCAGAAGTTCTGTCCTGCAGGCCTGTACTTGTATCCCATGAAATCCATGGTCTGGGTCTGTACCATCGGTACCTGGGGGTAGTGCATCAGGTGACCGCGGGTGTCGGGCCTGATACGGTAGTTGGCGGTGGCGATTCCCAGTGCCTGCTTTGCCATTCCTGCACCCATGGTGATACGGGGTGCGGAGTTGTGCTCAGGGTAGGGAACGATACCTGCGGCGACTCCGAGGATGATCATGGGGTCGACCTCCATGTGGGTGTGCTCGGGGGTGATGAGCGAGGGCACCTGGAACTTCTCGTGGCACCAGTTGCACTCGAGCTCGCAGTCCTCTGCCTTTCCGGGGTTCATCCAGTCGACATCGGTCTCGGAGAGTGCATGTCCGCAGCAGGGACACCTGTGGGGGAGCTCGTAGGGGGAGACGAGAACGTATGCGTCCTCCTCTTCCTCTGCGTCGACCCACTCGATGATTCCCTCTCCGAAGAGCTCGTCCCAGGAGATCTTTCCTTCACGGATGCCCTCGACGTGCTTCCTGGTGAGGACGGTCTTTCCGTCCTTGAGGATGAGCAGGGGCCTTCTGAGACGTCCGTCGTCGCAGTTGATGATGACCTCCTGTACCTTGGAGACGGATCCGTCGTCATCCTCGAGGCGGTCCTTCCTCTTGTTGGAGGAGTAGCGGATGTTGATGCTGTTGTCGATGAGTCCGTACCTCCTGCGGTCCCTGAACTCGACGACGAGTCTGTCGGGATCGTGGATGGAACCGACCAGATCTCCGTTGACGAAGACACGGGTCTCCTCCTCGTTGACGTTCTCGAGTCCGAAGTCCTTCAGGTTCTTGAAGACCTCGCGCTCGGGGACGGAGTGAGAGACATCGATGATGAGAGCGGCGTTCTTCACCAGACCGCAGTTCTGACCCTCAGGGGTCTCGGAGGGGCAGAGCCTTCCCCACTGGGTGGGGTGCAGGTCACGTGCCTCGAAGTGAGGCTGGCTCCTGGTAAGGGACGAGGTGATCCTCCTCAGGTGAGACATGGCGGACATGTTGGAGGTCCTGTCGAGGAGCTGCGAGACACCTGCACGTCCTCCGACCCAGTTACCGGTAGCGAGGGCGTGGAGGATTTTGTGGGTGAAGAGGTCGGGACGGATGGAGGAGGTGATGTTGTAATCATACTTCTTCCTTCCAAAGTTCCTCTCGAGCTGATATTTCAAATCTTTAATAAGAGAAGTGAAGCTGGTCCTGAAGAGATCCTCCATGAGGTCTCCGGAGAGCTTCAGCCTCTTGTTGGCGTAGTGGTCCTTATCGTCGCTGGGAAGGCGCTCGGGGATGGATTTCCTGAGGAGGTACTCAGCCATACGTCCGAGGAAGATTGCCTTCTTCTTCCTGGCCGACTCGTCGTCTCCCAGGTGGGGGAGGAGGGAGCGGTCCAGGATGGACTCGACCTTCTTGGTCCTGTACTCTTTGGCCTGACCTGCGGCGAAGTTCCTCTCGAGGTATGCGATGGCATCCTCCTGGGTGTGGAATCCGTTCGGGGGCCAGTCCTTGGCGTTGTAGGAGTTCTCGAGGTTGGCGAGGACGACGTTCTCCATGGCCTCGTTGGAACAGAGGATGTCGTGGATCTCGCTGTCCCTCTCCATTCCGAGGGCCTTGAGGAGTGCCACGAGGGGGATGGCGCTGGGGACCACGGGAACGGAGACCATGAGAGCACCGTCCTTCTTCATCTCGACCTGGGTGAGTGCACGGTATCCTTCCCTCTCGGAGAACACCTTTACGGAGGGCACGTACTGGCCGTACTTCTCTCCCCAGTCGAAGAGCATCCTGTTGGGGGCGAGGTCCTCGAGGGTGATGAGTACCCTCTCGGTTCCGCCGATGATGAAGTATCCTCCGGGCTCACGGGGATCCTCCTTGAATTCAATGAGTTTCTCGTTGTACTCCTCATCCTTGAGTTTGCGCTCGCAGGCGGCCTCGATCTTGGACCTGTGGAGGTTGCATCCCTTGGACTTGACCATCATGGGCAGGTCGCCGATGTGTACCCAGCCGTCGTCGTCAAGATCCTTCTTGACACCGTCTTCGAAGACCTCGAAGCGGACCTCGACGGAGGACATGTAGTTGAGGTTCCTGAGCCTGGCTTCCATGGGGGTGAGCTCGTGCTCGTAACCGTTGGCCTCCATGACGGTGGGGGCTTTGATGCGGATGGTGGGTTTGGCCTGGGCGAGGATGTTGCCCTTGCTGTCCCTCTCCCTTCCGAGGCGGATCTCAATGTCCTTACCGTTGGTGCGCTCGGGGTCGAGCTTGATGATCCCGCGGAGTGCGTCGTCGGTGGGAACCCTGATGTCATCGACGATCTTCTGCATCCTGCTGTTGGGGTTCTCAGGAGTCGCGAGGAAGTCGTTGAAGGACTCGACGTGATGGTTCACGATGTCCTTGTCCTTGAAATAAAGCCTTACTAAATCCCTCAAAAATATCACCCTTTGATTACGAGCCTGTATGCGATGAACTCGCCTGCGGTCTCGCTCTTCCTAATAATCCTGATGACGCTTCCCTCCTTGATCTCGCCGTGGATGGACGCAAGGTACTGGATTGCGGGGTCATCCATTTTGATCTTGGGGAGTTTGTCCCTCTCCACCTTCAGCTGGCTGAGGACGACCCCAGCCTCTTCTTCAGAGAGGAGATGGTGCTCGGACACGAGGATGTGCCCAGGATTAAACGAGTTAACTGTTGTTGCCATGCTATCACCATTTGGTCCCGTACCGGTCAACGGGAAAGACACTCACAAAAAACTGTTCTGATTTCGCTCCTCATACTTGATCCGCCGTCGATCGCTCATGAAGTACAGCGGGCCTGGAGGGATTCGAACCCCCGACCACCTGATTAAAAGTCAGATGCTCTACCTAGCTGAGCTACAGGCCCATTGATGTCTTAAGCTAGTAGAACCCCAGAATTTCTACTTATATTTAAAATAATGGTTCGTTCAGAAAAGCGCACACGTAATAAAATAAGGAGAACAGGGCGGCGGGCCCCAAAAACGGCCGAAAACACCCTCCGATGTAAGGGATGAAATACGTAGAATCAATCCCGCCATCCAATGGCCGAATCGATCACCATGAAAGTGGACAGCCCGAAGCGCATCAACGAGGCGGGATACGGACGCGCACGTCTCGATCCCGAGGCGTATGCCAAGCTGGGCCTTTCGATCGGCGACATCATCGAGATCACCGGCAAGAAGACGGCGGTCGCCAAGGTCTTCAGGAGCGACACCGAGGACGAGGGCACCAACCTCATCCGTATCGACGGTCTCACCAGGACCAGCGCCGAGACCACCATCGGCGAGAACGTGAGGGTCCGCAGGATAGAACCGCAGAAGGCGGAGAAGGTCACCCTGGAACCCAAGATCCCCGAGGGCTCCCGCATTACCGTCGACAAGGGCCTGATCGAGATCTTCAAGAACAACCTCATCAGCCGCCCGGTGATGTCCGGCATGGACATCATGGTCCAGAACGTCTCGCTAATGGGTAACCGTTCCACCTTCAGGGTGGTGTCCACCATGCCCACGGGGCCCGTCGTGATTTCTTCGATCACCGATCTCGTGATCCTCGAGACCCCTCAGAAAAGAGGGAAGAGTCAGAAGACCGAGGAGAACGGTATCGGGAGGGACAACAAGAACACCACCTACGACGATATCGGCGGACTCAACGACGAACTCAAACGCATCAGGGAGATGAGCGAACTCCCCCTGAAGCATCCCGAACTGTTCGAGAGGATGGGCATCTCCGCCCCCAAGGGTCTCCTCCTCTACGGTCCCCCCGGAACCGGAAAGACCCTCATCGCGGAAGCACTGGCCAACGAATCGGGAGCCAGCTTCTTCTCCATCCGCGGACCGGAGATCATGAGCAAGTACTACGGCGAATCGGAGAGCAAGCTCCGTACACTGTTCTCCACCGCAGAGAAGAACTCCCCCAGCATCATCTTCCTGGACGAGATCGACTCCATCGCACCCAACCGCGACAACGCATACGGCGAACAGGAACGCCGTGTGGTGGCCCAGCTCCTGTCCCTCATGGACGGCATGGGCGGCCGCGGAAACGTCATCGTCATCGGTGCCACCAACCGTGAGGACTCAATAGACCCAGCACTCAGAAGACCTGGACGTTTTGACAGGGAGATCGAGATCGGCGTCCCCAACCGCCAGGGCAGGGAGTCCATCCTCGGGGTGCACACCCGCAACATGCCCCTGGCCGAGGACGTGGACCTCCAGGTCCTCGCACGCATGACACAGGGATTCGTCGGTGCTGACCTGGCCGCATTGGCCAGGGAGGCCGCCATGAAATGCCTCAGCAGGAACATGATGAAACTCGACCTGGACGCCCCCATCCCCGCGGAGATGCTGGAGACCATGAAGGTCACCATGATCGATTTCACCAACGCCCTCGGAGAGGTGGAACCCAGCGGTATGAGGGAGGTCTCCATCGAGATACCCAAGGTCACCTGGGACGACATCGGCGGACTCGACGAGGTCCGCAACGAGATCCGCGACACCCTCCTTCCCGAGGAGGACAAGAAGGATTTCGAACGTCTGGGTATCACGCCCGGCAAAGGTCTTCTCCTCTACGGTCCCCCTGGAACCGGTAAGACCCTCATCGCCAAGGCCGTGGCCAACGAATCGGGAGCAAACTTCATCCTGGTGAACGGTCCGGAGATCGCCAGCAAATGGCTGGGAGAGAGCGAGCAGGCTATCAGGAAGATCTTCAAACGCGCCAAACAAATGGCTCCATCCATCATATTCTTCGACGAGGTGGACTCCATCGCACCCAGAAGGGGCAGCGAGAGCGGCGAGGCCTGGGAAAGGGTCGTTGCCCAGCTCCTCACCTCGCTGGACGGGGTGGAACAGCTCAACCACGTATTGGTGATGGCCGCTACCAACCGTCCCGACATGATCGACCCAGCACTCCTCAGACCCGGAAGGATCGACCGCATGATCTACATCGGAAAGCCGGACACGGAAGGAAGATTGAGCATCCTCAGGGTGCACACCAAGAACATGCCGCTCGACAAATCCGTGGATCTGGCACATATCGCGGACGTCACGGACGGTTACGTCGGAGCGGACCTTTTCGCACTCTGCAGGGAAGCGGGACTCAACGCATACCGCAGCAACAAACACGCGGAGACCGTCACCGCGGAGGACTTCGAGGCCGCACTCAAGGCGGTGAAACCGTCCGTGGATACCAACACCGAGGATGCATACCGCAAGCTCGGACCCGAGATGAAGAAACGCAAGGACCGCTGGTCCGACGTGCCGTTCTACAGCTGATCAGAGGTTCTTGGCCATATAGGGCCGCTCCAGATGGTATCCCAGCGAAGCGTAGTATTCCCTGACGCCGATCCCGCTGGTCACCGTGATCCTGGATTTCCCGTGTTCCGCGGCTACGCGTTCCGCCTCCGCGACCAGTTTCCTGCCGAATCCCCTGTGCTGCCAGCTCTCTGCGGCAGCACCGATGGCGGTCTCGTTGCCGAACACCTTCAGTTCCCTGATCATGGCTGTATCGGTGTCGTTGATACGCAGGCGTACGTAGCCTACCAGGGAATCGCGGTAGGTGAACGAGATGAAGAACTCCTTCCCGCCGGCGGCATCGTATTCCATCGATTCCAGGCGGACCTCGGAGGGATCCTCTAAGATCTCTCCCGTATGGCCGACCTCCCTGCAGCGTATGCACCTGCACCGGAGACCGTGTTCCTCCATGTTCCTCTGGGGATCCCAGCGGTGATCTCGGGTACGGGGATATCGCGCTGAATGCGCTGTATCCTCACGTAATCGGGAACGATGGCCTTCATCCTGCTGAGGAGTTCGGTGGCGGTCTCCACCGAATACGGGGTGTACTCGCCGTCCTTCCACATGTCGTAGAGTCTGGTCCCGGCGACCACCAGCGTGGGATAGAACTTCAGCATGTCGGGCCTGAAATCCGGATCGTCGAAACATCTGCGGAAACTCTCGAAATCCTTGTCAGGATCCGAACCCGGGAGTCCGGGCATGAGGTGGTAGCAGACCTTGAGTCCGTGGTCCCTGCACACCTTGGTGGCACGGATGACCTCGGCCACCCCGTGGCCGCGCTCCACGCCTTCGAGAATGCCGTCGTCGAGGATCTGCACGCCGAGCTCCACGCGGGTGGCGCCCAGCATCATCATCCTCTCTATCTGGATATCCTTGCAGAAATAATCGGGACGGGTCTCCACGGTCAGACCTATGCAGCGCCTCTTCGCGCGGGAGTTCTCCTCCTGGGCCGCCTCGAGACTGGGCGACGGATGGCCGTTCATGGCCTCCAGGCACCTCTTCACGAACCATTCCTGATACTGGGGGTTGCGTGAGGTGAACGTCCCGCCCATGATGATGAGGTCGATCTTGTCGGTATCGTGGCCTATCTCCTCCAGCTGCGTGAGTCTGCTCTCGACCTGATCGTACGGGTCGAAACGGTTCATGGCCGCCCTCCTGGCGGCGGGTTCCTTACCCGTGTAGGACTGGGGCGAATCGTTGGACACCCCTCCGGGACAGTACGCGCACTTACCGTGCGGACAGGGATAGGGAGAGGTCATGACCGCCACCACGGCGACCCCGCTGGCGGTACGCATAGGCTTCTTCACCAGAAGGGGAAGGAGGGCCTTCTTCTCGTCCTCGGTGACAAGTGCCAGGATCTCGGAATTGGAAGGTACCTTGTCGGAACCGTACCTTGCGCAGAACTTCATCTTGAGACGCTGAAGCTCCTCGCGGTCGGCCACCTCGCCGGAACGGATGGCCTCCAGAAGTTTCTCTGCGACGATGCTCGCCATTCAGCTTTTCTCCGCCCTTTCCTTGACAAGCTGCTGGAAACGGAGAACGGTCTTCTTGTAGTTCTCCATGGCGAGGGCGACGTTGGCCTCGGTGAAACTCCAGGCCTTCTCGAGGTCGCCGTACCTGATGCGGAAGCCCTTCCTGGTCTGTCCGTCGGCGCCGAGCACGTCGGTGTTCTCCAGGATGTCCATAGAACGGAGCTTGTTGATGTGGCGGTAGATGGTGGGTTTGGACGTGTCGAGAAGGAGGGCGAGCTCCTCTGCGGTCCAGGCCTTGGAGGGATTCTTCATGAAGAAATCCATGAAAAGACGGTAGGGGATGCTGTCCCTCACCGACAGCGCGCCAGCCGAACGGGGGTCGTATCCCTTGGGAAGATATCCGATCTGGACGAGGAAGGTCTCCGCCAGAACGTCCAGGTCATCGACGCCGGTCATGGGGGTGTTGGATACAACTTGCAGTTCGAACATGGGTCCACCTGATATTAGATAATTAATTAAGTTCGGATATTAACTTTTATCGAGTAATCAAAGGTCGTCCTTGATTTCCTCGACGAGTTTGATCACGCTGTCCATCGGGAAAACGGTGTACACCTTGATGGAGATGATCTTCACGATGGTGTTGGCCACGATGGGTGCGCATATGAGTGCCAGCGCTCCGTCGCGCTCCGCACGCACGGCGGCGATGATGGCATCCTCCACGGTGGAGACGGGGTACTCGCGGATGTTGACGGTACCGTACAGGTCGCTTTCTATCGACTTGGGCAGACCCTCCATGAATCTGGAGGATGCGATGATCGCGATGAACCTCTCGCTGTTCTTGGAGCTCATCCTGTTGAGGGCCTTGATTATCTGCCTGACCGTCCTGAGGTTGGGTTCGCGCTGTTCCTCCAGGATCTTGTACATGGTGCTCTGGGAGAGCCCGGATACACGGCAGAACTCATTTAGGGACATCTTGAGCTCGTTCTCGAGGATCTCGTTAAAGGCCTTCCTGAACCCGGTCTCGTCCCTGAGCATGCTGGTGATCAAGTCCTGGACGGTCACTGCTTCACCTTCTTGGCGTACTCGGCGGCGGAGAGCCCCGCGATACAGCCCTCTCCGACGGCCTTGGCCACCTGCCAGGGTTTACCGGTGACGTCACCGCAAGCGAACACGCCGGGAACGGAGGTAGCGCACGAGCGGTCGACCTTGATGGTGTCGTCCATCTCCGGCATGAGGTCTATGTCCATCACCAAATCGGCGGAGGATTTCCCCCCGAGCTCGATGAACACGCCATCCACCGCCACGGTCTCGCCGTCGGAGAGTTTCACGGCGTTCACCTTCCCGTCCCCGAGGATCTCGGTGACGGCGGCATCGAGCCTAACCACGCCTGCCTTCTCGGCGGCGTCCATCAGGACCTGGCTGGTGTCGAATGTGGGTGAGATTAGGTAGACCTTAGACGCGTAGCGGGTCATGAACTCCGCATCGGCCACGGCCTCCGCCTGTCCGCCGACCAGGGCGACGGTCTTCTGACGGTAGAAATTGCAGTCGCAGACGGCACAGTAGCTGACGCCCTTGCCGTTGGCGAACTCCTTCTCGCCGGGCACACCGAGTTTCACACGGGACGTACCGGTCGCGACGATGAGCGCTCTGGCACTTACGGAGGTGCCGTCCTCCAGAGCGGCTTTGAAAAGGTCCCCTTCCCTGGAAAGGGACATGACGTTCATGTCGAGGACGGTGCAGCCGAAGGACTCCGCCTGCTCTATCCCGTATCTCAGGATGTCCGTTCCCGACTGTACCTGCTGGAAGCCGAAGTAGTTCTCGAGCTCGGTCCCGTGCATCGCACTGTTGCCGGTCTTACCCACCAATACGGTCGCTGCCTTCTTGCGGGCGGCGTGGATGGCGGCCTGTACCCCGGCGGGACCTGCGCCTATGATCAGCACATCGGCTTCCATGGTACCATCAGAGACTGTTGATGTAGGCGATGATGTCTTCCTTGGGCCTGAGTCCGACAAGGGATTCCTGCTGCACTCCGTCCTTGAAGAAGAGGAGGGTGGGGATCGCGTTGATGCCGAACTGCATGGCGACGTTCTGGTTCTCGTCAGTGTTGAGCTTCGCGACAGCGACCTTGCCTGCGAGATCGTTGGCGATCTCGTCGACGACGGGGCCCATCCTCCTGCAGGGTCCGCACCAGGGGGCCCAGCAGTCGACCATGACGACTCCGCTCTGTTTGACAAACTCGCTAAACTGTGCTTCGTTGAGTTCAGTTACCATGTTGATTACCTCTGTAATTATCGCTGACCGATACTAAAAAGTTAAGGAATGGAGGCAGAAGCCTCACGGTTTGACATGCTTGAGCTTGGGATACTCCCCGATCTCCGGTATGATAGTATCCAGATCCCTGCCGAAGAGGTCGGACAGCTCGCGGTGGAGCATCTCCACGCGCAACGCACCCTTCTCCGCACCCTTGGACATCAGCTTGTCCACTGAATGCTGGTGGGGCACGACGCGGTTGTCGCTGACCATGTTGTCGGCATGCGCGACGATCTTCTCCTCGATGGTGGACGGCATGTAATCTCCGGGCGGGAGACCCATGGCCTCGACATCCTCCTCGTCCAGACCCGCACCGGTGTGCTTGCGGATGATCTCCACGATCGACCGGGGGAGCTTGTAGTCCTCCGCGATCTTGGAGCCGAGGTAGGCATGCATGATGGAATGGTCCTTCGACCTTCCGATATCGTGCAGCAGTGCTCCCGCAATGACCAGATCCATGTCGGCCTGGGGGATGCCCTCCGCGATGACCTCTGCCACGGCACGCACCGTGGCACAGTGAACCACGACACGTTTCTTGCAACCGGCGTCCCACAGAAGATCAATGCATTCTTTATCGGTCGGGATCCTGTCAGTCATCCCTGTTAACAACGGTCTTCCCCCGTTCGTTGGGAATAACGGTCATCTGGCCGTCGCGGTCCTCGTAGAGGTGCTGGCCGCCTGTGTAGGAATAGAGGAAGATGGCCAGGGCCGCGATCTCCGAGTGGGGCTGGTTGCCCACGGAGACATTGAAATCCGCGGTCTGATAGACCTCTGCCGGGACCTTCTCCGCCCCGACGATGATCATGATATCCTCGTCCTTGGGAATCTTGGGGAGTGCCTCGTCCATCCTCTGACCGTACATGGTCAGGTGGACGATCTTTCCCTTGAAGTCCTTGATGGCTTCCTGCCAGGGAACGCCTGTCTTGATCGTGTAATCGCCGCCGAAACGCTCGACGACGCTCTGGATGTTGCCTTCGAGGACAGGGTCCTCGGTATCCACGTAGATGCCCTTGGCACCCAATGCCCTGGAGGAGAGTGCGACATGGGTGGTGACGCGCTTGTCCCTCTCCGGACGGTGGCCTATCCTCATGATGTAGATGTCGGACATGGTCACTCATCACTCATCTTTGATGGGTTCGATCCTGTGTCCGCGGTAATCCATCTTGACGGACCTGCGGACAAGGCTCTTGAGCATCGTGGACGAAAGACCCAGAGCTTCCGCGACGTCACCGGAGAACTTACCGGATCCGACCTGCTCGAGGATCTTGGCCTCTATGATCGCGTACTCCTCTTCACTCATCATCGCGGCGGCGAGAACATCGCTGATCTCGTATACGGGCCACTGCGCGTTGATGTTGAACGAGGTGTAGTAAGTGTGATAGGACTTCTCGGGATAGCCTCCGTTGGTGGAGAACCAACGGGTCTCGACCAGCTTCATCTTCTCGAAGAAGATGGTAGCCTCCCTACCCTCGGGACCGAATTTCTTTTCGATCTCATCAGCAGTTTTCCACTCGAGGGTCACCTCTTTCAGGACTTCCCTCTTGACAGGGGTGTCCACCGCTCTGAGCATAGGTACTAACTCAGAGGGCTCGTTGATGACCTTAATTCTGTTCATGCCAACCTAATAGATTTACGACAATATAATCCTAACAGTATTATTGTTTTAAAAAGGGATGAAATAGCCAGCAAAAAACTCCGATAATCCATCCAAATGTATTAAGCTCTGTTAATTTTTCATGATTCTGGATGGGTCTCCGGCCTTTTGGGCGGACACGGAGAATGCAAACGTTTTATAGGGCCTTAGCTAATAACCAGCTTGATGAGATTCGACAGGAAATCCCCCCTTACCGCCTGCTTCCAGTGTCTCAACTGCTACAAGACCTACAAGGCAAAAGGTCCCTCCAAAGAGGAGCAGGACGTTGCCGAGCAGAAAGCTCTGGACTGCTGTGGATCCTTCATTCAGGGATTCTACGTGAACTACAGGAGATGGGGAATCCAGAAATGGTACGGCAGGTAAACGCCTTACCCCGTCACTGAAATCCCTTAGGGGATTTTTCACCCTTTTTTATCACCGTTTAGTTTTACTTCTGTTCCTTCTTAGGATACCGTGTCAATGAGTAGCATTATTAACTTTCAGCGATATCCGTTACGCAATGGACGGCGAAATGTTCTCGGGAACTTACGGCGAGATGGAGCTCATCAAACGCCACATCCTCATGCTCAAGGCAACCAAGCAGAACCAGCCGGTCGGCATCATCAGACTGTCTGAGATCCTTGGTATCCCCAAGCACAAGGTCCGTTATTCGCTCAGGCTCCTGGAACGCGACGGGCTCATCACCGCCACGCAGGAAGGGGCTGTCGTCACCGAGAAATACGATGTTTTCATGAAAGAACTCTCGGACAGACTCGACGCACTCGTGAACCGCATCAACGAAATCCGCGACGAGGTCGCCGACGAATAATTATAAATACGGCCGTATAATGGCTGGAATCAAGCCGTTGTAGCTCAGTCGGTAGAGCGTGTGACTGTTAATCACAAGGTCCACGGTTCGATCCCGTGCGACGGCGCCACTTTTCATTTCGCTTCTCGAACACACCCGTTCCGTTGTTCACACATTGCGTACGAAATCCGCAGTTATCCGTGTCTGGCACATTCATTCATCCTTCGCCGGAAGGCATCGATCCGGGACCGGGACGGAGCAAACAATGTTTTTATCCGATGGGTTCCTAAGGTGTGCCGAGGGCTCATAGCTTAGCTAGGTAGAGCGCCCGACTCATAATCGGGTGGCCGCCGGTTCAAATCCGGCTGGGCCCACCATTCTTTTACAATTCCACGTTTTTGGATGGATTGATGCGAAAACCGGGGTTTTAGGCTACCCAGCAATTACCGAAACCTGCAAAGGATTTTAATAGACTGTCACTTGTTCTCCTATATCTATAAAGAAGAGGGGACTCCGTATCCCCCCTGCTTTTGTGGGAAAAGGTGTTAGAATGGACCTATTGGCAAAAATCCCCCATATTGAGAAAGAGCTCACTGCCTGTGTACAGTGCGGTTACTGCATCTCTGTCTGCCAGGCACACAACCAGACCCCTTGGGAATCCGTTACCCCCAGGGGAAAAATCTACTATCTGAACCAGATCAACGTTCAGGGACCCCTTGACAAACCCCTCAAGAGGGAGGTTTCTCTCAGCCCCTACTTCGTCGACGCCATCTACAAATGTACCGGATGCGGAAACTGCGAGGCAGTCTGCCACGCCCACATCCCCCTCGTCGAACTCTGGGAGACCATCAGGACCTGGATGGTCAACGAAGGAGTAGGTCCCCTCAGCGCACACCAGGCAATGGCCGTCGGAATCGCAAAGAACCACAACCCCTACGGCGGAAACCAGAAGCACCGCGGAGACTGGTGGCCCGCAGAGGTCCCCAAGGCAGAAGTGCCCGACGTGATCCTCTTCGCAGGATGCACCGGATCCTTCAGGCAGCAACAGGTTCCCCAGACCGCCGCCCGTGTACTCGGAAGGGCAGGCGTCAAGATGAACATCCTCGGCGAGGACGAATGGTGCTGCACCTCTCCTCTCCTCAGGACCGGAAACGACAAACTCACCATCGATTCGGCCGAGCACATGGTCGAGAAAGCTGACGGAATGGGTGCCAAGGACATCGTCATGGCCTGCTCCGGATGCTACAAGACCATCGCCACCGACTTCGGAAAGTACTACGCACAGATGGGTCAGCAGTGCTACCACTTCACCCAGTACGCTGAGAAGCTCATCAAGGAGAAGAAGCTCGCAATCCTCCAGCCCTTCAACCACAAGGTCACCTACCATGACCCCTGCCACCTCGGAAGGCACATGGGAGTCTACGATGCACCCAGGAACATCATGAAGGCCATCAAGGGACTCGAACTCATCGAGATGCCCAGGAACAGGGTCAACTCCATGTGCTGCGGAGCAGGAGGAGGCTACAAGAGCCAGTTCAACAACTTCGCAGTCAGGATCGCATCCGACAGGGTCAGGGAGGCAGAGGCCACTGGTGCCGAGTACCTCGTTACCAGCTGTCCCTTCTGCGTAACCAACCTGTCCCAGGGTGCCCAGGCAATCGGCTCCAAGATCAAGGTAGTCGATGTCTCCGACATTCTCCTGCAGGTCACCGCTCCCGCGGAAGAACCCAAAGCAGAGTGAAACCACTAACCCCGGCGGGGCCCATTCTCCCCGCCGGATGACTTTTCATTCACATGCCCTTCGATTTCCTCTCGCCCAGATTGGTCGAGGCTTTGAAAAAGAGGGGAATCACCGAACCCACCGACCCCCAGAAGGACGCCATCCCCCGCATCATACGGAAGGAGAACGTCCTCGTCGTCGCCCCGACCGGTATCGGTAAGACCGAATCCGCCATGCTCCCGATCTTCGACGAGCTCGCGAAGGGCTCCGTCCCGGGATTCCAGTGCCTGTACATCACCCCGCTGAGGGCACTGAACAGGGACATGCTGAAGAGGATGGAATCCCTGGGTGCGGAACTCGGGGTCACCGTCGGGGTGAGGCACGGGGACACCTCCCCGTCCGAGAGGCAGAGGCAGTCCAAGGCCCCGCCGGAGATCCTCATCACTACCCCCGAGACCCTCCAGGTGCTGTTCACCGGGAAGACCCTCAGGAACCATCTGAAGCACATCAGGTGGGTGGTCATCGACGAGATCCACGAGCTGGCCGGCAACGAGAGGGGAGCACAGCTCTCCGTCGCACTGGAGAGGCTCACTCTCTTCGCCGGCGAATACCAGAGGATCGGCCTTTCCGCCACCGTCGGCAACCTCAAGGAGGTCATCGAATTCCTGGCAGGTGCCGGCAGGACGGTGCACCTCTGCAAGCACGATTCGTTCAGGGAATTCTCCATCAAGGTCGAATGCCCCACCAAAGGAAGGGACGACGATGCCCTGAAGGATAAACTCCAGAGCGACGGTGAGGTGCTGTCGGTCATGCTCCGCGCCAGGGAACTGATCGAGAGCGTCACCTCCGCATTATTCTTCGTCAACACCAGGGAGACCGCGGAATGGATGGGCTCCCGCTACCACATGTGGGACGAGAAGTTCCTCATCGAGGTGCACCACGGTTCGCTCTCCAAGGAGATAAGGATGGAGACCGAGGACCGTTTCAAGAACCAGGAATTGAAAGCACTGATCTGTACGTCCTCCCTGGAACTCGGAATCGATATCGGAAGCGCCGACCTGGTCATCCAATACAACTCCCCCAGGCAGGTGGCACGCATGACCCAGCGCGCCGGACGTGCGGGACACCGCATCGGCGGGAAGATACGCTCGGAGATCCTGGCCACCAGCCCCGACGAACTGGCGGAGGCCATGGTCGTGGCGAGGAGATGCGAGAACAAGCAGATGGAATACACGGCCGGGAGGAAGAACCCGCTGTCGGTTCTCGCGAACCAGCTCGTCGCGATGACCATGTCGGGCGGTTTCGAACCCGATTCCGCGTATGCCATGGTGTGCAGGGCACACCCCTTCCGCACCCTTTCGAGGAAGGACTTCGATGATACCATCGAACAGCTGAAATCCATCAGGATGCTGCTGGAATACGACGGTGTGATCAAACGTTCCCGCAAAGGGATGGATTATTTCTACAACAACATCTCCATGATCCCCGACGAGAAGACCTATCTCATCAGGGACATAGCCAGCCGCGGGATCATCGGTACCCTGGACGAGAACTTCGTGGCCACCCTGGAAGCTGAGGAGGGAGCTGCACTATTCATCGCCAAGGGCCGCACCTGGAGAATCGTCGAACAGAGGGAGGACGAGCTCCTGGTGGAGGAGGCCAGATGCATAGGGAACGTACCCGCATGGGTCGGATCCGATATCCCCGTGCCCTTCGAGGTCGCCATGGAGGTGGGAAGGCTCCGCCGCATGAGGGAGTTCGACAGATATCCCGCCGACGAGCAGGCGGTGAAGACCGTCAACGAATACTTCGACGAACAGGAGGAGAAGTGGATCATGCCCACCGACGTCACCATCACCGTCGAGACCGGCGACCGCCTCTCCATCATCAACTGCTGCTTCGGGAGCAGGGTGAACGATACCCTTTCGAAGATCATCTCGGCACTGCTCATGGCCCGCATCGGGGAGAGCGTCGGGATCAGTACCGACGCTTATCGCATAATCATAGAACTACCGCGCAACATCGACCGCGACGTCATCGTGGAAACACTGAAAACCCTGAAGCCTGGCACTGTCGAGGCGTACTGCAGACTGACCATCCTCAACTCCTCCTATCTGAAGTGGAGGTTCATGAACGTGGCCAAGAAGTTCGGTATCATCGAGAAGGGGGCCGACCGCAGGTACATCAACTACAACCGTCTGTTCGAACTCCACAAGGACACCCCTGCCTACAACGATGCCCTGAACAAGGTGCTCGACGAGGATCTGGACATCGAGAACACTGAAAAGGTTCTGAAACTGATATCCGAAAGGAAGATCAACATCGTATCCGGGGGCATCTCCAGGATAGGTCTCGAAGGCATAACCGCCACCAAGGAGCTCATGCAGCCCGCCCGCGCCGACCATGCCATCCTGGCAGCCATGAAGAAGAGGCTGGAGGACGAGGTCCTCTACGCATCCTGCATCCGCTGCAAGACTCAGAACAGGGTACGCGTGAAGAACGTGCCGAAGAAGTTCGTATGTCCGAAGTGTAACGGGTTCATGATCGCCCTCCTCAAGGATTACGAGAGGGACACGATACAGCTCGTCAACAAACCCAGCCCCACCCAGGCGGAAAAGAATACCCAGAAGCGCATAATCAAGAACGCCAACCTCGTGAATTCCTACGGCGGCATGGCGGCCATCGTACTCGCGGGAAGGGGTATCGGACCCGAGGTGGCGGCGAGGATCCTCAGCAAGATGCACAGCGACGAGGACAGTCTGCTGCGCGACATCATGGCATCGGAGATCAACTACGCCCGTACCAGACAGTTCTGGGACTGATCAGAAGTTTCCGCCCTTGGCCGAGAACTCGGGTTTCGCTTCCTCGGTATCGAGCTTCTTGGGGGTGACGTTGTGGGCACCCAGGAAACCTGTGGAGATGACGTAGACCTCGGACGAGGTGGGACGGGAGGCCTTGGGCGAATGGACCACTACCTTCTCGAACCTCTTCCTGAGCTCGTTCAGATATCCTTCCAGGAGATCGCCCTGGAAGACCTTGGTGACCAGTTTTCCCTTCTTCTTGAGGATACGGTCGCACACGTCCACCGCATACATGCACAGCTCGATGGACCTGGCATGATCCATGGAATACGCCCCGGCGATGTTGGGGGCCATATCGGAAAGGACCACATCCACCTTACCTCCGACCATATCCAGGAGCCTGATCATGGTGTTGTCGTCGGTGATGTCCCCGATGATGAACTGCACACCCTCCAGAGGGTGGATGTACCTGAGGTCGACACCGATGACCTGGCCGGACTCCCCGACGCATTCCTTCGCGACCTGGGACCAACCGCCGGGACACGCACCAAGGTCGACCACGGAGTCTCCCTCCTTCATGATCCCGAAGCGCTCGTCGATCTGGATGAGCTTGAAGGATGCCCTGGAACGGTAGTCCAGCTTCTTCGCCAGACGATAATAGTATTCCCTGCGGCGCTCTGCCACCCAACGGTCGTGAAGGTCGGACACACTTGCCGCTAAATGTTCATCGGATAAGTAAGTAACCTAGGATACGGGCCCTCGCCCTATCTAGTTATAGGGGAAACGCATAATGTCCACTGATATCATGGCAGAAGGCTGGACATACTCAAAGGCCGGAGTTAACATCGACAAGAAATCTAGCTCCATCGGTTCCCTCGTAAGCGAACTCACCTACCGCAGAAAAGGATTCGGACAGATGGTACAGAAGTCCGGATTGTTCGCCAGTCTCATCGATTTCGGGGACAGGTACGTCACCCTCGCCACCGACGGCGTGGGCACCAAGATCCTCATCGCCGAGGAACTCGGCATCTGGGACACCATCGGTATCGACTGTATCGCCATGAATGTCAACGATACCATCTGCGTGAACTCCACTCCCATCTCCTTCGTCGACTACATCGCCATCGACAAACCCGACGAAGAGATCACACAGAAAGTGGGAATCGGACTCAACAAGGGTGCCGAACTCTCCGACATGGAGATCGTGGGCGGAGAGATCGCTGTCCTCCCCGAGATGGTCAACGGTCTCGACCTCTCCGGAACCTGTCTCGGAGTCGTCGACAAGGACAAGATCATCACCGGCGACACCTGCGAGAAGGGAGACGCCATCATCGCTCTGCAGGCATCCGGTCTGCACTCCAACGGACTGACCCTCGCCAGGAAGGTCGTAGAAGCCAACAACATCAAGCTCACCGACTCCGTACCTGGACTGACCCAGACCATCGGAAAGGAGCTCCTCACCCCCACCCAGATCTATGTGAAACAGGTGCTCGAGATGACCTCCAAGCACGAGATCCACGGACTGGTGGACATCACCGGAGGCGGACTCAGGAACATCCTCCGCATGAGGAAGGGACTGAAGTACACCATCGATGACCCCATCAAGCCCAACCCCGTCTTCACCGTGCTCCAGGAACTCGGAAACATCTCCGACCAGGAGATCTTCCAGACCTTCAACATGGGTATGGGATTCACCATCATCGCCCCCGCCGACGAGGCGGAGGACATCGTCCGCGAGAACAAGAACGCGAAGATCGTCGGACGCGTCGAAGAGGGTAACGGGGTCTACTACGCACCCTCCAAACTCACCTACGACCACTACTGATCGTATTTTTCATACCGGGGGCGGAAGCCCTCGGTTCACTTGTTCAATTTGCAGTCGAGAGCACCGCATACCGCTCCGAGCGCGGTGCAGGTCTCCAGCGAGAAATTGCCGCCGGTGACCTCGAAGTCTATGTCTGATAACGCATGGACCTCCTTGGGGGTACCGTGAGGGCCGATGCCGAAGATCAGCAGGATGCTCTGTCCGCCAGCCACCAGGTCGGCCAGCTGTGCGGTGGTGAGCTGCTTCTTGGGCTCTGGTTTACAGGTGGTCAGGACGACCTTTCCGAGCTGCGGCGGGAATCCCTTGGCAGGGTACGGGAAGGTCTGAAAACGGCCCAGTTCCGCCAGCTGGACGAAGTTGTCCCCGTGGGCACCTATGCTGGTGGTTCCGGCGATGAAATTGGCTATCTCCATGGGGGTCTTGCAGTCCTCTGGAATGGGGAAACCGAACAGTGCCAGATTCATATTGAAGGCCATCGCGAGATCACCCGCGCGGGCGATGACACGGCGGTGCGGCTCCCTGAAGGTCTTGGGATCGTAGGCGTTGTAGATGCCTATGGTCATCCTTCCTCTGCGGCCTGTCTTCTCGTAAACCATCATCTCACCTTCGGACGCGCCACTATGGCGTACCTGTCGCCGTCGAGGAAGATCTCGAAGTTCTGGTAACGGGGGTCCTGCTTGTACTGGTCGATACGTGCCAGGACCTCCATCATGGACATCTCGGTGCTGCGGATGTCGATGAGTATCTCGTCCAGGCTCTCGTTTTCCATGTAACTCCCTCGGCAGTCGATACGGGACCAATCGGTTGATTTGAAAAGTATGGTGCCTCCAGCCGGGTTCGAACCAGCGACCTCGTGATCTTCAGTCACGCGCTCTCCCAACTGAGCTACGGAGGCTTGGATTTCCCTTATCTGCTAAACCATTAAAAAGGTATGGGTAAAGGATGGAGGGGCGGAGCCCCTCCGAAATTGTTTACTGGGTCGTCTCGGTTTCCTCTTCCTGACCGTCGGTGTTGAGGATGGGCATGAGGGACACGACGACATCGTCGTCCTTCAGCTCCATGATCTTCACGCCCTGCGCGTTGCGTCCGGTCTTGCGGATGGAGTCCACCTTGATGCGGATGATCTTACCGGTCTTGGAGATCACCATGAGCTCGTCGTTCTCGCTGACCCTGCGGACACTCACGACGCCGCCATTCTTCTTGGTGGTCTTGATGGTGATGACTCCCTTTCCTCCGCGGTGGGTCTTCCTGTAGTCGTCGACGGTGGAGATCTTTCCGAATCCGTTCTCGGTGACGGTGAGCAGGAGATCGGTGGGCTTCACCACGGCCATGGAGACGACCTCGTCGTGCAGACCGATGGTCATTCCCTTGACTCCCATGGTGTCCCTTCCGGTGGGACGTACGTCCTCCTCGCTGAACCTGCATGCGAGACCGCTGTTGGTGGCCAGGATTATCTCATCCTGACCGTCGGTGATCCAGGTCTCCATGAGGGCGTCGTCCTCGTCGAGCTTGATGGCCTTGATTCCCTTGTTCCTGACGTTTCCGTACTGGTCAAGGGAGGTCTTCTTCAGCAGACCGTTCTTGGTGCAGAACACCAGGTACTTGTCCGCGGGGAACTCGTTGGCGGGGATGATGTTGGTGATGTTCTCCCCGGGCTGCAGGTCGGGCAGCATGTTGACGATGGGCTTACCCTTGGACTGTCTGCTTCCCTCGGGGATGTTGTAACCCTTCAGCCACAGGATACGGCCGGTGTCGGTGATGAACAGCAGGTAGGTGTGCGAGGATGCCACCAGCATGTTCTTCATGAAGTCGGATTCCTTGGTCTGCATACCGGTGAGTCCGACTCCTCCGCGGGCCTGCTGCCTGTAGGTCCTGAGGGGGATCCTCTTGATGTAGTTGTCATCGGAGAGGGTGTACACCATCTCCTCCTTGGGGATGAGGTCCTCAGCGTCCACGTCGAGGGCGATCCTGTTGATCTCGGTGCGACGCTCGTCGCCGTAGGTGTCCTTCATCTGCTTGAGCTCGTCCTTGATGATGGCGTCGACCCTCTCGGGCTTGGCGAGGATGTCCTTCAGGTCGTTCATCTTGATGATGAGCGCATCGTACTCGTCGCGGATGGTGGTGATCTCGAGACCGGTCAGCTTCTGCAGCCTCATATCGAGGATGGCCTGTGCCTGCACCTGGTCGATGCCGAGCAGGTTCTGCAGACCCTCGTTCGCCTCGGCACCGGTCTTAGATGCCCTGATGAGAGCGATGGTCTTGTCGAGCATGTTGAGTGCCTTGATGAGACCGTCGAGGATGTGGAACCTCTTCTCCGCCTCGTTCAGGTCGAACCGCACCCTGCGGGTGACGACCGAACGGCGGTGATTGATGTAGTGGGTGATGAGATCCTTCAGACCGAGGAGGGTGGGCTTGTTGTTGACAAGTGCCAGGTTGATGATTCCGTAGGTGTTCTCCATCTGCGTCTTCTTCATCAGGTTCTCGAGGACGACATCGGGGATGGCATCCTTGTGGAGCTCGATGACAATACGCATACCTTTCCTGTCGGACTCGTCGCGGAGATCGGTGATGCCGGTGATGGCCTTGTCCTTGACGAGATCGGCGATGGATTTGACGAGCTCGGCCTTGTTGACCTGGTAGGGGATCTCGTCCACGATGATGGAGGTCTTTCCGCTCTTGAGCTCCTCGAAGTGGGTCTTGGAACGGATCTTGATCCTGCCCCTTCCGGTGGTGTAGGCCTCGGTGATTCCCTGTGCACCGTTGATGATTCCTCCGGTGGGGAAGTCGGGTCCGGGGACGAACTCCATGAGCTGGGGGACCTCCACGTCGGGGTTGTCGATGGTGTAGATGATCGCGTTGCAGACCTCGGTGAGGTTGTGCGGGGGCATCTTGGTGGCCATACCGACAGCGATACCGTCGGAACCGTTCACGAGGAGGTTGGGGAACTTGGAGGGCAGCACGGAGGGCTCCTTGAGGGAGCCGTCGAAGTTGTCAACGAAGTCCACGGTGTCCTTGTCGAGGTCCAACAGCAGATCGGATGCCATCTTGGAGAGCCTTGCCTCGGTGTAACGCATCGCTGCGGGCGGGTCGCCGTCCACGGAACCGAAGTTACCCTGACCGTCTACAAGGGGGTACCTCAGGGAGAAGGGCTGTCCCATCCTGACCATCGCATCGTATGCAGCGGTGTCTCCGTGGGGGTGGTACTTACCGAGCACCTCTCCGACCACGGTGGCGGACTTCTTGTGGGGGCGGTTGAAGGCGAGACCGAGTTCGTGCATGGCGAACATGATCTTCCTGTGGACGGGCTTCAGTCCGTCGCGGACATCGGGAAGCGCCCTGCTGACGATGACGGACATGGAGTAGTCGATGTAGGAGCGCTGCATCTCCTTCTCGACGGTCTGTACTAAGATTCTGTCTTCTGCATCCATGGTATCACACATCCAGGTTCACGACTTCGTTCGCATGCTCGATGATGAATTCCCTCCTGGGTTCGACATCGTCGCCCATCAGGGTGGAGAAGAGCTGGTCGGCGAGCATCGCATCGGCGATGCGGATCCTCTTCAGCATACGCTGCTCGGGATCCATGGTGGTCTCCCACAGCTGCTGGGGATTCATCTCTCCCAATCCCTTGTACCTGCTGACGTTGGCACCGGGCATCTCGGCGAGGTACTTCTGCATCTCCTCGTCGTTGTATGCGTACTTCTGGGTCTTTCCCTTGTACACCCTGTAGAGGGGAGGCATGGCAAGGTAGACGTATCCTTCCTCCACGAGGGGCCTCATCTGCCTGTAGAAGAGGGTCAGGAGAAGGGTTGCGATGTGGGCTCCGTCCACATCGGCATCGGTCATGATTACGACTTTGTGGTAGCGGATCTTGCTGACGTCGAAGTCCTTTCCGATTCCGCCGCCCACGGCGATGGTGAGGTTCCTGATCTCCTCGTGGTCGAGGAGCTTGTCGGGACGGGCCTTCTCGACATTGAGGATCTTTCCCCTGATGGGCAGGATGGCCTGGAACGCACGGTCCCTTCCCATCTTCGCGGATCCTCCTGCGGACTCTCCCTCGACGATGAAGATCTCGCACTTGGAGGGGTCCTTCTCGGAACAGTCGGCGAGCTTGCCGGGCAGGGAGGTGGATTCGAGCAGGGACTTCCTGCGGGTGGCATCCCTTGCCTTCCTCGCGGCCTCGCGTCCCTGGAAGGCGTTCTTGGCCTTGTTCAGGATGATCTGTGCGATGGAGGGGTTCTCCTCGAGGAACTGCTTGAGCTGTTCGGATACGACCGAGGCGACGGCGTTCTGAGCGACGCTGCTTCCGAGTTTCTCCTTGGTCTGACTCTCGAACTGGGGATCGGGCATCCTGATGCTGATGATGGCGGTGAGTCCCTCACGGGTATCGGATCCCTCGAGGGTCATGTCCTTCAGCATGTTGTTCTCCTTACCGTAGTCGTTGAGGGTCTTGGTAAGGGCGGTCCTGAATCCGGTAAGGTGGGTACCTCCGTCGGGAGTGGAAACGGTGTTCACGAAGGAATCGACGGACTCGTTGTATCCGTCGGTGTTCTGCATGGCGATGTCGACCTCGACGGTCACGGGCTTGCCCTTCAGGTCGCTGAAGGTCTTGGTGCCCTGAATGACGACGGGCTCGGGATAGAGAGGGGTCTTGGACCTGTTGAGGAACTTGACAAAGGCACTCACACCTCCGTCGTAGTGGTAGACCTCCTTCTTCCCGACACGCTCGTCGGTGAGGTTGATGGTGACCTTGGTGTTGAGGAACGCCTGGTTCCTGAACCTGTTCTGCAGGGTGTCGAAATCGAACACCACGGTCTCGAACATGGTCTTGTCAGGCAGGAATGTGATGGCGGTTCCGGTCTCCTGCGTCTCGCCGATGATCTCTATGGGTCCGTCAGGCTTACCGCAGTGGTAGGACTGCCTGTGGATCTTACCCTCCCTCTTGACGGTGGCGACCATCCACTCGGAAAGGGCATTCACGACGGAGACTCCCACTCCGTGGAGACCTCCGGATACCTTGTAGGCGTTCTGATCGAACTTACCTCCAGCGTGGAGGTCGGTGAGACACAGCTCCATTGCGGATTTGGTCTCTCCCTTCGGGACACCGGTGGGGATACCCCTACCGTCGTCGACGACGGAAATGGAACCGTCGGTATTGACGGTCACATCGATGCTCGTGGCGAATCCCGCCATGACCTCGTCGATCGAGTTGTCGACGACCTCGTACACGAGGTGGTGCAGACCTCTCGTGTCGGTACTTCCGATGTACATACCTGGCCTTTTACGGACGGCCTCGAGTCCTTTGAGGGCCTTGATGCTGTCTGCATCGTAGACCTCAGATTTTCTAAAATCTTCTTCGCTTCCCATAACTTCCCTTCCGAAAAATTACGATTTCCCGTATGCCGCTATAATATATATGCGTATGCGCGCGCACGCAATACGCGTGTGTGCGCGTGCAAAAATCGTGCACCTAAACGATGTTAAACAATCGACAAATCTGATATACCGAACCGCGATTCTGACTACGATAAGCGATGAGCACCATCATGGAATCCGCCAGAAGAGGAGCCGTTGACGACAGGATCAAAGCGATTGCCCGCAAGGAAGGAGTGACCGAGAGATTCGTTCTCGACGGTATCGCGGCGGGACGCATCGTGATGCCCTGCAACCCCGTTCACAATCCGGAGCCTGCAGCCATCGGAGAGGGCCTCAGCGTCAAGATAAACGCCAACCTCGGCACCTCCAGGGACATGCCTGATGCGGAACCCGAACTCCGCAAACTGGAGATCGCCCTGAAGTACGGCGCGGACGCCATCATGGACCTCAGCACCGGCGGCGACATCGACAGGATCAGGAAGATGATGGTGGAGAGGTGCCCCGTCATGATCGGGTCCGTCCCCATCTACGAGACGGGACTCACCGCCGCAAGGAAGAACGCCATCGTCGAACTCACCGAGGACGACATCTTCAAGGGTATCGAGATGCACGCCAAGGACGGTATGGACTTCATGACCGTCCACTGCGGGATCACCCGCGAGACCGTCAGGTGGCTGAAGAACTCCGACAGACTGATGGACGTCGTCTCCAGGGGAGGCTCCTTCCTCACCGCATGGATCCTCCACAACGAGCAGGAGAACCCGCTCTACAAGAACTTCGATTACCTTCTCGAGCTCGCCCGCAAATACGAGTTCACACTGTCCCTTGGGGACGGCTTCAGACCCGGCTGCATCAACGATGCCACCGACCAGGCCCAACTGTCCGAATTGATGACTCTGGGACATTTGGTGAAACGTTCCCGCGAAGCCGGCGTTCAGGCCATGGTCGAAGGTCCCGGACACATGAAGATGGACCAGATCCCCGCCAACATGAAGCTGATGAAGTGCCTCTGCCACAACGCCCCGTTCTACGTGCTCGGCCCGCTCGTGACCGACATCGCACCCGGTTACGACCACATCACCAGTGCCATCGGCGGAGCCATCGCGGCACAGAACGGAGCCGATTTCCTATGTTACGTGACACCCGCCGAACACCTCTCCCTCCCCGACGAGGAGGATGTGAAGGAAGGCGTCATCGCTTCCAAGATAGCTGCCCACGCGGCCGACCTCACAAGGGGCATCGGCACGGACCTCGACAACCGCATGGCAAGAGCCAGGAAGGCCCTGGACTGGCCCGAAATGTACGATGTGTGCCTTGACGAGGAAAAAGCTAGGCGTTACCGCGCACGCGGATGCACCGAGGAAAAGGACGGATGCTCCATGTGCGGCGACCTCTGCGCGGTGAAGATCGTCAACCAGTACCTCATCAAAGAGGGCGACATCACCGGTTCCGACAAGAAGCACGACTGCTGAATTCAGAAATGGAGCCACTGGAGGGATTCGAACCCTCGGCCACCGGTTTACGAAACCGATGCTCTACCGCTGAGCCACAGTGGCAATGATTCACGAAAATGGTTATTCGTATAAAGGCTCTTTGAGCATTTCCGCTCAGTTCTTCCTATATGCGGGGAACATGTCCCTGAACACAACCGCGTCCTTCTCGATGAGCGGAGACTCGCAGATGAAGGTGCAATCCTGCTTGGAATCGTTCAGGATATCCGCCAGGAATTGCATGTCTGGCTCTTTCTCCGAGAGGGGCAGGTGGGAGATCTCCCCCTTGTCCCCGTACTTGATGCAGCTGATATGGAAGTGGGCGATCGGACCGACCAGTTTGAAGTACTCGTCGATGAGATCCTGCATATCCTGTTTGGTCTTCAGACACCCTACGCCCCTGGCATGGACATGAGCGACGTCGAGTACCGGCCTCACACCGTCCACACTGTCCATGACCTTGCCGATCTCCTCCAGGGTACCGAACTGTCCCTTCTTACCCATGGTCTCGATCCCCAGGATGACGTCCTTGATCCCCATGTCATCGAGTTTGTCCTTGCATACGGACATCCCCTTGATCACATTGTCCAAGGCGGTCTCGGGGTGCTTCCCGTAGGAAGCGGCGTGGATCACAATGAGGTATGCACCGAGGTTGTGGGCGGCGACGGCGGTATCCACCACCCAATCGACGCTCTTCTCGATGGTCTCCGGGGTCTCCGAATTGAAACTGATGAAATACGGTGCATGGCAACTTAGACGAATGTCTAAATTTTTCGCGATTTGTCCGATAGTGTGTGCGCGTTCCTCTGTTATCCTGGCACCGCGTACAAACTCGACTTCCAGCGCGTCGAGGCCCAAATCGCGCGTGTATTGAAGGGATTTCTCCGGGTCGCTCTTGGTACCTATCGCGGGATATCCTGCCGGTCCGAATCTCATGTCTCCCCCATCGTTGCTACCCTATTTTATCCCGCGCACAACTCAAATAGGGCCGGGCCCATCATCCCGTATGCAACTCGAACTCGATGTCCGCCTAGATCCCACGCTCGGATGCGGTCAGGCCCACCGCTGGAGGAAGATGGAATCGGGCTGCTGGCAGGGAGTCGTGAAGAACGAGGTCGTTACCCTCTGCCAAACGGATGACGGTTTCAGTTATACCGGATCCAACGAACGGGACCTGAAGGAGTACTTCCGTGCGGATGACGATCTGGGAATGATCGTGTCGGAGATATCCGCCGCCGACCCTGTCGTGGCGGACCTTTCCTCGAGATGCCCCGGCTTACGTATCCTGAAACAGCCGGAGTGGGAATGCCTGGCAACCTACGTCCTCGCCACCAACGTCAACGTGAAACGCATAGCGAAGATGGTGGAATCGGTCTGCGACCACTACGGTACGGACCTGGGGGAGAGACGGGCTTTCCCGACCCCGGGACAGATCCTCGACGGGAAGGACACCATCTCGGAATGCAGGCTCGGGTTCAGGGAACCCCGCTTCATACAGCTCGCCGAAGGCGTCGAGAACGGAAGCATAGACCTGGAGTCCATGAAGGACATGCCCTACGAAAAACTCACTCTGGCACTGCAGGAAATCAACGGTGTCGGACCCAAGGTCGCGGACTGCGTAGCACTGTTCGGATTCGGGAAACTCGAATCGTTCCCGGTCGATGTGCGCATCCAGAAATGCGTCGAAAGGATGTACGGGGTCACCGGTAATTACAAGACGGTCTCCGCATTCGGACGCGGGAAGTTCGGTGCCTACGCTGGCTATGCACAGGAATTCCTGTATCACTCGGATTTTATCTGAGTGATGATCTCGCCGTCCCACTCGCACTGGGGAAGGTCGTCGCCGGTAGAGCCCTTGTATACCTCTGCCAGGATGCCGATGTTCTTGATGAACCTGCACAGCCTGCACATCTCTTTCGCGATGTCGCTGTTGTTCTCGTAGATCCTTTTGGCACTGACCTTGATCTCTTCCAAAAATTCAGGGTATCTCTCGCTGGACTCGATCCATACGTTTCCGCCCCTCTTCTTCTTGAGGTACTGCGAAATCGCTGCATCGGTAACGCCGAAAAGATGGCCCACGTCCACCTGCTTCATGCGGAACGTGTCCACTAACTCCTTGGCGATTTCTCTCCTGATTGTGGGGAGAACATACCATACGACAATCTCGCAAGGGGTCTTCATGCTATTGTATCTTCAATACACTTAATAAATATTAGTATTCAAGATATTTGACTTACATAATTAATAATCATTAGATAAATGTCGTATCATCTAATAATCTATGTTAACATATGTTAAATTGACAAATCCAGAATGACAAGGAAAACGGAGACAGACCCTGACCCGCGATCACAGGCCGGGGTTTGTCTTGGAATAGAATTCGCAGGCGTCCCAATCGTCGTCTGCCTGATCGGTACCCTTCTTCAGGGAGACCCCGTAGATGCGGGCGGTGTCGTCAAGGTATTTCCTTGCTAGATCGCTGCCCTCGAACTCGTCCACCTTGGCGGCGGTCGGGGTGAGTTTGCCCTTGAAATGGCCGATGATCTTCGTGCCGGAGAATATGGCGGTGACCGTGCCTCCGCACTCCTTCTTGATGTAATCCCTCAGATAGAGGCTGAGGTTGTCCTGCGTGTTGAGCAGGAACATACCGGTGAAGGGACGGATACGGGAATCGACATCCTCCGAGAGCATCCAGTAGAGACTGGGGTCGCCTTCGACCAGGAATCCCTTGGATACGAATCCCTCCTCTTCCAGTTTGCCCAGGATCTTACGGGTGGGACCCATACGGATGTCCAGGAACTGGGACAGATGCTCCGCGGAGAAGATACCGAAGTCGCGGAAGTGCCATTTGGCCACCTCCATCAGGGCGTCCTCCTGGGAGAGCCCGCACTCCGGCGTCATGCAGTATGCGGAGTTGCCGTCGACGTAGATGATGGACCTGCGGGTGAGTTCCGATATGGTCTCGTTGGTGACCTTGTAGGAGTAGGGGGAACGCATGACCAGCTCCTTCTTGCTGATGGGCTGGTGCTCCCTCACTACCTTTTTCAAGACGATGCATTCCTCGGAGAGCGGGGCCTTCTTGGCCGCACAGTAGAGGGAGAGGAGTTCGGTCGTGGCGTACCCCACGTATGCGGGACAGAGGATACTCTTCACGATGAGACCCAGCTCCATCTGCTTCTTGATGCTGGTGCGCGCGGACACACGGCAGGGGAGTTCCTGATCGCTGCGTATATATCCCCTGGAGGCCAGCAGATCCTCGAGGGTCCCGTAGCGGGAGGTCTTCTCCAGACGCTGCTTGCGGAAGACATAGCTGTACATCTCGTCGCGGGACATGACGCGGGTGACGAACTTACCTTTGGCATAGAATCCGTTGACAAGGACGTATCCGGCATCCCGGAGGGACTTGGCGATGCCCTCGCCCAGCTGGGCGGCGTCGGTGGACAGGACCTCGCGGATCCTGACGATGCCCACACCCTTCTGCTCGTAGAACTCCATGAACCGGTCGACCGCGGCGAGTGCGTCGGGCAGGAGCTCCGGGTTGTCGATGTCCAGGGACCTTATCTCCACGCATCCCGACATCTCCCAGATCTCCATGGCCCCTATGATCCTGGAGCCCTTGACGACGGGGTAGATCCACTTGTCGCCGTAACGGGAGGAGATCTCCGCCCATTTGGATCCGAGGTCGGGGTCGAACAGCGACAGGATGCGTACGTCCGTGGGGGCGGGCGGTGCGGCATCCAGTGCGGGGAGCTCGTCGGGCATGATGTACATGGGCATCTGTCCCGCGCCGACCAGGATCTGGACGGCACCGATCCTGCTGACCGCGGATGCGATCTCGTCGTCGGGGATGTTCACCAGATACCTCACGGCCATGGTGGGTATGGGGCCGTAAGCACGGATGGCCTTCTCGACGATCTCGTCCTCGGGACTGGAATCCAACGGTCTGGGACTGTATGCTACATAAAGGTTCTCGGTACCCCAGTCCTCCCTCTCGCTGTAAGCCCTGACGATCTTCAGGGAACGGTCGAGACGGGAGACGGATTCCTTGACCTTCTCCTTGTCGAGTCCCGTGGCGGCCACCAGCTCCCTGAGGGTGATACCGCTGCCCGAGCCCTCGATCCTGCTGAGGATATCAGCATCCTGGGACTCCGTCGAATCGACTCTGAAATATGCATATTTGTCTGCATCCTCGGCGAGCATGTACCTGACACGCCCGCGGCAGAAACGTCCGAGCACTATACGCCCATCCGCACGCATCTTCTGCCATTCGGCGATGTCGAAGTTGCGTACCCTGCTGAAGACATCTATCTCGAATCCGGCGGTCACATAGAACTTGAAAAAGTCCTCGATGGAATCGAAGGATTCTCCCTTGGTCATCCTGTAGTTCTCCACGGATTCGTAATCGTAGATGTTGGTGCTGCCGGAACGGAGCTTGAGATGGTCGGAGGTCAGCATGTACTGCTGGTTCTCGGACACCAGGAACTGACCCTGGCGGACCTCGCCGCTGGCCACCAGAGAGTTGAGGGAGGATTCCACCTCGTTCTCGGGAAGGTTGAGGGCGAACGCCGCCTCCTGCACGGTGGTCGGTGCGAAGCAACCGAGATACCTCAGCACCACATGGTCCACCGCTTCCGACCTGTTGCCGGACGGGGGGTCGCGGCGCGAGAAGTACCAACGGTTGTTCTCGGTGACGTCGGTACGGGTGATGAGATACATGGATTCCAGTTTGCGGATGGACCTGAAGACTATGTCCTCGGACAGGTCCACCTGGGAATGGACCTCGCTGAGCAGGGTGTTCTGACCGATCAAAGCATAAACCTGCTTATCCACCTCGTTGAGGGAACGGTCACGGACCGTGGCGACGGCATAGGTCTCCACCTCGTCGGCGGGTACCACGTGCATCTCGTCGAGGAACACGGTGCCGATGCGTCCTTCGCGGACCAGTTCGCGCACCCAGCCGTCGACGGTCTTCTTGTCCGGGTCGCAGTACGGATAGATGTTCCTACCGCGCTCGCGCATGACCTGGAGCGGACCTGTGCGGGCCAGGAGTTTGGGGATGTCGTCCTTGCAGGTGACCCTGCCGATCTTCTGCCTGAAATACTGGGTGACCTGGTCGGGATCGAACTCGAATTCCCTGATGTTGTCCCCGAGGGCCCTCTCCAGGACCTTCCTGTGGAGCTCCTTCAGCAGGGCGGTGCGGTCCTCCATCAGCACGATATCCGAGAATCCGGAAAGGATGACAGTGTGGGCGAAGGGGGACGGGGTGCCGGTGAAGGGGATGGTGGTGACCTTCATCTCTCCGCGCTCCATCATCTCGAGTACGACCCTGGCATTGTTGATATCCATATCGTCTTCGAGGATCTCCCTGTAGGTCTCCTCGATGACGGGTTCGTTATCCATGTCGCGCAGGGTCTCCAGGAGGTAGGCGGAACGCATCTGCTGGCGGTTGACGGAGATGGAGCGCCCCATGTAGTTACGGAGGATCATGAAACTGCGGGAGGCGGTGTGCCTGAACCTCAGCTTGAATATCTCCGAGTCCTTGACGGCCTTCCTCAGGACCGCTTCCAGGTCGCGGGTGTTCAGCATCGAGGGGATGGTGCTGATGTCGATCTTGTGGGTGGTGCCGATCATGAAGTTGTCGTCGGTGATGGTGACCGAGACGTTGGCACCGGTGAGAGTGGTGATGCGGTAGGCGTAACCCCTGGAGAGGGCATCGTTCACACGCCTTCCGAACGGATAATGGAAGATGATCCTCTGGTTGCCGGAGGGGTCGATGTACTCCTCGATAGCCAGCCTGTCGATGTCCGGGATGAATCCGGCAACGGCCGCCTGCTCGCTGAAATAGGACACGAGGGAACGGGCGGAACCGGTATCGATATCGAACTCCTGGGACAGTCTCTCGAGACGGTCGGGGGATTTGTCGGCGATGACCTGCGACATCTCCTTCCTGAACCTGGCGACATCCATGGACAGGTCGAACGAACGGGGCAGCATCTCTCCCGCCCAGGAGGGGACGGTGGGCTTCCTTCCGTTGGCCTCCTTGACGAAGGCGGTCATCCCCTTGGAACGTACGAACTCCAGACTCCTTCCACCGAGGACGAAGACATCGCCGGGCGACAGCCTCTCGACGAACTTCTCGGAGAGCTCCCCGGCCACGGAACCGTAGCTGGTGATGACACGGTAGTTGGCCTCTTCCGGAATGGTACCCAGATTCATGAAGTAGATCATACGGGCACCCTTCTTCTTACCGAACTGCATGTTGTCGGTGTCGTACCATATCTTCGAGTAGACGCCCTCGTGCTCCTCCTTGCTCCCGAGGTAGTCCAGGACGTTCATGAACTTCTCGCGGGGCAGACGGTGGTAGCAGTACGACGACCTTACGACCTGGAATGCCTCCTCGACGTCCCAGCGGCGGTCGATGCTCATACCGACGACGGCCTGCGAGAGAACATCGAGACAGTTCTCGGGGATACCGACACGGTCGATATCGTTGCGGTGGGCGGCCCTGCACATGACGGCACACTCGGAGAGGTCGTCTGGATCGAAGACTATGAGACGTCCCTTGGCGATCTTACCGAAGCTGTGACCGCTCCTTCCGATCCTCTGGAGTCCCTTGGCGACGGATTTGGGGGAACCGATCTGGCACACCAGATCCACCGAACCGATGTCGATACCCAGTTCGAGCGAGGTGGAGGACACGACGCACTTGATCTCCCCGTTCTTCAGACGCTCCTCCACGTCGAGACGGGTGTCCTTTCCGAGGGAGCTGTGGTGGACCTCGATGTTCTCCAGTCCCCTCTCCTTCAGTTTGTAGACGACGGCCTCCGCACCGGAACGGGTGTTGGTGAAGATCAGGGTGGTCTCGTGGGCATCGACCAGCTCCTTGAGGCGGTCGTACATCATCGAACTGACCACATCGGTGGGCAGCGCGGTCATGTCGTCGGTGGGACAGATCACCTTCAGATCGAGGATCTTCTTGGAACTGGATTGGATGAGGACCACATCGCGTGCCTCACCGTCCGGTCCGAATCCGACCAGGTACTTCGCCACCTCCTCGATGGGGGCCACGGTAGCGGACAGTCCGATCCTGGTGAAATCGTGCTCGCAGTAGGAACGGAGCATCTCTAGGGTGAGGGAGAGGAATGCTCCCCTCTTGGAATCGCATATATCGTGGATCTCGTCGAGGATCACCCACTCGATGTTCTTCAGGTTCTCCTTGAATTTGGGGGATGCGAGGATGAGGGCCATCGACTCGGGGGTGGTGATGAGGATGTGCGGAGGATGGCGGACCATCTTCTGCCTCTCGTTCTGGGGAGTGTCTCCCGAACGTACAGCGACACGGATGTCTGGCACATTCATTCCCTCCCTGGCGGCGAGTTCTTTCATCTGGGTGAGGGGGTCGCTCAGGTTACGCTTAACATCGTTGGCCAATGCTTTGAGGGGGGAGATGTAGATACAGTAGATCTTCTCCTCGAGGGTGCCTTCGTTGGAGTATTTGATCAGCTGGTTGAGAATGCTGGTGAAGGCGGTAAGGGTCTTTCCGGAACCGGTAGGGGAAGAAATGAGGACGCTCTTGCGCTCATGGATGACGGGGATGGCCATCGACTGGGGTTCGGTAAGGGAATCGAATCTCTCGTGGAACCACTTGGAAACCAACGGTTCCATCAGGCCAAGGACCTCTTCGGTCGAGTGAACTTTACTAATCTTCTCCATAACCAACTCCCCCTCGATGTGGAATCGCGTGACCTAACCCTAGCGCCTATATTTAAGTTTCCGTTGGGCCAAAAGCTCCCCCATATCATATAAAAAAATATATTGAGAACTCCATTACGAACACAGATGCACCGCAAGCTGTTCGCTTTCGTTTTCGTCGCCGCACTGCTATCCTCGACAGTCGTGATATTCGCTGACAGCGACAGCTCGGATGCCACATCTGTAACCACCATCACCGGCTACGTCGGGATGGCAGGGTCCCCCAATACTCCAGCAAAGGGTATAGAGATCAATCTCAACAATACTGCTGAGTCCCTGGAACCCATCAAAGCAATCGTAGACGACGAAGGCAAATTCACTTTTACTCTGACTTCGGAATATACCAGTCTGGATACATTCAATATCTACTTCACCGACATAGATTATATCGCCCAGAGCATGCCCGAGAGGATCAGCGCCATCTCAGGTACCAATCATCTGAGACTCGACCTCGAAGGGGTTACCGGAACCACATATCAGCTTGGATCCGATCTTTATCACGGCATCGTACTGATACTCGGTCACGAAGACGTGGAATTCACTGTGAAAGGTACTGACAGATTCCTTAGGAATGCGATGATAACCCTTGAAGACAAAGATAGTTCCCAAGAGTTCTCCGGTGAAACCCAGTCTGACGGAAAATATACTTTCACCAACCTTCCCTACGGAATATACCGCATCAAAGTCTCCTGTAATGGATACCAGTCCGTTACTGAAGATAATGTCACCTTCAACGGGCAGACCACACACAGCGTCACGATGGTCGAGAAGGAGATCCCCACATTCTACGGAATGACCACTTATCACGCACTCATGATGCTCGGAGTCGCGGTAGGACTGATCCTCGTACTGATATCCTATATCATGGTCAGGCGCAACTCGAAGGGAATCGAAGACTGAGGCTTAAAGCTTCTTGAGATTCTCGGCGACCTTCTCGCGGACCTTTTCGTAAAGGCTGTTGCCTTCCGCATCGATGGCCACCACGAGGGGACCGAGTGCACGGGTCTGGAAATGCCATAATGCCTCGGGCATACCGAGGTCCAGCCAGTCGTATCCGGTCACGCGGGAGAGTCCCTCAGCGTAAGATACCGCGGCACCGCCGGTGGCGGCTAGATATACGCATCCGACCTCCTTCATGGCCTCCGCGACCTCCTTGGACATGCCGCCCTTGCCGATGATCGCACGGATCTTGAACTCCCTGATGAAACGGGGTTCGAGGGTGTTCATCCTGGCACTGGTGGTGGGACCTGCCGCCACGACGGACCAGGTGCCCTTGTCGTCCTGCACCATGATGGGTCCGCAGTGATAGAGGACCGCCTCGTTGAGGCACTGGGGGACCTCCTTTCCTTCGTCGAGGTACTCAAGGGCACGGATATGGACCTCGTCCCTGCCGGTGACGACCGCTCCGGTGATGTTGACGATCTCCCCGAGCTTGAGGGACCTGACGGTCTTCTCGTCGAAGGGTGCGTAGAGGGACCTCATAACCTGACCCCCTGTGAATAGATCACATCGTTGTCGGTGATGCGCGCGACCGCCCTGCGGGTGGCCCAGCAGCCGATGTTGACCGCAACGGGAAGGCTTGCGGTGTGGCAGAACGCCTTCCTGATCTTGACACCGAGGACGGTGGTGTCCCCTCCGAGTCCCATGGGACCGAGTCCGCTGGAATTTATCTTGACGAAGAGCTCCTCCTCGAGGGCCTGTATCTCCGGATCCGGGTCCTCCATGTCGAGGGGTTCCATCAGAGCGCGTTTGGCCATTGCCACGCACTCGTCCGCGGTACCTCCGATTCCGACCCCGACGATTCCGGGAGGGCAGGGCCTGCCACCCGCATCGATGACGGAGTCGATGATGAACTTCTTCACACCCTCGATACCGTCAGAGGGGTTGAGCATCTTCAGACGGGTCATGTTCTCCGAACCCGCACCCTTCAGCATGACGGAGATCTCGGTGAAATCGTCGTCAGTGGGGATGTAGTGTACTGCGGGCATGCCGGGACCGAGATTGTTGCCGTTGTTGATACGGATGATGGGATCCACGGTGTTGGGACGCATGGGGATCGCCTTGGTGCAGTTCTCCACCGCCTGGGCGATGTCCTTCGCGATGGAGGAATCGAACTTCCCGCGGACGTAGAATATCGGAATACCGGTATCCTGGCACATGGGTTTGTACATGTGCTCGGCCTTGCGGACGTTCTCCAGGATCGCCCCTATCTGCGACTGTGCGGTGGGATTGGTCTCCCATCCGGCCGCGGCCTCCAGCGCCCACCCGATATCCTCGGGCAGCTTGGTGTTGGCGAGACGCAGGATGTTCTCAACGACTTTCTCGGTTGGTTCGGGTAATTTGACTACCATTGGTAAGCCTCACTGGGGGACATAATAGAGGATCCCGTCGATCCTCACGACTTTGACTGATTCTCCGATGACCGCATCCTTGGGCACCAGCACATCCTTCATGGAATAGTTAGAGGGATCCATGATCTGGATCTCGCCGTAGGACTGCGATATCACATCGGCCGCCTCCAGTTCGGAGGCTTTTGCGTAGACCTTGAGCTCAGGCATGTTGGGACGCCTGACGGTGGTCTCCTGGAAATTGGTGAGGGACCTGATCTTCCCTCCGGAATTGGAGATGCGGGTGAGGAGATAGTACTTCTTCCCGTACCGGACGATGTCCCCGAGATGGAACTCGGGGAGACGGACAAGGTAGGATACCCTGTACATGTCCTGGCCGTCGCGGGTCTGTCCGACCAGTTTCGACGATTCG
>CACWTF010000001.1 GCA_902763685.1 methanogenic archaeon | reverse complement strand
TCTCACGATGCAGTACAGGTATTCGCTGTACGACATCCATAGGGAGATTATGCTGGAGGCCTGAAGCGATGGTGAATCAGGACTTATTCAACACAGTCGCGTGGTTCAATTGAGGGTTATCATCAGCCCGTTGAACGACGGATTGTACGTGCAGGGGAGTTCGGTCTCGCCGCTGAACGGAAGGATGGTGTCCAGTCCCGACAGGGTGATGGTGTTCTGTATGCACAGGACGTTCCCGTTGGCATCCGCCACGATGAGAAGGTTGCGGTGGTCGGCACTGAGATGCACGGAGTATCTGGAACGTGTGAAGTTCTCCGAGGTGATGGCTTCCGGGCTGATCCTGGTCACGGGAGCCATGTCGGACACGCCCCAGGGTACGAAGTTATTGGAGGGCGGGAGCATGGGTCCCTGCTGCGGAGCGAACGAGGCATTGGACGATTTGGCCGCCTCCAGGGCTCCTTCCAGGGATTTGATGGAGGCCTTGTCCTCGGACGATACCTTCTTGAGACGCTCCAGTTCGGTCTCGAGTTCCTCGATTTTGAGGAGATCCTCCTTCCTGGCCTCGTTGACCAGTTCGGTGATCTTCTCCTGGAAGATCGTCTTGTATTTCTCCTCGAGGACGGGTTCGAGCGATGCCCGGTTGTTCTTCCAAAGGAAGTCCACCACGGTGTCAATGTCCCCCTTGTTGAGTTCCATGAGGAACGACGCATCGAGCTTCTTGATGCCCCTTGCGAAATAATTGGTGTTCCCGTTGAGTGTGAGTGAACAGACCCAGACATCACCGTTCTTGATACGCTCCTTGAACATGTTGTGGGGGTAGACGTTCTTCCCGTTGAATTTCGCACAGACGCGGTTGGCGTCCTCGTTGAAGGAGAGGATCGCCACGCGGGCGTAGGGGTCCCAGTCCGCATCGGTCGTACCGTATTCTATGTTGGCCTTCTGTACGAAGGTGTACCAATCGAATCTGCTGTCTGTCACTGGATCTCCTCCTTGGCATCGCTGGCACTTTCCTCTGCATAGTAATTGGAGAGGCTGAGCAGAGGCACGTCGTCGAGTTCGTAGTACTTGTCGGCGGCACGTCTCATCTCCTTCGCCATGTGCTTGGAGAACGCGGCCACCTCGACCTTCTTGCCTGCGGCCTGCACCTCCTGTATGGCGGGGATGAAATCGCGGTCCCCGCTGACGACGATGGCGGTATCGTAGTTGTCCCTGAGGGCGTGTACGACGATCTGACAGGCCATGGCGACATCGACTTCCTTCTGTTCGTCCCTCTCCACGTCGAAGGAATCCCTGGCGATAACCCTGAATCCCTTGTATCTGAGCAGATCGTGGAAGGCACGGCTGCGATCGTCGGCCTCGAGCACTCCCTTGCTGTCGAATATGTACGCTGCCAGGAGCTTCCTGCCCATCAGCAGATAGTTTACGAGGAACTCGAAGTCGAGTCTGGAGAACTGCGAGTCCATCTTCACCGATTTGGTCATGTTGCGTAGGTCAATGAAAACCATGACCCGGTCCTGCATGTCGTACATACTCAATGTCATAATCGTCCAGTCGCGTGTATCTCTCATTCATACTATAAATACCCAACCAGTAACACAGGGCCCGATTGCGACAATCCGCTAGCAATGACAGGGGCGGGAAGGGCACCATTCCCGATACCGCCTCCGATAATCCGCCGTTCCTAGGATGGGCGGGGCTTCCCGCCGAACAAACCATATTATATTATAGAGGCAATCAAGCGGCCAATCGGTGTATACCTATGGCTGAGAAAGTCACTGTATCTATCATCAAAGCAGACATCGGATCCATCGCGGGTCACATGACCCCCCACCCCTCCATGATGGAGAAGTGCAGAGAGATCCTCGCAGACAAACAGAAACAGGGAGTCATTGAGGACTTCTACGTCACCCGCTGCGGAGACGACATCAACCTTTACCTCACCCACTACAAGGGAGAGAACAACTCCGAGATCCACGGAGCCGCATGGGAGTGCTTCACCGAGGCCACCAAGCTCTCCAAGGCAATGCATCTCTACGCCGCCGGACAGGACCTCCTGACCGACGCATTCTCCGGAAACGTCAAGGGAGCCGGACCCGGTTCCGCCGAGATGACCTTCGAGGAGAGGCCTTCCGAGCCCCTTCTGTTCTTCATGGCGGACAAGACCGAGCCCTCCGCATACTCCCCCATCCTCTCCAGGATCTTCCTCGATCCCTTCACCACCACCGGTCTCGTCATCGACAAGAGGGCGAAACAGGGATTCGACGTCGAGATCCAGGATGTTCTCGAAAACAAGTTCGTGACCATGTCCGCACCCGAAGAGACCTACAGCATCCTCTCCCTGCTCGGCGACACCTACAGGTACGCCATCAAGAGGGTCTACAGCCGCGCCGGCCTCGGCCCCGCAGCCGTCGTCTCCACCGATAAGCTCAACATGACCGCAGGTTCCTACGTAGGAAAGGACGACCCCGTCTGCATCTGCAGGTGCCAGTCCGGATTCCCCTCCGTCGGAGAGTACACCCAGGTCTTCCAGAATGTCTTCCTCGCAGCCGGATGGATGAGGGGAAGCCACATCGGAGCCATGTACCCCTGCAGCCCCGAGGACTCCAACCCTGTTTACTACGACGGGCCCCCGAGAATCTGCTGTCTCGGATTCCAGCTCTGCGAAGGAAAGCTCCAGGGCCTCGAGGCACCCGGAGTCAAGGGCGGAGAGCACAAGCCCGTCGACATCTTCGGAAGCAACACCTGGGACCTCGCTCGCCAGAACGCCATCAAGGCATCCGTCATGATGAGGCGTCAGGGACCCTTCATGCCTTCCATCCTCGGTGCCGATGAGATGGAGTACACCTCCAGGCCCGCAGTCCTCGAGGACCTCAAGAAGAGGTTCGTGTCCCCCAAGGATGACGACAGCAAGTGCTGCTGCTCCAAGAAGGACAAGTCCGATGTCGAGTGATTTCGGATCCAAGGTCGTAATCGTCAACTTCAAGGCATACGCCGAGGTCGACGGTCCCAAAGCCGTCGGCCTGGCCAAAGCCTGCGAGGAAGTGGCATCGAAGACCGGTGCCCGGATCATCGCCTGCCCTCCCATGGTGGAACTCTCCGCCGTGGCAGGTGCGGTGGATATCCCCGTCCTCTCCCAGAACATCGACCCCCGCAAGCCCGGTTCTGCCACCGGATGGGTCACCCCCTCCATGGTCAAGGCCTGCGGATGCCAGGGGACCCTCATCAACCACGCTGAGCACAAGGTACCCAACGAGACTGTCGGCCAGGCAGTCGCCATGGCACACGAGCTCGGTCTGGTGACCGTCGTCTGTGCGAACACCGTGGAGGATGCCAAGGCTTTGGCTGAGTACGCTCCCGAGTACATCGCGGTAGAACCTCCGGAACTCATCGGAGGCGACATCTCCGTAACAACCGCTGATCCCTCCATCGTCAGGGACACTGTCCAGGCGGTCAAGGCCGTCAATCCCAATGTCCGCGTTCTCTGCGGTGCGGGTGTGAAGACCGGCAAAGACGTATCCGCAGCCCTCTCGCTCGGGGCAGACGGCGTATTGCTAGCATCCGGTGTCGTGAAGGCACAGGATCCCCGTGCGGTGCTCGAGGACCTCGTCAGCGGCCTCTGATCAATTTCCATTTCCTCCCTTCGGGGAGGCTAACCTGTAACTGTACACCCTTCCTTTTTATCCGCCTGACGCGAAGCGGGCGTATGCCGTTCTCCAAGAACGTTAAAATCCTGTTCGCAACCGCTGCCGTTTTCCTACTGTGCCAGATACCGGTTTTTTCGGATTCGTCCGATGCGGCTTCGGACACGGTATTGATAACCGAGGTCCACCCCAAGGATGAGTACTTCGTCCTGAGCAACGGTGCCTCTTTCGATGTAGATCTGAAAGGATTCAGGATCACCGACGGCGAAGGCATCCTGACCGTGATCAGAAGCCTTACCATACCTTCCGGGGGATCACTGACCTTCACAGGCAGGGATTCGCCGGAACATGCGATCGCTTACACCGATACACGTCTCAGCAGATCCGGGAACCTCCTTCTGGCCGATTCTGGGGACGAACTGCAGTTATACGACGGTGATGCCCAAATCGATAGCGTATGCTGGGGAAAATCGAAGGGTACGGAAGGCTGGCTCGGGGAACCTGCCCCATGTTCCTCGGGATATTATCTGTTGCGTAGAGATTGTGCCGATAGTGATTCTTCCGAGGACTGGAAGCAGACCAAGTTCGGATGGACAAAGTTAGATGTGCCAGACAGTGGATTTTATGCAAAAATCCATCCGTTTTCCTTCCCTGAATCCCGCGGGGAACCGATACTTGCGGCACTCTCCTCCGCTGAATCAAGGATCGACATCTGCATCTATCTCCTCAGCAGCCCCGATATCATCTCGATCCTCTGCAAGAAACTGTCCGAAGGTGTCTCCGTGAGGGTATTGGTGGAAGGATCGCCGTTGGGTACCGATATCTCCAAGGAGGTCTCGTTGATGAAAACTCTCAGTGATTCCGGGGGACATGTCAGGCTGATCAATCACCAGGATTCGGAAAATGTACGTTATTTGTATGTACACAGTAAATATGCTGTCATTGACAATTCAAGTGTAATCATCACTTCCGAGAATTGGACCACAGGGAACATAGGCGACTCCGGGAACCGCGGATGGGGGGCGATAGCAGTCAGTACCGGACTCGCAGGATACTTCGAAAGGGTTTTCGATAACGATTTCTCCATGGAATGGGGAGATGTGGAAGAATTCGATTTCCTCTATCCCAATGCCCGTCCGTTCGGGGAATTGCCCGAATGCGGTACTTACGAAAATGCATCGACTTGGTATGAGGCCTCCGTGGTCCCGGTATTCTCCCCTGACGATTCGTTCGCTGCGATGCATGGTCTGATTGACGGTGCGGAGGAACGCGTATTCGCCGAACAGATGGATCTCGCCGCTTCGCTTTCGAGCCGTAGCGGGGATACGCCCATAGCATGGATGAACGCTGCCGCTGAACGCGGTGCCGACAGCAGACTCGTCCTCGATACCTCGCAGAGCGACGGCGAGGAGCACGAAAAGGTCGTGAGCGAGGTCTCCAGCTCCACTTCCGTTAAAGCCGTAGGGATATCAGGCAGGGAAGAGTTCCAATTGGTGCACAATAAAGGTGTCATCTGCGATGATAAGGTCTGGATCGGGTCTGTGAACTGGACTGCCAATTCGTTCTACCGTAACCGTGAGAGTGCCGTCATAATCGAATCGAAGGAGATCTCTGATTATTTCGCAGAACTGTTCCTCAGGGACTTCGGTGTGAACTATTACACACTTGAAGAGACCGGCCTGGAGCTGAAGATGGAGAGGGTGGGGACCTCGAAGGGTGATGTATTAGTCCTGTCGGTCAATGGTCCCGATGGTGCGGAGTACGAATGGGATCTCGGGAACGGTACGATACGTACCGGATTCCTGAACCGTACCCTATTCCGTCTTCCCGGGCCGGGCACCTACACGGTGACAGTGAGCATCGCGGGTACCGATTATTCATGCAGTGCGACATACACCGTAGATGGTGACGAAAATGGATATCTGGCACATTTGACTTCAGACTATATTTTCGCAGCCGTTTCGGTACTAGCCGCGGGGATCGCGGTCGCGATTCTGCACCGCAGGGAAAGGCCTGCAGCGAGAGGAAATCTGTACAGATGATATATCCGAACCGCTATCACCTTTGCATGGAGATAAGGATCATGCGGGAGAACGATGCCAATGGGGCTTATTCCCTGATGGCCGCCTCCCTCGACGAGTATTATGCTCCCGAAGTGGTCCAGTATTTTCTCATGCAGTGGCCGGCAGGTCAGATAGTCGCTTGCGATTTCAACGGCAGGA
Organism: methanogenic archaeon; assembly: GCA_902763685.1. GTDB lineage: Archaea > Thermoplasmatota > Thermoplasmata > Methanomassiliicoccales > Methanomethylophilaceae > Methanomethylophilus. Next base: position 61,110 of record CACWTF010000001.1, on the reverse strand, counting down.
TCATCGGTTACCTCGCAGGTGCCAGGTTGAGTAACAGACGTGCATCTGTCTCCTTGTTCTGCGTCGATCCGGCATACCGTTCCAGGGGCATCGGCAGTATGATGCTGGCCCGTTTCAGGCAATCCGCCATGATGGAAGGCATCGGCATGATACAGTTAGAGGTGAAGGAGAACAATACCTCCGCCATCAGGTTCTACACCCGTAACGGTTTCACCGTTTTCGAGAGGCTGGAACATTTCTATAATGACGGTTCCGCAGGGGTGAGGATGATATCCTCCGGCAGTTCGGTGAGATCCAATTGAGAAGATTATCCTAAAATAATCGTCGCTCATTCGTGTATCCATGGCAGACGCAACCGGTGCTCAGGAACTCTTCGACGAAGGATTCGCATATTACAACTCTGAAGACGAGTCCAAGATGCCCCAAGCCTTCGATCTCTTCACCAAGGCCGCAGAGGCCGGTTCCGTCGATGCGATCTATTACCTGGGTGTCATGCACTACAACGGCAGCGGTGCCGAGCAGTCCTTCCCCAAGGCATTCGGTTATTTCTCCGAAGCTTCCGAGAAGGGGAGCCAGAAGGCAACCTACAACCTCGGGGTCATGTACGAGGGAGGGAAGGGTGTTGACCAGGATTATCTCAAGGCCCTTGAGGTCTACACCAAAGCGGCCGAGATGGGCAGTGCCAAGGCCATGTACAACATCGGTACCCTCTACCGCGACGGCCACGGCGTGGATCAGGATTATTCCAAATCCATGGAGTGGTTCAGGAAGTCCGCCGAGCTCGGTTTCAACAAGGCCCAGTTCAGTATCGGGATGGCATTCCACAAGGGCAAGGGCGTCCCCGTCAACGAGTTCGAGGCCATGAAATGGTTCAAGCTCGCGGCGGAATACAGCTGATGGTCAACGTCCTGAAGAAACAGATCAACGTCGTGACCATCTCCTGAAAAAGGGATATCCCGTCCGAAGACGGGAGATGAGTTTCAGTTGTACATCGTGTCGTCGATGTGCTCGTTCTGCAGATAGTAATCGGACCTCTGCTTCTGGGCATCGGAGATGTCGTGGGTCATACCCTTCTGGTACGATCCGTAGCGTTCCTTGATCTGCTGTTCCACGGGCTCGGACCTCTTCTTGGCGAGCTTCACGTGTTCAGCGGTGATGAACTTGCTCTTCTCCATGACGGCGATGTCTCCGGCGGCCCTGATGAGACCTCCGAGCTCCCTCAGCCTGAGGGTGAGGGCGTTGTTCTGATCGTCTGCCTTGGCACGTCTCCTTCCCTCGGCGATGATCTCCTCCACGGCCTCGATGGTGGCGTGGGGGATGTGGCCGTCCATGGCTATCTCCTGTGCGACGAACTGTGCGTACTTGGCACGGTTGTGGCTGTTGTCGGGCATCGCCACGTCCACCAGAACCTCGTATCCGTTACCGATGATCCTCGACCTGAGGGGCGAGAGGATGTTCTCCAGGTCCTGGAGGTTGCATGCAGCGACCAGGATGAAGTCACAGGGGACGTTCTCCACCTTGACACTCGCTCCCGAGGACTGGGGGTTCCTTCCTGTGATGGGGAACTTCTTGTCCTGCATGGCGGTGAGGATGTACCTCTGTAGGGATCCGAGGTGGGAGATCTCATCGACGAAGAGCACACCCTCGTGTGCCTCGTGGATGGCTCCGGGGATTACCCTCTGGTAAGCCGGTACCCCGATCTTGTCGTGTCCGCCGTAGGGGTCGTGCCTCACGTCGCCGAGGAGTTCGGTCTCGGAGGCCCCTGTGGCAAGGACGAAGGGGTTGCGGTCCAGTTTCACCAGTGTCTTGGAGGAGGACTTCTTGCTGAGCTTGTTCTTCTTCTCCAGGGCCTTGGTGTCGAGCATCCTGATCTTGTCGCCGGCACGCTCGAACACGACGGTCTCCTGGGAGCCGTCGTCCTTCATACGGACGGTGTTGACCCTCTCCTTCCCTGCGGTCATGGAGGGGGTGAGCCCGGTGGACTGCAGGATGCCCATGATGTTCACGCCGAACGGGTTGTTGGTGTTGCCTCCGCTCTCGACCTTGCTCCTGCCGCACTGGGGGCAGTTGAGGTCGTTGAAGCTGGAGATTGCCCCGCATCCCTTGCATCTGTAACCGAGGTGCTCGGAGATGTTCGGGGGGACGTTCTTGGGGTCGTAGAGGGTTCCTATGGCATCGCTCTCGGCGTTCTCCTCGGACCTCACATCCTCGGCGGAGAGGATGTTCAGGAAGGGCCTCTCGGGATTCTCGGGGTTGTGTGCCACGCGGATCTCCTGCGTGGCCTTGGGGAGGTTCATCGAGATGGCCCTGGCGATCATCGACTTACCGGTTCCGGGGGGACCCACCAGGAGCAGGTTCCTCCTCTGAACTGCGGCGATCTTCGCCAGGTTGATGGCCTCCTCCTGTCCGAGGACCCTGTCGAGGGGGTCGGCGGGGATCTCCACCTGACCGGTGTGCTTCAGGGAGGCTACGTCCTCCCACTCGTTGACTCTTACTTTCTTCGGTGCGGCCATGTGATATCACTCAAAGGAGGTCGGTCCTGGTCCATACGGTGAGCTCGGCGGGCAGTTTGGAGATCTTGCCCTTGTTCTTTCCGACCAGGGTCTTGATGCCTTTTCCGGAGGAGATGTCCAGGATGTTCTGGGAGATGACTCCGTCGAAGACGATGGTGGCGATGTTGTCCTTGTCGGTCTCCTTGAGATAGTTGGCAAGGTTCTTCACCTCGACCTTGTCGAGGGTGTTGCCTTCGCTGTCCATGAGGACGGAGTTGCGGGTACCGGAGATCTCGGAGAGTACTGCCTTCATTGCCTCCTGCTCCTCGGTGAGGATCTTCTCGGCCTTGGCCTTCTTTCCGCGGGGTGCCCTCACGGTCTTCTTGGGGGCTTCCTCCTCTGCGGGAGCCTCTTCCGCGACAGGCTCCTCTGCTGCAGGTTCTTCCGCAGGTGCTTCCCTCTTCTGCGGCCTCCTCTTTGATCTCTACTTCCTCGACGACGATGTCGCCGTTCTCGGTCTCGGTGATCACGGATTCGGTGTCGGGGGTCTCGTCAGCGAATTCGGGTTCCTCCTCGACGACACGCCTGGACTCCCTGTCCCTCCTTTCCCTCCTGCGGGGTTCGAGTTCCTCCGCCATCTCCTCCGCGTTCCTGCGGGTGTGGCGTTCCCTGCGTCTGTCGGAGCGGGGTTCTTCCTCGGTATCCTCGTCGGCGTTCCTGCGGCTGAAGCGTTCCCTCCTGTTGCGTCCGAAACGTCCTTCCTCCTCCGCCATCTCCTCCGCGTTCCTGCGGGTGTGGCGCTCCCTCCTGTTGCGGCTGAAGCGGGAATCCTCCTCGTCATCGTCGTTGGCCTTCCTGATCCTGAAGCGGGGTTCCTCGTCGGAGTCCTCGCTGCGCCTGCTCTCCCTCATGTCGTTCTCGGCATCCTCGGAGAGTTCCTTCTCCTCGAAGGAGAGCTTGTTCATCTCCATGTACTGGTCGCCGGGGATCTTGTTCCTGAGGCACTTGACGAGCTGTTTGGCGGAGAGCTCCTCGACCTCCTGGGAACGGGGAGCGCGTGCGACGTAATCGATATCCGCGGTCTGGAAGAGCTCCCTGAGGATGAGCTCTCCTCCCCTGTCGCCGTCGACGAAGGCGGTGGTGACCCTCTCCTTGGAGAGGTCCTGGACGGACTTGGGGATGTTGGTTCCCTCCACGGCGATGGCGTTCTTGATGCCCGCCCTGAGGAGGTTGAGGACATCGGACCTGCCCTCGACGATGATGATAGCCTCGGAATTCTTGACGGTGGGTCCCGCGGGGCAGCGTTCCTTACCGTAGGTGGTGATCTCCTCCACCTGCAGGGACTCCCTGATGTTCTGAGTGAGGTTGGAACCGCTTCCCTTGGCCTGCTCCATGAGGGCTCCGAGGAGCTCCTTGGCACGCTCGGCGATCTGCTCCCTCTTGGTGACGCGGATATCCTCGATGCCGATGACTTTGATGGAGGCTTTGCAGGGACCGACGCGGTCGATGGTCTCCAGGGTAGCGGCGATGATGGCGGTCTCGACCTGGTCGAGGGACGAGGACATGTAGATGATACCCTCGGACTTGCCGCCCTTGGAGACGATCTCGACCTCGACCCTTCCTATCCTGCCGGATTTCTGGAGGTCCCTCAGGTCGAGGTTGTCGCCGAGCAGACCTTCGGTCTGTCCGAAAATGGCACCGACGACATCTGGTTTGTCGACGATTCCGTCGGCGTTGATCTTCGCTTTGACTTGGTACTTTATTGAACTGGGATCTGTCATGTTCATGAAACCACTCCGGGTTTTGTTCCGGGGAAAAATCTACACGGTTTCCTGTTCGGCAGTACAACATGTACTGATGTTTGCACCCGTCATACAGCTGGATCGCTGTCAGGGTAATCCCATTTTATCGACTGTTTTTTCTGCCGCAGTGTCCTCATCGGATTGTCGGCAATGATGACGCAGGAGCCATGCTCGACCGCGCCGAGTTAGTGTGATATTGTGAACAGGAAGGCTTAGACCTCTCCCTTGCGGTCGTATCCTTTTTCGAGATTATAAGGATTAGCCTTACGCACTTCTATAATAAGCTGACTGGCCGCGGATTGGATTGAATTAAGGATACGATCAGAGGTCGTTGACCCTCGCTCCGGCCCTCTCCATCAGGTCGCGGGTCTCGCGGTCGCAGGTGAAATACAGCACCTGTATGTCCTCGGAGAGCATGCGGATGGCCTCGCAGGCCCTGCCCTTCCTTCCGCTGTCGGATGTCAGCAAAACATCGTCGAGGATGACCGGGGGCCTTTCCTTGGACAGGCTGAGCGACACCGCCATCTTCATGGACAGCTTCACCTGGTCCTCCAGTCCGCTGGACCATTCCTTCACGGTCTTCACGTCGCCGGTGCCCTTATCCACGATCCCTATCTCGGTGGCACGGGGGTCGGTGTCGATGCGATACCTCCCGTCGGTCATGGCCGAGAGGAACGCATCCGCACGGGTGAGCACGTCGGGGCGGTGGCTGCTGTAGGCGTTGGTCGAGGCCTCGTCGAGGATGATCTTCTCGAGCATGAGGCGTGCCCATTCCACCGATGCGTTGTACACCGCCGCTCCCGCCAGGGTCCACTCGGTGATGGCATCCTCGATGGTGGTGTCGTTCGTGATGTCCCTGATGGCCTGGTCGACGCGTGCCCTCTCGTTTTCTAGCTCGGTCTTCCTCCGCATGGCGTCCGAGTAATCCGATTCCGCCTGTTGGGAATCGACAGCGACCGTTTCCACCGAGGCGGTGCTCTCCCTCAGGGCCTTGAGCTGCGACCTCACGTCCTTCAGCTCGGCGGAGTCCTTCACAGCCTTTTCGTATCTTTCCCTTCCGCCGTAGCCGGTCAGGAATAGGTTGAGGTCGTTCTCCGCCCTCTTCCTCTCGGATTCAGCATTGGCGGAGGTCTTCACGGCATTGTCATAGGACAGCGACAGCACGAGCATCTCGGTTAGGGTCTGCAGGTCGCTGCGGAAGCCCTTCCTCTCGATGCCGGTGTCCTGGGCCACCTCGTCCATCTTCTGCTCCACGTAGGCGATGCGGGAGCTGTCCTCGGAGTAGCTCTCGTGCCGTACGGGGGCGGGTGCGGGGGTGCTCTTCCATCTGCGGAAACCGAACACCGCTACCACCGCACCGATGGCGATGACCGCCGCACCGGCGACTGTATTGAACATGAGAGCGACCGCACCTGCCGCGGCTATGGCACCTCCCGCCACGGCGATGACGGGAAGTCCCTTGCTGGGGGCGGGTTCTTCGTGCTGCACGGTAGGACGGGCCGCCTTCTGCTTGAGATAATAGTATTCATCGGACTGCCTGTCGAGGTACTCGATCTGACTCTTGTTGCGGATGAACACCTCCGGCCTGCGGCCCCTGAGCTTCATACGTTCCTCCTCCGCCTCAGCGGAGGCCTTGTTGGCAGCTGCGGTGAGCCTCGCCAGTTCGTTCTCCAGGAGGACGAGCTTCCCGGTGTCGGTGTTCTCGGAGTAGGCAAGTTCCTTCTCCCTCTCCTCCAGCTCGGCGATCCTCCTCAGGTCGTCCGCCCTGCCCTCGGCACGGTGGGATGCGGTACGGACGGCGTCCGCCCTCTCGAGTTCCGCGGTGCACGCTCTGATCCTCCCGTCGAGCTCCTCCTTCTTCCTGACCAGGTTGCCGTAGTTCTCGTCCCCGCTCTCGCGGTGCTTGTACTGTGTCACGGCAACGTCCTTCTGGTGCTCCTCGGCGATGAGCGTAGCGATCCTGCACTTGGCGGACCTCTTGGTCTCCGGCAGGAGTTCCAATCTCCTCTCATCGATCTCCTCGTAGGCACGGGGGAGGTCCGCACCTCCGGGGATGGTGAGGAAACGGTTCCTGATGTCCCCCTTCTCCAGTCCCTTGACGTCGCGGAGCTCCTCGGGGGAGATGGAATAGATCGAGATGTACTCCTTGTCGGTTATACCGCAGAGTTCGGAACCGATGCCCGAACTCCTCTTCCCGTCCCTCTCGAACACTTTCATGCTGCCGTCGCTGAGCTCCACCTCCACCTTACCGCTGTCGCTGCCCTTCTGCACGGGATACTTCAGTCCCGCCTTGGGGAACACGGTCATGGTGATGAACGACCTTAGGGTGGATTTCCCCGCCTCGTTGGGGCCGTAGAAGACGTTGAGTCCGGGTTCGAGGGTGAAAGAACGGTCCCTCAGGGCACCGTAGCTCTTCACCCTCACGTTGGTGATCCTCATTCCCTCACCTCCGACAGCCTGCCGATGGCGGACATCTCCGCCTCCCTCACGAGTTCCCTGAGCTTGCCCTTGTCCGCGTAGTACTGCAGATACGGCCTGAGGTCGGCCGCCGGACCCTTGGAGCAGAGCATCTCGAGGAGCTCCTCATCCGTTTTGTCGTATAGCGAATCCGATGCCTTGATGATCTCCGAGAGCAACGTACCGCTGTCCCTCTCCCTCTCGAGGTCGATCTCCGGGCCGGTCATGACCTTCCTCAGGTTGACGACGCAGCCGCTCATGTTCTCGAGACTGTCAGCGAATCCCTCGGGGTCGCGGCGGATGACCGTGTTAAGCGGTCCCCTTCCGGTTATCGTGAGGGAGACTATCGCATCGCGGGAGAGTTCGGGTCTGATCTGCTCCACCAGCTCGCGGAGGGTGGTCTTCCCAGTTATGTCGATCTCCACGTCCTTCCATACCATATCCTGAACGGGGACGAACTCCCTTTCGATCATGTCCCCGGTCACGCTCACGAGGAGGAATCCCTTCTCCCCGCTCTCGTTCGGGTTCCTGCCCTGTATGTTACCCGGATAGACGACAGCGGGATCCGATTCCCTGATCGTCATCCTCTTGTGGATGTGCCCGAGGGCCCAGTATTGTATGTCCTTCCCCAGGAAGTCGCGTTCGGTGCAGGGTGCGTAGCCGCTCCCCTCCCCCGCGGTGTCAACCGAACAGTGCACCACGCCGATGGTGAACATGCCGGGGGTGCCCCTGAGCTTGGATACGAGGTTCTCGTCGGTATGGGGGCCGTCGAAGCTGACCCCCGCGATCTCTATCTGCCTGTCCCTCACCCTCGCCTTGTAGGATTCGGGGACGGTGCTGAACTGTTTCACGTTCTTCGGGTAGGGGATGCTGTCGGACCAGCTGTGCACGTGGTCGTGGTTGCCGGTGACCATGAATACGGGTTTCCCGAAACGCTCCAGTTCGGATGCGAAGAACGTGCGTGTGCGGGGTGTCTCGACCAGTTCGTCGTAGATGTCGCCGGCGATGACCATGAAGTCGGCCTTCTCCTTCCCTATGTCGACCATCTTAGAGAACGCCCTGAAGGTGGATTCGTACATCCTCTTCCCCAGTTCGGGGTCCTTCCTGCTGAGTCCCCAGAACCTGCTCCCCAGATGGAGGTCGGCACAATGAATGAAGGTGAAATCGCATCCCATGCGCGTGAATACCTTTGATTTTAGATAAAGGCTGGTATGTTATGTGCGGATGCACGGTCGCTCCCGGGACTGTTTTCCGAGAATCCGCACGAGGTCGGTTCCAGAAACTCCCTTGAAAAATGTGACGAAACTGAAAAAAGTCCCTTGAAAAATGTGACGAAACCGAAAAACTCCACTGAAACTTCACGGATCTCCCCGAGGTTGGATTCATAACACATAAAATGACGGATGGATGCCAGGTCATTCTTATTTAGCACGTTCCCCATTAAGGGAATCATCAGGGTGCCTTCATGAAGACCATCAAGAGGAGAGTAGAGGAAGAGCTCGCGGCAGGCAACATCGGATGCAACCGTTCCTGTGCCTACCATCCCTCCCATTTCAGGGGACAGAACTGCACCTTCTGCTACTGCCCCTTCTATCCCTGCGAGGACCCCCGCAACGGATACTTCGTGAAGAACACCAAGATCGGCGATATATGGTCCTGCGAGGACTGTCTGTTCATCCACCGCAACGAGACCGTGGAGTTCGCCCTCCCCCGCATAAAGGAGAAGGGGGTGGAGGCGGGTGACCACGAAGGGATGATGGAGATCTTCCGCGAGACCATGGATAGATGCTGGAAGCCCGGCAGGGCCATCATGGTCGTCGGGGCCACGTCCGATGCAGGTAAGTCAATGACCGTGGCCGCATTGGGTAGGATCCTCCTCAGGAAAGGATACCTCTGTGCCCCGTTCAAATCGCAGAACATGAGTCTCAACTCCCGCGTCACGTCCAAAGGGCACGAGATCGCCATGGTGCAGATGCTCCAGGCACAGGCCATGGGTCTGACCATCCCCGATTACCACATGAACCCCATCCTCCTCAAGCCCAAGGGCAACACCGAATCCCAGGTGATGGTGGAGGGCAAGCCCTTCGGCGACTACGACGTGCAATCCTATTACAACGACTTCGTGCCCGGTCCCGGCAGGGACATCGTGAAGAGGAACGTGGACTTCCTCAAGGACAGGTTCGACCTGGTGCTGATGGAAGGAGCAGGCTCCCCCGCGGAGATCAACATCTACGACAAGGACATCGCCAACATGCGTGCGGCGGAACTCGCCGATGCGGACTGCATCCTCGTGGTCAACGTGGAATGGGGAGGTTCCTTCGCCTATGCTATCGGAACTGTGGAACTCCTCCCGCCCGAGGACAGGAAACGCATAAAGGGAATCATACTCAACAACGTACGCGGAGACCCCGAGAAGATGAGGTCCGGGGCGGACGAACTGGCACGCAGGTGCGGTATCCCGGTGATCGGTATAATCCCCCATGCCGACGTGCAGCTGCCCCAGGAGGACTCCGAATCTTTCAGAGGGGTGAAGACCCGCGGCACCGGTTCCAAACGCATCGCGGTCATCAAACTGCCCCGTATTGCCAACTTCACCGACATCGACCCGCTGTACACCGAGGACACCACCGTGGTCTTCGCCGACTGCCCCGAGGACGTCACCACTGCCGATGCAATAGTGATCCCGGGGACCAAGAACACGGTCGACGATTACATGTGGATGGAGGAGACCGGCATCGCCGATGCTATCAAGACGATGAGGGGCAAGGTCCCCATCCTCGGAATCTGCGGAGGCTACCAGATGATGGGTGCGGAACTCAGGGACCCCAACGGTATCGAGGGGAGGGAACCCGGTACGCACAAGGCCCTCGGTCTCTTCGACAACATAACCTATTGGGACAGGTACGAGAAACGCGTGGTCCGCGACCGTGCCGACATGATCGACGGCGGAGGAGAGGTCGAAGGATACGAGATCCATATGGCCAAGACCGAGGTGAAGGAGAAACCCCTGTTCTCCATGACCAACCACAACCGTAAGGGTGAACTCGAGGGTTCCGTCAGGGAGGACGAGATGCTCTACGGCACCTACATCCACGGTGTGCTCGACAAGCCCGCGTTCAGGAAGAGATTCCTTTCGAAGATCAAAAGCAGAGGACAAGTGCCAGCATCGGAAAGTATGGAAGCGGGCGACTACAACGATTTCATAGATATGAACCTCGACAAGCTCGCCGACGCATTCGAATCCGGCATGGATATGGATGCGTTCATGAGGATAGTGGAGGGGAAGGAATGAAGTCCCTCCTGTTTCTCGGGACCTCGTCCGGAGCGGGGAAGACCACCCTTGACGCGGCGTTCTGCAGATATCTCGCCAGGAAGGGCGTGAAGGTCGCACCCTTCAAGGCATCCAATCTCTCACTCAATTCCTACGTGACCCTCGGCGGAGAAGAGATCGGCATGGGACAGGCATTCCAGGCCTGGGCATCCGGTCTCGAGCCCACCGGCGACATGAATCCTGTCCTCCTGAAGCCCTCGGGCCCGGGAAGGATGCAGGTGGTCCTCAGGGGCAAGCCCTACATGGACATCGACAGGGACAGTGCCATGGACAGGAAGGCCGTCATGGAGAAGGCATGCGAGTCATACGACAAACTGCTGGCACAGTACGATGCGGTCATCTGCGAAGGTTCCGGTTCGCCCGCCGAGCTGAATCTCATGGACACCGACATGGCCAACGTCGGCATGATGAGGGCACGCAATGTGACCTCGATCCTCGTTGCCGATATCGAACGCGGAGGGGTCTTCGCTGCCATTTACGGAACGTGGATGCTGATCCCGGAGGAGGTCCGCCCCCTGCTGAAGGGATTCGTCATCAACCGTTTCAGAGGTGACGCTTCCATTCTGGCACCGGGTATCGAGAGGATCGAGGAGCTGACCGGTATGAAGTGCTACGGTATCGTCCCTTACGAGGTCCTGAAGTTCCCCGAGGAGGACAGCATGTCCGACAACGGAGGAGCCATCGGAAACGGGGACATCCACAAGGAGTTCGTGGCGAACCTCGATAAACTCATCGATTCGGCGATTGAAGCAGGCGTCGACTTCGAAGGCATAGAGAAGCTGCTGGCACAGTGATCATCCGCCCGATGCGACCTTTATCGCACGGACGTTCATGCCGTCGGTGATGGGAGTATCCATCGGAACAGGTCTGTTGTTGACAAGGAACAGGAAAGCATCGGGAACCATGCCGGACCTTCTCATGACAGCCTCTATGGTCTCCCCCGCTTCGCCTTCGATGGTCTCGCCGTTAAGATCGATCTTCCCGCTCATGGCCACTCCATAACGTTCCGAATATTTGGTTTTATGAGGTTTCGGGCGGAAGGATCTGCCGCAGTGTCAATATATTTACATGCGATACCATCACCCCCTCATGTCCGAGGTTGCGGAAGGTTTTATTTTCATTGACGGGCAGGAGGGATTCTGACGGGATACTTCGGCGAGATCGAGATGCCCGATACCATCCTGGTCCTCGATACCGAGACCACCGGACTGCAGGGGGCCAAGTTCAAGGACGATCCTTTCGCGGACCCGTTCTTCAAGAAGAGCCGTCATATTGACTACGATTCCCTGGACTGGAGCAAGTACGGGGATATAGTCGTGGATGTCGGTATCTGCGAGGTCTCCCTAAGCAAGCGTACTGTGAAAGAGGTGTACTCCGCCATCGTCGGTTACGATGTCAGCACCTGGACCGAGGACATGAGGAAATCATGGATCTTCGAGAACACCGACCTCACCGTGGAAGATGTGGCTGCCGGCAAACCGTTCTCGGAGGTGAGGAAGGAGGTACTGGAGATCGTGGACGGCAGATGGCTGACCACCTATAACGTGCAGTACGACCTCGACAAGTTCCTCTACCGTTTCCCATGGAACCTCGAAGGGAGGTTCATGGAATGCAGGGACATCATGTTCGCCGCCAGGGACGAATGCAAGCTGAAGAGCGAGTACTACGGGGTCAAGGAATACCGTTATCCGAAGCTCGATTACGCGTACAAGACCATCCTGGAAGGTCAGGACCCTGCAGGCATAAACGGGGTGCAGGACCACCGTGCGTTATCCGATGCCAGGGTCGCTTCGCACCTGATGATAAAGCTCAACGACGAGGGGAAGTACGATCCGCTCGACATGAGCGGCAGGCACGGTTCCCTTCACTGATCCATCTCTTCCTCGGAGATGGCCTTGGCCTCCTTGGCGTTCTCCTTCTCGAAAAGCCTGATGAAGTACCTGAGGACGAGTTCGTTGCCCCAATCGTTGAACCTGCGGAGGAACTTCGCCTTGAGGGCGAGGAGCATCGCGATTCCCCATACCACGAACATGGCGATGATGACCGCCCATCCTTCCACGGTGAGAGGCAGGGTAAGACCTATCTTCACGCTCACTTCCGGGATGCTGTAGAACGCGTACATCAGCAGGAAGAGCAGGACCATGAGGACCAGGGGCTTCCAGTCGGACCTCTTCTCGGGATCGTCGATGTTTAACCTTTTGATTGGAGGGAAGAGGATGAACAGCTGGGCGATTCCGGACATCAGCAGGAATGCGAGCATCGCACTGCGGGCCACGACCTCCCTGTATTCGGTACCGAGGTCGAGGGATGCTGCCATATCACTGTAATTGCTGTATCCGAGTCTCTCCGCCAGGTCCTCGTACATATCCATCATTCCTTCGATGTCGAAGATCTCCAGGTAGAACACGAGGTAGACCGTCAGGGCGAACACGCAGGTGACGCCGGCGAACGGCAGCACGTACTTCAGGACATTGGGCAGGATCATGTCCCTGTTATCGGAGGGGCGGGCCCAAAGGGTAAGCATGAATGCCGACATGGAGACTGTCATGAGTGCGTAAACGGTGTTCTGGACGGGCATCAGAGGCATGTTGCGGCCCAGGAGCAGCAGCACGAACACCAGGAACGCCAGGACGAAGTTCCTGGAGAGGTAGAGCCTGAGGATGTCCCTCATACCGCTGACGGTACGTTTCCCCTCCACGATGGCCTGGGGAAGGGCCATGAAGTTGTCGTTGGCGAGGACCATGTCAGCCACACCGCGTGCGGCTCCGCTCCCGCTCTGGACGGCTACACCGACCTGTGCCTTCTTGATGGAACGCACGTCGTTGATACCGTCGCCGACCATGGCGACATAACGGCCCTCTCTGCGGAGGGTCTCGACAACCTTCTCCTTCTGCTCGGGCCTCATCCTTCCGAAGATGTTGGTCTCCAGGACCGCCTGGGTATATTCCTTCTCGGGAAGGGCTGCGAGGGCATCGCCCGAGATGATCTTCCTTTCGCCGGGGATCTCCGCGATGGAGAAGATGGCATCGACGGTCTCGGGGTCGTCGCCCGAGATGACCTTGATGTCCATCCCGTTGTCGATGAATTTCATGAGGATCTCCCTGCAGTCGGGTCTGACCTCGTCCATGATGGAGATGACCGCCATGAGTCTGAGTTCCGGGAGTACTACGTCTTCTCCGTCGTGCAGGTCAGCCGAACCGGCATCGAAGAACACCACGGACCTGAGGCCCCTGGAGGAGAGCTCCTTGAGCTTGGCTTCCACGTCCTTATGGTCACGGACCTTGGCCTTGAGGAAGGGCCATGCACCCATCACGACGGTGTGGGTCTCGCCGTTGTACCTCACCTTCACCGCACTGAACTTCCTGTCGGAGGAGAACTGCACCTCGTCGAGCAGTTCGGCATCCGCGTTGCCGAAATGGGCCTCCATGGCGGTCACCGTACGGTTCTTGCTGCCGGTGGTGCTGACGAAGCATCTTATCAGTGTATCGACGAGTTCCTGGTCCTCGTAGTAGTCGGTACCGTTGTACACCAGGTTGTTGGTGGTGATGGTACCGGTCTTGTCCATGCAGACGGTGTCCACATGGCTCATGGATTCGACCGAACTGGAGTTCTGCAGGAGGACGCCGGAATCGGCCATCCTCACGGCCGCGATCATGTATGTGAGGGTGATGAGCAGGAATAGAGCAATCGGAACGATATCGAGGATGATGGCGGCTTCCCTCAGACAGTCCTTGAGGTCAACGCCGACGATGATCTCGGTCACCACCAGCAGGATGAGGAAGAGGAAGGCGATGACCATCAGGACCTCGGTGACGATATTGGTCTCGGTCTGCAGCGGGGTCTTCTTCTTGTGGAACTTCCTGGCGGTCGCCAGCATCTTGGAGGAGAAGGTATCGTAACCGACCTTGTCCACCCGGAACCAGCAGTCGCCGGTCACGCAGTATGATCCGGAGTAGATCCTGTCGTCCGCGTGCTTCCTCTGGGTGCTGGATTCCCCGGTGAGCAGGGATTCGTCCATCTCCACTGACCTCTCCTCGAGGACCACGCCGTCGACCTGTGCCTGGTCGCCCGACCTCATGTGGACGATGTCGTCGATCACAACCTCGGAACGGTCGATGATCTGTTCCTCCCCGTCGCGGATGACCGTTACCTTCGGTCTCATCAGGAGGGCGATCTTATCTAGACGGCGTTTGGCCTTGAACTCCTGTGCGGTGGAGATGATCACGTTGAAAAGGATGACTCCCACGGTGGCTATGGCGTTGATGGGGCCGTCAACGATGTACAGAGCGATACCGAGGATGAAGAGGATGACGTTGAAGGGGGTGAGAAGGTTCTTGGCAAGGATCTCGAGGTAACCCCTGCTCTGTCTGTCTTCCACGTTGTTTATCTGCCCTGAGGCGGCTCTCTGCCTAACCTCCTCTGCGGTCAGCCCCTTATCTTGCATGGGACAGGATATACCTTATTCATATAAAGGGAGAGACCCGTGAAGAACCGCGGGGGAATCCCCCTGAGTTCTTCAATTTTTTTCATGTCTGGGTCATTTGTTCTTCACGGGGTTCAGTGCTTCGGCGGCCCTCTGTTTGATGATATCCATGCCGAGAGGTTCGAAGGTCTCCGGTTCGCCGAAGTTCAGCCAGTCTATGACGCATACGACCTTCTTCTCGGGGAACATCTCCATGAGGATGCGGGCGTATACGCTGAGCTGTACCCTGTATTCCGCCTGGTAATCGCCTTCCGCATCGGTCTTCCAGTCGTGGACCTCGATCCTGTCGGGGAATTCGGCCATGAGGTCGATGATGCCGGATACGGTGACGTCGGGATCGTGCAGTGCCAACGCACAGTGGCGTTCCGCGTAGAGCGTCGCACCTTCCGATTTCAGACGGTCGATGGTCGCTTTGACCTTCACCAGTTCCGGGTACTGTTCGAACCTGTCCTCGGATATGGTGCGGCCGTAGGCACAGAGTTCGGCCATCTGGTGGACCTCGGTTCCGTATTTCATTCCCTTGTGGCTGAGTTCGTCGGCACCGTTCTCGGGACGCATGCCGGATTTGGTGATGCCGAGTCTGAGAAGATCATGTACCGACAGGTTCCTCCTGCGGGCCCTGAACTCCCCGATCTCCGGCTTGGCCTCTAGTTCCTCCTCTACGGAGGGCCTCTTGGGTACTTCTTCGCGTCCCTGGGTCTGCGGTGAACCGTCGGCGTAGTGGGTGAAGAACCTGGACGGTTTGGGGCCCGATACGAGGGTCACGTACTGCTTCGCACGCGATATACCGACGAAGAACAGCCTCCTCTCCTCGCTGTAATCCGGTCTGAGGGAGGCCTTGACCACCGCGGTCTTCCACGATTTGTCGATCTTCATCTCCCCGCCGAAGTTCACCACGGTCTGGGTGCACCTGAGTCCGGTGAGGGCGCCGTATCTGAACACCGCCCTGTCCTGGCTGCTGGGGAAGGACCTGACATCGATGGCCGGGATGATCACGATGGGATACTCCAATCCCTTGGACTTGTGGAGTGTCTGGATGGTCACCGCGTTGCTCTCGGGGAGACCGTCCACGTCGTAACGTGTCTTGTTGGCTATGTCCAGTTCTATCGCGGAGATAAGGCCGGATATGGTCTGCAGCGAAGACCTGTGCACCGACGACAGCACCGAGGTGATGGCCTGGGAGATGTTGTTGTCGATGTTGTAATGGGAGAACACATCGGAGATGAGCTCGGTGATCCTCCTCCTCTTGCGTCTGAGGGCGGTCCTGAACTCCTTGAGTTCCTCGGGTACACGGTCGGATCTGATCTCCTTGTCGTAGGTGACCATCCAGTTGATCTCCTCGGGAGTGTAGTTCATCTGTGCCAGGATGGAAGTTATGCCCCATGGGTCGCGGTCGTTGCTAACGTATCTCAACCAAGCGAGCAGGAGTTTGCCCTCGCGGGTGTTCATTATCTCGATGTCCCCCTGCATGAACGCCGGGATGTTCTTCTCGTTGCATGCCTCCAGCAGTTTGCGGCAGGTGCTGGTCTTCCTGCAGAGGACGGCGATGTCGCGGTAGTCGGGGGCACGGGGTTCGGCATCCCTGCCGTCGATTATCCTGTACTTCCCGGAGTGCACGTAGGTCTCGATGCGTCTGAGGACCTCGTCGATCTCATCATCGGAGCTGTTGCAGCTCACGCATTCGATCTTGGTGTCCTCCCCGATCTCCGAACGTTTCGATACGATGCGGGTGATCCTGTCGAGGACGTCCTGCCCTATGGTTTCCGAATCGTTGCCGGGGATGGTCAGTGCCTCGTAGGCGGCATCGATGACGGTCTGCGAGCTGCGGTAGTTCTCGGTCAGCGGGATGGTGACGGTCTCGGGTATCTGGAACTTTACGCGTATGGTGTCGTCGTTGAGGAACGCCCTGAGCTCCTTCACCCTTTCGCTGAAGTGGATGATGTTGTCGATGGAGACGAACCTGAAACCGTAGATGCCCTGTTTCCAGTCCCCCACGACGCAGAGGTTCGGCTGTTTCAGGATGAGCAGGGAGATCATCAGCTGGTTGCTGTTGGTGTCCTGGAACTCGTCCACTATGAGGTATTTCGTGGATACCCTCTCGCGGGTCTCGCTGTCGCGGTAGAGGATGATGAACGCGAAGCATGCCACCAGTCCGAAGGTGAGATGGTCCTCTCTCACGCAGGCACGGATGTAGTCGTAGTAGATCTCGTGGATGAGGTTGATGAGATCGGTACGGTCGTCGTAGGTGGCCTCGTCGAGCATCTCCGGATTGGGGTTCTTCGCCTGTAGGTCGTATCCGTTGAGGTCGGGGCGTCCGGCGAAATACTCCGCATCGGCCTTGGAAAGTCCGGCGAAGGAATCCATGATATCGCGGAGTTCCTCGGTGTCGCCGATGAGCTCCTTCCCGTCGTTGCCGCCGAACCAGGGGTACCTGCCGCCGTCCGTCTTCTTCATCGGGACGATACCGCGCGACATCAGACGGTCGAGGAGCTTCAGGATCTCCATGGGGTTCTCGGCGATCAGTGCCGACCACTGTCCGAAATCCTCCCCGCGGTTCTGCAGGAAACGGTCCAGGAAACGTGCGAAGAACGTTATGTTGGAGCTGGAGTTCTCGGTGATATCCGCTTTGCGGGTGAGGAATTCTCTGAAACCGAAGAACCTGCTGATGGTGTAGGGTGATTGCTTCACCACCGCCAGACAGAAGGAGTCGAAGGTACCGACGGTGACCTTCCTCCCCAGACCGCTCAGGCGGTCGTATTCCCTGGCGTCGATGGCCCCCTCGTTGAACATGTCGGCAAGGGCGGACTGGAGTCTCTCCCTCATCTCCGCCGCCGCG
Source organism: methanogenic archaeon (assembly GCA_902763685.1). Taxonomy (GTDB): domain Archaea; phylum Thermoplasmatota; class Thermoplasmata; order Methanomassiliicoccales; family Methanomethylophilaceae; genus Methanomethylophilus. The sequence continues at coordinate 43,709 of CACWTF010000001.1, read as the reverse complement.
TTGTTGGTGAAGGTGAGCATCACCAGGTCATGCCAGTCGAAGTCCCTCTTCCGCATGATGTTGATGCATCTGGTGACGACGGTGTGCGTCTTCCCGGTACCCGGTCCCGCATCGACCACGATCATACCGTCGGTGGTCTCTGCGATCCTCTTCTGGGCTTCGTTGAGTTCGCTCATTCCTCTTCCTCCTCTTCGCCGTTGGCACGGAGGCACAGCTTGTTGAACGGGCAGTAGTCGCAGTCCGTTTTGCCCTTCTTCAGATTGTATATCGGGAGTCTGTACTCGCTCTTGATCGATTCATGGTCCTTCCTGAAGCGGCCCACGAACTCCGCCATGGTGTCAGCGGGTATCAGGACTCTGTCGCTCGCATCGACGAGATACTTCGCCTGCACGGCCGCGGTAGCCTTCTTGGAAAGGCTGACGGCGGCTTTCCGGTTGGTGTCGGTATCGTTCATCCCTGCGGCGGAGATCAGTGCCGAGATGCACGCATCGCTGTCCTGGTTCCCCATCTCCATGAACTGCCTGAGCACGGGTGCCACAGCATCCCAGTTGTTCATGAACTTGGCCTGGCTCTTGGTGATGTCTACATAGGCCTTCAGGGGCCCGTCCGGAGCAAGTGCCAGATCGAGTTTGTTGGACTCAGAGAGGATGATGGTCCTGACGCTGCGTCCTATATCATATGAATCGGAGACGGATTCGACATCGTTCTCGCCCAGGAATACCAGATCGAACCTGCATTCCCCGCCGGTGTGCTCGCTCAGGACCTTGAGGTAGATGGGAGCCTGGAAATCGGCCGTCCTGCCGGAATCGTCGAATCCCTTGATGACATCCTTTGAGGTTTTTGGTTTGCCGGTCTTGTAATCCACTATGAAATTGCCGACGCAGACATCGAACTTGGCGAAGGTGGGTTCGCTGCTCTCGAGATAGTACTCGGTCAGGGAACTGCGGCGGGTCTTGCCCTCCTGGATGAAGATCGGGTTATCCTTGGCCACGGGGGCATCGAGGGATACCTCGGGGGGACGTATGCTGTCGATGTACCTCATCATGTTCTTCGCATACACCCTGAACCTGCTCACGTCGAAGGGCTTCTGGCACTCGTTGGAGAGTCCGGCGTATTCCTCCTCCATGCGTGCAAGATAATAGTCGAGTCCCTTCTCCCTGACCTCTTCAGGATAGCTGAAGTAGTATTCCGCCAGGTGGTGGAGCTGGTTCCCGAATACCAGGCTGTCGGTCTCCTCCGTCTTCAGTATCAGGGAGAACATGAACTCTATGGGGCACTGGCGATAGGTGTTGTACTTGGTCTTGGAGATCCTGCTGAAGATGTCGGGGGATTCCGGGACCGTGATCTGGGGTTTGGCGAGGGTCTCGTCGGAGGGGGAGTACCAGGAACCCACCCTGTACTCGGAGCAGATGTCCCTGAAGGACGAGATGTTCTTGGGGGTACCCATCTCCTTCCAGATGGTCTGGAAGGTGGTGCAGGGCACGGTGTTCTTCCCTCCGGAAGCGGGTTTCACCGCGTAGATGCGGGTGGTCCCCTGCTGGAGCAGGATGCTCATGCGGTACGCACTGTCCTTGTCGAGCTGTTCCTTGTCCACGTAGTCCTTCCCGGGGGCGGTGACCTCCCAGGAGTCGTCGAGACCGACGAATATCACCAGGGAGCGGTCCACGTATACGGAGTTGCAGCAGTCTGCCAGGAGTACGCCGTGCTTCTCGTAGTCGGGTACCTGCTCGTTGTGCTTGATGTCGCTGACGTTGTTGACCGCGTAGGTGAGTTTCCCAACCAGATCCGCGGTGATCCTCTCGGACTCGAGGTGCATGTCCTTCAGCAGCATCATGACCGAGGTGAGCTGCGGCATGTTCTCGTAAAGCTTTTCGGCCACGTAGGAGAAGGTCAGGTCCCTGATGTCCTTCATCATGCCGATCATCATGGCTGTGACGGGTTCCAGCCTGTCCGTGACCTGAATCTTGTGCAGGAGATAGTTGTCCTGTGTGAACGAGAGTTCGTAGTGGTCCTTGACGTTCCTGCCCTTCTGATAGACGGAGAAGAGTTCCCTGACGTCCCTCACGCGGATGGTGTCGAAATCAAGTGCCAGAGTGATGAATTGTATGTAGTCCCTGACCTGTGCGAGGTCCTTCACGACGAGGTCGTTCTTGAACGGGATGTACCTCTTGTAGAGTGCTGATTTGATGGCATCCGCCACCGCACTGTTCGGATCGAGTATGATGGCGGTGTCGTTGGCTGTCTCCGGTTCTATAAGATCGGCGATGTTGCCTGCGATCTGACGGTCGTTGCCGATACCGTGGATCGTCCCGATCTCGAAATCCCCGTCGGTGAAGGGATCGATCTCGTCGAACGACTGCGGGAGCATGTGCTTGTCCAGGTCGTTGAAGAGGTCCAATCCGATGACCGCCACCCTCTTCCCGGTGAGATTGTAGGTGTAGATCGAGCTGTCGAAGATGGACATGACCTTCTCGGTGGTGGGACACTCGTTGTATCTTTCCAGGACCTCCGCGGCACGCTTGCTGTACAGGTACTTCCCCACGTTCTCAGTGTACCTGCGGATGTCCCTGATGTTCTCGATCTCGCTGTGGACGTATCTGAAATCCAGGCCGGTCTCGTCCTGTATCCTCTCCACCAGCTCGAGGTCGGACAGCGGCCTGGTCTGGAGAACGGCACTTTGGATCATCGAGGCCAGCATCTTGGGTGTGAATGCGAAACCGTCGAGGGTACTGTGGTCGATCTTGGCGTTGAGTGCGGTGACCAGGGCGGCATCGCAGCATACCACGAAGTCGTAATCCCTGACCTCTTCGTAGAGCTGGTCGATCGTCTTCGCTCTGCGCAAGTTCACTCACCAGCGGTACTGTCCTCGGTGTAGTCTATCTTCTCCTGCAGGGGTGCGAAGCAGAAGGGACACTCCTTGAAGGTCTCCTCGCCCGCATCGGTGATGAGATAGTAACTGTTGTCGTAATGGGAGGCGGTGCCGTGCTTCACGGGTATGTGTATGGCTCCCTCGGAGTGGTATCCGTTGTGGAATGCGAGGAGTTCAGCCATCTCCCTGCAGCAGCAGAGCACGATGTCCCCGTCGTGAGCGACGAGCATGCCCCGGCACTGTCCGTAACCGGTGAGGATCCTGAACCTCTCGCGGTTCAGTTTTGCGATCCGCTTCTCGTAGTACGCGTACTGGAGGTCGTCGGTGACGGGTTCAGGTATCTTGTCGGAGAGTACACGGAGTTCCTCCACGGCCTTGTCGGAAGGTTTGTAATCCATTCTGTCAAGGTACATACCGAAAAGTTTGCGGTCCTTGGCGTTGTTCACTTTCCTGTTGAATTTCCTTCCTGGCGTGTGCTTTCCTCCTGTAACGGAAGGAGATAACAATCAGAGTATAAAGACAGTGCGATGTTATGGTTTTTAGTGACGGGGAAGGGGGAGGTGAAACACAAGTGCCAGATCACTCGAAATCTTCCATCTTCTTCCTGAGTTCCTGCACCCTCGCCTGGAGTCTCAGGATCTCGGAATCCGCCTCTTTGCAGTGGCGGGTGAGTTCCGTCACGTTCCTGCCCTTCATGTCGAGTTCGGATCTCAGTTTCCTGATCTCCTCCCTGAGCTGGTAGTTCTCGAGGGAGAGTTTCTTGGATTCGTTCCTCATGGCCGAGAGGGATTCCGCGGTGACGGTGACCCTTGACAGATCGCAGGATAATCCGCGGTCCGGATTGTCGGCGAGTGCCTTGTAATAAGAGAGGTCCTTCTCCGCCTTCTTCAGACGGGATTCGAGGTCCTGTATGAAGCGGAGACGGCTGTCGCAGAGGTTCTGCAGTTCCTCGATCCTCTCTTCCTCGGGGCTCTTCCGTTTGGTGGTCTGTGCCTGCCTGATGAGGAGGCCGTTGCGTTCCATCTGCAGGAACCTCTTGGAAACCTCCAGGTTGTTCCTTACCACAGGGTCGGTCTCCAGTTGGAGCTGGGAGTTGATGTCGCGGATCTTGGAATCTATGTCGTCGATCTGTGAATTGATATCTTCGGTCCCGTCGTTCTCTTCGAGTTCTGCTTCCAGGTCCGCGATCTCGTCCTCGAGCATCGATATCATACCCTTCAGACCCGCGATCATATCTGGGTCGGAGGCGGAGGACAGCTGTTCCTCCACATCCTCGAGACGGCGTCTGCGGTCCTCGATGAGCCATTGGAGTTCGGAAGCGGAACCTGACATGCATGGCCAATCCGCGACGATTTAGAAAACAGTTCCGTTCAGAACAGGGTGGTCTGCGAGAAGAGGTTCCTGGATATCCTATCGGGGATATCCACCCACATGCCCGCATCCTCCCGTTTGGGGAGCTGGACGGGGAGCGGCAGCCTCTTCACGTCCCTGAGTTCGTATGCGTAGCAGGTCTTTCCCTCGGCGAAGGGTGCTATGGTGGAATCGGCGAACGGGCCTATCTGATGCCATCTGACGAATTCCCCGTAGGTTATCTCCCTGCACCCGGTCAGTTCGGCGGTGCCGTAGATCCTGAACGTGGAGGAATCCACAATCGCTATCCTCCCCCGGATGTCGGTGGGACGGAGACGGGCATCGAAGGACGTATGTCCCGAGAGTATCTCCTCGGCGTAGATCCTCATCATTGTGAGCCCGTGCATGGCCGTGAATCGCGCTCTTCCCTCTTAATCCGTGCGTGCGAAAAATACTATAACCGCGGACAAGTACGGGGAATCATGTGCCCCGTACCTGATTTCGTGGTCGACCTGATGACAAATTGCGTCGGCTGCAAGAGATGTCTCAAGGTGTGTCCCTCCCACAAATACGGAGGGTGCTGCCCCTGGCTTTCCATGATTGCCAAGGATCCCAATACCGAGATGTGCATCGGGTGCGGGAAGTGTTCCGAGGTCTGCCGCCACACCAATCCCAAACTGGTGATGCTGTACCTCAAAGCGGAGAAGATCGGGGCCAAGGTGCCCGAGGTCTTCAAGCAGACCGGCTATGCCGTCCCTCCCGCCTCCGACGACTGGAAGAAGGAGGTCCCCGAGTACACCGAGGGAAGGGACCTGTTCTACATGCCCGGCTGCATCGTTCAGGGCAAGGTCCCCTATCTGAAGTATGCCGTTGTCAAGGCCTTCGAGGCCGTCGGTGTGCATGCCGGCGAACTGTACGAGAACACCTGCTGCATGTACCCCCTCCCCCTCAGGCCCCTGGACGAGGCGGTCCGCACCGAGTACAAGGTGAGGGCAAGGGGCAATGCGGCGGGCAGGGACCTCGTCACCCTCTGCTCCGGATGCACCAACGAGCTGGCGACCTCTGGCGTATACGCACCCAACATCTGCACCTACTTTGTGAAGTACCTCGACAGGATCCGTGCACTGCCCGGTCTCAAGGGTAAGAAGGTCGCCTTCGAACCCGGCTGTTCCTCGGAACGCTTCGTGTCCGATTTCAGGCTGATCGTGGAGGCCACCGGGGTCGAGATTGTCAACAGTCATTACGGCTGCTGCGGAAAGAGCATCAAGGACATCTCCGGCAAGCTCATGGCCGAAAGACAGGAAGAGTGCCAGGGTGCCGATTTCATCGTCGTCGGATGTCCCAATTGCCTCACCTTCTACGATGCGGTGCCCAACGGCATCCCGACGATACACCTGGCGGAGCTCATCGCCATGGCGGCCGGCGATACCGAGACCCAGAAGTTCCACAGACTCAGGATTTGATTGACATGGATGACGACAGGATATACGTTGTACAGACCATCGCCGACGGAGCGCAGGGGTATCCCTACGACGAGGTCCTGGCCATCGGCGTGTGTGCTGTCGATCTGGAGACCGGCGATTTCGATTCGGTATATGATGCGGTACTGCAGATCGAACCCAAGTACATCGGGAAGCCCAAACTGGATTACGCCGAGGCCAACGGTCTCGACGTATCGATGCTTTATACCGGGGTACCGGAGGCCCAGGCAGCCAAGGAGTTCAAGGAAGTGATCCGCGGGAAGTATGTCACCAGCTACGACATCCGTCAGGAGTTCGGCAAGTATCTGACAAACAATCCCTGGGACATCACTTTGGAGGCACACGTCATGCCTTCCATCTCCACCCGTCAGCCCATCAGTTTCAGGTGCAAGGACCCGGAGGACGAACCCGCCATCATCGTGAAGGCCTACCGTAAGATGTTCAGGAAGGAGGATCCCGCGAACGTCGGCAGGAAACGCGGTGCATTGGAGCTCGCTCAGATGGCCTCATGTATCATGGTCAATCTGCGTGAACGCGGGAAATACTGATTTTACCTGAAAAACAGACGGAACGATCCGAAGTATGTCTCCGCAATACTCACCAGTGCGATTCCCGCGTACAGGAGCAGAACGAAGAACAGCGGGATTATCAGAAGTACCGCGGCCAGCACGTTGGCGAAACCTATGACCACTATGGCCGCCACAGGCAGGAGATAGAGCACCGCACCTATGGCCAGGTAACGCCATCCGCGGAAATCCCTGCTGTCCTGGTAGACCAGTCCGAGGCCCAGGATGCCGAAGAACGCGGGGATTATCGCCAGCACCAGGGATATCCTCATGTCCTTCTTCCTGCGTTCGATCTGTTCCCTGAACTCGTTCCTGTCCCTGACCGGTTCCTGTTCGGTCAGATCGCGGGGGACCTCGGTGTAACACTGCGGGCAGGTCAGCGAGTTGTCCGGCACCACCGCTCCGCATTGGGGGCATCTCCTCCTCATCTCATTCCCCCTTCGAACGGAGGAAGGCGAGTTCCTCAGGCGTGAGCTCGACCTTCTTCTTATAGTACAGTGCCAGCACGCGTTTGGCGGCATCGTCGTCACCGTGCTTGAAGGCCTTGGTGTACCATACTGCGGCAGCCTTCCATTTGTCCTTCCCGAAGTGTCCCTTCTCGAAGCCCTCGGCAAGCAGACGCATGGCCTTCGCATCGCCGAGCTCGGTGTTGAAGCGGTATGCCTCATAGGTCCTCTTCGACGTGGGCGAATCCACATTATCCATATCGAGACGTTCCTTGGCTTCAGCATTACCGCGGTCGGCTGCCATCCTCAGCAGTCTCGCGGATTTGCGGTAGCCGTTCGTCTTCGTATCGCGGAGGAAGAAATCCGCGAGAGCGACCATTGCTTCGTCAGATTCCATCCTCACTGCACGGTCCAGCCATTTGACAGTGAATTCATCGCTTTGGAAGAATCCGTCCGTCCCGTCCATGAAGCGGATGCCGATCTCGTACGGAAGAGAGGGGTCGTTAAGGTCCCTTCCCTTGGAGTATTGGAAAACGAGTTCCTCGTCGGCGGAGGGTTCCTTCTTCTCAGGCACCACAATCTGGACATCCTTCTGCTCGTATTCCTCTGAGGTGAATGCCCTGGACATCGCTCACACCAGACGGAGGGGGATCTCCTTCCCTTCGGAGAGCATCTTCATGCCGTAGAGGCAGTTGTACACCATGTCCCTGACGGCGGTGCGGTAATAGAAGGCCATGTGATGTGTGAAGAGCACGTTGGGCATCTTCCTGAGGATGCCGATGTAGTGGTCCTCCAGGTCCCTGTCGGTGCAGTCGTTATAGTAGAGTCCGATCTCGTTCTCGACGACATCGAGTGCTGCGGCACTCAGCTTCCCCGATCTCAGGGCGGCGATGAGTGCATCCGTATCCAGCAGGGGTCCGCGGGCGGTGTTGACGACGATCGCTCCGTCCTTCATCCTGGAAATGGCGGAAGAGTCTATGATGTGCCTGGTATCGCTGTTGAGTTCCAGGTGCAGCGAGATGACATCGGACTGTGCCAGGAGATCATCGAGAGAGAGGTATTCCGCATACTTCTCCGCCTCCTCCGAACGGCTCCTGTTGGTGTAGACGAGCCTGCATCCGAATCCCGAGAGGTCCCTCAGTACGGCACATCCGATCCTGCCGGCACCGATGATGCCCACGGTCATCCCTCCGAGTTTGCCGGCCAGCATGCCGTTGAGGGTGAAGTCGTTCCTCATCGTACGGGCGACGATCTCCTTGAGTTTGCGGACGGCGGCCAGGATGTCGAGTACGGTGAACTCGGCCACGCCTTCGGGATCGTAGGTGATGTGGGTGACGACCATCCCTATCTCCTTAGCGTGTTTCAGGTCGATGTGGTCGTATCCGATGGTGCGGGTGGAGATCATCCTCACGCCCATGCCCTTGAACCTGTCGAGCATTTCGGCGGTGATGGGGGTGGTGATGACGGAGACGAAATCGCATCCCTCGGCCAGGGAGCAGTTCTCCAGTGTGGGGGAATCCTGGGTGTAGGCGAGTTCCAGACCCAGTTCCTTCGTGTATCTTACAAAGAATTCGTTCTCGTCGAACATGCGGTAATTGTAAACGAACACCTTCACCTTATCGTACCGATTACCCGTAATTTCTGCACAATCATAAACGTGGCGATAATGTTTTATCCGTCACGCATATGTATGAGTGTAATCTGCCACTGTGGCCTAGCGGTATGGCACTTGACTTGTAATCAAGCGGTCGGGGGTTCAAATCCCTCCAGTGGCTCTTTCTTGCCCTCTATGAAGGTAATTCAAAACAATGTCGTTTTTCGGATTCCGCTGTGTACGTTGTACATGAACGCCCTCGTCCGTTTTATTCCGATATCGAAACCGTGGAGATTAGTTTCTGAAAAGCCGATGAGGGATGTACCGGGATGACGGGCATACCCAATACGGTAGTTGACAGCTGTATCATCGATGAAGTGAAGAAGGATGAGATGTGGAAAATCTATAATACTGCACTAACCGATAGAACATCAAGGGGGATCAACAAGATGGCTAATCTTACCGAGGAATACCTGCAGTCCTTGTATGATTAGTGCTACGAGGAGTGGCATGACGAGGGGAGGGAAGAGGGTATCCAACAAGGTATCCAACAAGGTTTGGTACTTGGTAAAATCGAAGGATTTGCATTGGTTGTTTCCGCACTGGTTTCCGAGAATGGATATTCAATCGACGATGCCGTCGCAGAACTCCGCATCGATAAGGAAATCATCCCTGAAGTGAAGAGAAAGGCCGAAGCCAGGCTGAGACAGGTCAGCCACTGAGCCCCGTCTCCTTTTTGGAAAAGAACGGGGGCTGTTTGCCCCCGGTTAAAAATAATTCAGGCGAGCACGTCGTTCATATCGTAGACGACACCCTTCTTCTGTCCGGGGACCCACTTCGCAGCGAGCACGGCACCGCTGACGAAGACCTCCCTTGAGTGGGCCTGGTGGCGGAGCTCGATCCTCTCGGAGTTGCCGATGAACATGACGGTGTGGTCGCCGACAATGTCGCCTCCCCTGACCGCGTGGATGCCGATCTCCTTTCCGCGGGGGCACTGTCCCTGGCGTCCGTAGACGAACTCCTTCCCTCCGAGTTCCTTGCTGATGATCTCGGCTGCGGTCATGGCGGTTCCGCTGGGTGCGTCCTTCTTCTGGTTGTGGTGGGCCTCGATGATCTCCACGTCGTAATCGGGACCGAGGTTCTTAGCGGCCTCCCTGCAGAGCTTGAAGAAGATACCCACTCCGATGGAGTAGTTGGAGGAGATGACCGCGGACACCTTGTTCTTTATCACCGCATCGGTGATGGCGGTCTTCTGCTCGGCGGAGAGTCCGGTGGTACCGATGACGAGGTTGACCCCAGCGGCGGCCGCGATGGGTGCGTTGACCGCGGTGGCCTTCGCGATGGTGAAATCGATGAGGACGTCGGTCTTGGTCTCCTTGAGGACCTTCTCGAGGTCCTCGGAAGCGGAGACGGGGACGCCGATCTTGCCGATACCTGCGACCTCTCCGATGTCGTCTCCGACCCTGACGAGGTCGAATGCGGCAGATACCGTGATTCCTTCGGTGGACATGAGGCGGCGGACGATCATGGTTCCCATTCTTCCGCAGGCCCCTACTAAAGCTGCTCTGATTTCGCTGCTCATCTTATCGGCATCGCATCCTTTTTGCCCTATATATACTATTGAGGGACGTTCTGGATACACCAGAAGCGAATTATATCGGGATACAGATTCCTGGACTATGCCTACCGAACGCGAGATCTCCATTCTCCGCAGGAAATGCTTCGCCTGCGGTAAATGCAGGGTGGTCTGTCCTTCTTTCGCGGAGGGCGGGTGCGATCCCATGGAGATCATGGTGGGCGGCGAGTGCGACGTCTCCCTCTGCACCGAATGCGGGAAGTGTTCGGAGGTCTGCAGGCGTACCGATCCCTTCACGGTCATGAAGTACATGAAGGGGAACCTCTGAGCTCCGTTTATTTTTTAATCGCACTAACCGATTATCCTCCGATGGCCAACATCATTCCCCGGATCAGCGTCGCGATGGTCAACCGCGTGTTCAATACACGTTACCGTCTGGCACGTATGACCCGCAGATTCCCCCGGTTCGGGAGACTGGTAAGGAGGATCGCCTTCGACGGCGACGATATGTCGGTGATACCCAAGGCCGGTACCGCCCGCACGGTCGAACTCAACATCAGCATCGACGATGCGGGGGAACGGAACGTCGTACCGACGGATCTCGTGAAGAAGGTGCTCAGACGCTCGGAGAGGATATTCATCATGGACTTCTGCCTCTGCAGACAGTCCAACCACTGCGAGGACTACCCGGTCAGCCACGGGTGCATCTTCGTAGGCAGGGGTACTGAGAGGATACCCGAGAAGTACGGAAGGTTCGTTACCCCCGAAGAGGCGTGCGACTATATTGACGAATGCGACCGTCTGGGTCTTGTCCATATCATCGGCAGGAACAAACTCGACAGCCTGTGGCTTCACACAGGTAAGCACACGAATCTGATGACCATCTGCAACTGCTGTCCCTGCTGCTGTCTGTGGAACATGGTCAGGGATATCGACGGTGGCATCGCATCCACCTACCGCCGCATGGCGGGGGTGCAGGTCTCGGTGGATCGGGAGAGGTGCATCGGCTGCGGCATATGCATGGAGAGGTGCTTCGTCAGGGCCATCAGGATCGAAGAAGGGAAGTGCCAGCTCGACACCGATAAATGCAGGGCGTGCGGGAGATGCACAGAGGAGTGCCCCGTCAAGGCAATCTCTATCACCTTCGACCCGTCGGTCATAGATGCCGAGGCAGACCGGATCTATGCGTTGGTAAACCAGTGATTACTGTATAAGACCGACTCTTTCGTTTTTCGGTATTTTTATATAAATCGGAGTACGAATCTTCGCTTTTGTTTGCAAAATCTTTATAAACCGTTAATGTGTCTACATTTTGTCCACACAAGGACGAATGGATTGAGCCCGATTAAAATCGAATTCAATGACGTGTATCCGAACGTTGCAAAAAATACGGTGATCGTGTGTCCCACAGCATGAAAGGAAATGTTCCAGAAATCCGCAGGGAGCATTCGGGATCCGTCGGAACGGTTTCTTGTTTTCACGTTCCGGGGATCCTTCAGAGACATTCCGTCAGTTCCAACGGAAACCTCACATCTCATGCTGCCGGAGAGTGCCATATCTCTCTTCATTCCGTTCCAGGTGGATCGGACCGTACGCGGTGCTTTTCCACTCTTTCCGCGTACGGTCTCCCATTTACCGATTTATCTAAAACCCCCGAAGCGATTACCTGAGAAGAAGATTTTACAATTCCGAATTTTGTAAAAAAACGTCCGAATATATCCGAATTCGACCATTGTTAATCGAATTCCTATCCTTATTATTAAATACCGATTTTTAATTAAAATACGCCCGTGTCTAATAAGCGGAAAATCACACGGTTCAGTAGGAGATACGAATCCTTCCTGAGCGAAGCGTCCAACGAGGAGATCGTTTCCATCTCCAAAGAGCTCACCGAGGAGATGTCGCTGCAGATCAGATCCGCCAACCTCAATGCGTTGGCGATATTGGCGATATCCCTCATCGTAATGCTGATGTCCATCACCCTCGTGACGGATCTCTCGGCCACGATATCGAGTACCATCAAGAACACCATCTTCCTGCTCAGGATGATCGCGATCGCCCTATGCTGCATCACGATGATGATCGTCTATATCGTCATCCAGAGGATCAGTGCCGCCTCCTCCTTCTCTCCGCTTATGTGGAGGCATATCCGCGAGACCGCCACCGACGAGAACACCTACGAACAGATGGATGCCGTCCGTGCTCTCGATTTCGCACTTGTTTCCGCCAAGAATCTGAATGTGACCGCCACACTTACCCTCGTGCTCTCCGGAATACTCATGGGTTTCAGCTACATCTACCAGACGATGGCGGCCGCAGGATACATGTGAGGGACGAAGATGAAGGGAAGCTCTCACATAGCAGCATTCGCGGCCTTGGCGGTGCTCCTCGTTGCCGGGATATACATGGCAACGGATTCGGGAGATGCCGCCGATGCCACCGTGGACAACATTAAGATCACCATCTTCACCGCCGATTCCGAGAACTACTACACCCTGGCATACCAGGAGGATACCATCCCCGATGCCGTCGATGTCCCCTCGATCGTCAGGGACGGCGGCCTGTGGTACAAGGTTGACAGGAACTCCGCCGTAAACGGTATGTACATGACCTACGGCGACCTGATTCCCGCCATCCCCGTTTCGGACATCAGGGCCGACCTGACCGCCCGCTACGGAACCGACTTCACCCTTGTCCAGGTCTCATTCAGGATCTCGGCCGCATGCAACATCAGCTACAACATCCTCAAGGATGGTGCCTCCCAGTACTCCCAGAATTTCGCGGGCAGCACCGTCATCGGCGGTTACGACTGCACCAGCTACACCTATGTCAAGGTCCTTGCCGTGGGAACCGACTTCACCCCCGCGAAGATCGCAGGGACCTATACTCTCAATGTCAAATGCAACGGTATCCTCGTGGGTTCCTCCAACCAGACCGTGACCGATAAGAACGTCAGTGTCATCGGAAGGATCGTCGACCAGTCCAACAGGCCTGTCCCCTACGCTACCGTATACTATGCGATGGGTGACGGTACCTCTTCCAAGGTTAACTGCAACGCGAACGGCGAGTACACCATCCCCGCCCCTAAGGGCACCTACGTGAGGATCACGCAGGTCGAGAGGAACAACTACACCTTCGGCAGCATCTCCGTCAACAGCGGAACCATCTCCGGCGACAAGGTCCTGCCCGATATCAAGTCGAACGAGATGTCCGTCCCCGTCAGGATCAAGGACGTCACCGGCACCAAGCCCGTGACCGGTGTGCTGATCGAGGCCAAATGGTACGTCCAGAAGATCGACCCCGTCAGCAACAAGAACATCCTCACCAAGCGCGAGGCAAGTTCCGGCCAGTACTACACTGATTCCGACGGAATCGCCTATCTTGTCTGCAAGAGGCCCACCGATGTGCCCGCCAGCGATTACGCACTGTACATCACCGCCACCGACGGCAACTTCTCCTTCGAATGCGACTATCCTCCGGAGACCGAGAAGCCTGCCTTCGAGAGGTTCAACTTCACCCCCAGGGACCTGCCCGGTTCCATCATCTCGGCCATGGGTAACGACTTCGCTGTCCTGGCCAACGCCTCCAGCCCCTCCTATTTCGTGGAGCTCAGGGCACAGGAGGCTTTCATCACCGTCTCCGTCAACGGTGCCAAGGTCGGCAGCGTGGCGACCGCCCCCATCACCGGAGTACAGCTCGAGGCCAAATGGTACTATCAGACCCAGAACACCCTCAGCGATTACAGTTACCGCACCGATATGCCGCTCGACTTCGGCATGGTCTCCAATGGTGTCGCCTTCGCGGTCGGTCAGACCGACGAATCCGGCCATGCCCTTGTGGCATACAAGGTGCCTGTCTGGAGCAGCAGCGATCCCAAGTTCAGTGCGTTCCTGTACGTCGGATACATTTCGGGAGGCAGTGTATTCTCGTTCAATGTTCCCATCAACCTCGTCGGTGCATCCGTGCCCATCGATGAGTACATGGATGACTATCCCGGGGCCAGTGTACTTCCCAGCACCGCAGTGGCCGATATGGGCATCCTCTCCGAGGACATCGCATACACCGTTTCCGGGACCATCACCGGCCCCGAGATGCCTTCGATGATCAGTGCCACCTACAACCTCTACGGTTCCACCATGGACAGTCTGGCCAACGGTAAGGCCACCGTCACCATCTCCGGTACCACCGCAACCTTTGTCTACACCGTCAGGGCGGGACTGTCCTCCAAGATCGACCTGGCCTCCGCCGACTCTGGATACACCTTCGGCGAACAGTCGAGGTACATGGAGAACTCGAACTCCAACCTGGTCTTCGAGACCACCATCACCAAGAACGCGGTCACCCCCTATGCGAGGACCGCACCCATCGTGGTCAAGACCTACACCGTCAGCGGATTGGATGTCGGTGACACCATCAACCTCTCGTGTTCCGTGTCCGGCAAGAACTACCTCTTCGCCAGGACCGTGGATTCCGGAACCGCACTCGAATTCAGCATCCTCGGATTCACCGACTACCTGGCATCCAACCCCTCCGTGACCGGTTCCGAGTCGCTCTACTTCCCCGCCTTCGACGGCGACAGCCTCACCGCTGCCCGTAATGTGGTAAAGAGTCTCGTCGCCTTCGCCGAGCAGGGGGCAACGGAACCCACCATCCACAACATCGTCAAGGCCGTCAAGATCAGGGTCTACTTCGACACCGTAATGACCGAGGTCACCACCACCTCCGAGGGAGTCGCGAACTTCACCGTCCCCGAGGGCTATCCCCTGACGTACTTCTACTACTCTGGCACTGGTGAGTTCCCCATAGGTTCGCCCACCGTCATCAGCGGAGGTCCGTTCGACGGAAAGGTCTCCATCGACCTCTCGGAATACATCGATGCCGAGGTCATCACCACCATCCACATCACGGAACAGGCAGTGTCCTATTCCAGTCTTTACAACACCGCACCTGCCACCATCACCGTCCTCAGGGAGGAGGTAAAGGAGCATGTGACCGGTACCACCGTGAAATTCCAAGCACCATCGCTCTCCGGATTCGCCTTCTCTGGCTGGTATTTCGGTGACGAGTGCCTGTCCGAACTCTCGAGCTTCAACCTGGATATCGTGAACGAGCACGACGGGAAGACAATAACCGCCGTATACTCGCCGCTTCCGGCGAAGGAGCCTGAGAAGGGAATCGACAGCATGACCCTCATGATCGGTATGGTTGCCATCATGATCGCCATAATGTGCTTCGCATACGTCCTCCTGATGAACAGGGGGTACTGAAACCGTTTAACAAACCAAGGGAGTAAAACAATGGTTAAAATTATCGGATCCGCAAAAATCGACGACTACCGCAAGGTGGTCCTCGAAGAGGGAGTCATGAAATCCCTCAACGTGAAACCCGGCGACAGCGTCCTCTTCTTCAAGAAAGAGCACGACAGCACCCTCTCCGTCTACAAGGCGGAGGGAGCCAAGGTCACCAGCGAGTGCGACAGCCCCGCGGTCAGGCACATGAACGAGCAGCCCAAGAAGATCAGGATGTTCGCATTCGGCATCGCCGGTGCACTCGTCCTCATGATGTTCGCCATGCTGATGAACCTCAACCACCTCGACACCGTCGCCCTGGGAGTGTTCGTCATCTTCTGGATCCTCGGTTTCTTCGGGATCGTGGTCCTCATCAAATCGCTCGACAAGATCGACGCACCCTACGAGACCCAGACGCTCGTTACCGTGGGCGGACCCTACACCAAGAACAGGCTCACCGGTCTCTCCAAGCTCAACGACGACGGCTACGCTGTGTCCGGAGAGCTCTATGTCAACTGCCTCTTCGGTGCCAACCCTAAGTCCGTGGACGTGGAGATGGAGTACGCAAGCGGCAACAAGGAGGTCATCCTCACCAAGTGCGTGAAATCCGTTCCCGGATACAGCGTGTACAGGATGAGGTTCAGGGACGAGGGGCTCGAGGAGGGTACCCTCACCGTCATGTGCACCTTCGGCTACATCGGCAAGACCATCGTCGTGACCTCCGAGTTCAACGTGAAGGTGACCGAAGGAAAGAATTCCAAGGGAATCGCCATCACTGAGGGCCCCGTCAACGCCGAGCTGACCTTCGACGAGAACCTCAACAACACCGAGTTCGACGATGCCCTGTTCGATCCCACCGAGGACGAAGACACGCTCTGAAGTGATTTGAAATGGAGAAGATCTCGAACAACCTGCTGCTCTACGGTCCCCCGGGAACCGGTAAGACCTACAACGTGGTCAACTACGCAGTGGCTATCATCGAGAACCGTCCCCTGGAAGATGTGATAGCGGACGGATACGACGGCAACCTCGAGAAGTACGACAGATACACCAAGATGGGCAGGATCGCCTTCATGACCTTCCACCAGTCCCTCAGCTACGACGATTTCATCGAGGGAATCAGGCCGGAGGTCACCGAGACCGGAGAGCTCATCTACACACCCACTCCCGGTGCGTTCTACAAGTTCTGCGTCTCCTCCGAGAATCCCGTCAAGACCGACTCCCCCACCGACGTGGGCAACTGCGTGTTCATCATCGATGAGATCAACCGTGGTAACATCTCCCGTATCTTCGGAGAGCTCATCACCCTTCTGGAGAGTTCCAGGAGGAAGGGTATGCCCGAGTGTCTCGAGGTATTCCTGGCACAGATGAAGGTCAAGTTCTCGGTACCCGCGAACGTGTACGTGCTGGGAACCATGAACACCGCCGACAAGTCGCTTACCGCACTCGACGCCGCACTCAGGCGTAGGTTCGAGTTCGTGGAGATGATGCCCGATCCCGACGTCCTGAAGGGAAGGAGGATCATGGAGGTCGATCTCTCCAAGCTCCTCGCCACCATCAACAACAGGATCGAGCTGCTCTACGACAGGGAGCACATGCTGGGTCATGCTTATTTCATTCCGGTCAAGACAATCGACGACCTGGCCCAGTGCATGATCAACAAGATCATCCCGCAGCTGCAGGACTACTTCTTCGACGATTACGAGAAGATGTGCTGGGTCCTGGGAAAAGCAAGCGATCCCAGGCAGTGCAAGTTCATCAAGCTGAGGAAGAGGAACAGGTTCCAGATGAACTTCAACCTCCCCGATGTGTACGACATCGAGACCGACTACAACGTGTTCCTGAACCCTCAGAACTACATAGACATGTACAAGGGGGCTGACTGAGAGTGTACGCGTCCCTCACCGAAGGCGAATCCATGATAATGGAACAGCTCGAATCCAAGCAGATCGCTGCCATGGCCGAGCTGCCGCTCTGCGAGGGACATCTCAGACTGACCGACTCCCCCCGCGGACCCGTATTCACCGCGGAGAAGTGCATCGGCCAGATCAACTTCAGGGACGGGGGTATACTGAACCTCGTCCCCCGGATCCCCAACCTCAGGCTAGAAGGGGATTCCGGTAAGATACTCATCGAACTGATGTACTCCGTGTTCGGCATGGAGACCAAAAGGGAGGATTACGCGAACCTCTTCGAGTTCTGCGTCAGGGTGTTCATAGATACAGTGGGAAGGCTCCTCCAGAAGGGACTGAGGTCCAAATACCACAGCGTGGAGGGGAACGAGAAGGCGTTCAAGGGCAGGATCATGTTCAACGAGCACATCCGCCAGAACTTCATCCACAAGGAGAGGATCTACGTGGAATACGAGACCTACTCCCAGGACAGGCCGGAGAACCGGCTCATCAAGAGCACCCTGGAGGCCCTCATCAGGAGGACCGGGGACAGCAGGAACAAGAAGGGACTGAAATCACTGGTCGCGGAGATGGAGGAGATCCCATCATCCGAGGACATCGACCGCGACTTCGGAAGGTGTGTCAGCGACCGCAACATGGCCGATTACGAAGGGCCGATGATGTGGTGCAACATCTTCCTCAAGGGGATGGGGCTGGGAGGTTCGTCCTCCGGCGTGCTCCCCTATGCACTGCTGATCAGCACCGACGTGCTGTTCGGCGCCTATGTGGCAAGGAAATCCTCCGCCAACCGCACGGACGGGGCGTTCCTTATCAAGTACCGTGCGGAGATAAACACCGAGGGCGACGCCACCGGCGTCTCCGTGATCCGGATCGACCTGGATTGGAACTATTATAACAGGGAGAAGGACCGGACCGAGACCGATGCCGAGATGATGTTCATGTCGGCCCCGGGATACAGGGTCATACCCCGTGCAGAGGACGGGGACCGCCTCCGTGCGATGGCGGGAAGCTACCTCGCGGACGCGATGGTCTGAAGAAAAACAAGAGAGAGTGAGATAGGATGGATGTGTGGAAAAACAAACGCATGAGGGCAACCTATGGTCTCGTGTTACTCACAGCGGTCATGCTGCTGGGGGTCGCGGGTCTGTTCGTCAGCTCTGATGAATCGGATGCGGCCGTATCGAATACGATAAAGGCCGTGGGCGGAGAGGATATCGGTACTTGGTCGTACGACTCGAATGTCCTGACATTGACTGCGACCGATACCACCAAAGAGCCTGACTCTTTTGCAAGTGTGACAGGTGTGGATTTCACTGCCTGTACCACCGTCGAGGTCGTAGGATTCAGTGCGCAATACCATGCTAAATTACAGACAATGGCCGATGCGATCCTCGAACCCGACATACCCATAGTCTATGGACAGGACGTAATCTCAGTAAACGGTAAGATCGGAACATGGTCCATGAACGGGCAAACTCTCACTCTCGAGCCCGTCGCTGATACCGCAGAGATCTGTACCGAACTCGTCGGTATGAACAACTGGGCAAACGTGGAGACCATCCTAATCCACGCTACTGAAAAGAGCACCAAGGCATTCAGGTCCGATCAGACCACCTTCCTAAGAAGCCAGGCAGTCAATGCAACCGTCATCAAATACACCGGAGAACTCCCCAACTGGCAGAGTACGAACGGAAACGTCTGGTATTACGACTGCGGTAACACCCTCTACCTCGACTCCAGCAACGGAACCGATCTTCCCGCATATGGTAACAATGCCACCACTATCTTCAACGGTTACTATTTCGTCGATTCCATCACGGATATCAACATCAGTTATTTCACCGGCAAAGGAGGATATCTCTTCAAGGACTTCACCAACGCTGTCCGTATCACTTCCAATTCCATCCAAACCATCGAGAAGACGATGCTTTACAACAGCGGAAGCAGTGCGGAATCAACTATCAAGGAGATTCATTTCACTGCTGTGACCTCGCTTGCAGCCAGTCTTTTCGAGAGTTTCACCAATCTCGTCGTTGCAGATTTGCCCAATGTCAACTCCGTGGGTAACAAGGCATTCTGGAAGTGCTCGAATCTCACTACTGTGAACCTTAGTACGTCCTTATCCACAATCGGTGAAACTGCCTTCGAGAACTGTACCTCATTGACTTCGATCAACACTCTTGGAAGTATCACTATCCTTAACCACTATACTTTCAAGAACTGTACCTCGCTGGAGTCCATCGCCCTGCCTTCGACCCTGACCAA
The DNA here is from genome assembly GCA_902763685.1 of methanogenic archaeon. Lineage (GTDB taxonomy): Archaea > Thermoplasmatota > Thermoplasmata > Methanomassiliicoccales > Methanomethylophilaceae > Methanomethylophilus. Next base: position 24,361 of record CACWTF010000001.1, on the reverse strand, counting down.
GATCAACTACCAGGTGTTCTACAATTCAGGAATAACTTCGATAACCATCCCCGACAACTGTACCACAATCGAGAATAGTTACAACGGTATGGGAGTATTCGAGAACTGTGTCAATCTTCGCACCGTAGTTTTGGGAAGCGGATTGCTGACTATCGGAAGCAGAGCATTCCTGGGTTCCGGAGTAAGCGGTACCATTTACTTCCCGAAGTCTCTGACAAGTATCGGGGAATATGCTTTCGATACATGTAGCAATCTCCAAGGAATCGTCTTCCACGATCAGACCGGAGATCTGCTGATCTATCAGAAAGCATTCGTCTGCTGTACCTCGCTACAGTCCATCGTACTCCATTCTCAAACACAGATCACCACTTACGAGAGTGTGTTCGGAAACTGCCCCAGCCTTATCTCGGTCGATATCGATGTTCCCAAACTGACTTTGGGTACCAAGACATTTGTCGGTTGCATACATCTCGCCTCCGTCGATTTTAGTAAATCGGCGGTTGCCATCGGAGCCTATTCTTTCACAAGTGCCCAGGTTTACAGTGCAAAGACGGGTGCCTCGGTCACCTACGGTAGATGTATTGATCTGGTCAGTGTGAAATTCGGAGATAAGGAATCCTCCATCGGCAACAACGCTTTCGGAGATGGGACCCCCTCCAATGCTTGTTCCAATCTGACCTATGTCGATTTCGGTACGAACATGAAATCCATCGGTGAGAATGCATTCTGCAACTGTACCAACCTTGTTGGAGCAAGCGAAACAGAGCCTGGTGTATATGCCCCGATCAACTTATCGCAGAAGCTTGCGACATTGAGTTACCGTTCGTTCTATAACTGTACCAATCTGACAGGGGTCGTGCTGGATGCCGACTGTCCTCTCGATACCATATCCTCCGAGGCCTTCTGCTACAATTCCAACCTTAAGGGTAACGTGACCATTCCCAAAGCTGTCGTCACCATCAAATCCAGTGCTTTCAACGGTTGCAGGAACCTTCAGAGCGTATCCATTCCCGGAACTGTACTGGATACCATCGAATCCAACGCTTTCGTTAACTGTACCAATCTGCAGAGTGTATCCATCACCGGAAACGGTTTGAAGACCATTGGCGACAGTGCGTTCAGCGGCTGTACGCATCTCGAAGCTTTCGGATTCACGACCTCCAGTCTGGAGACCATCGGCAACAATGCGTTCAACGGCTGCAACAACCTTTCCGGCAACTATGTCTTCCCTACCACCCTGAAGACCATAGGGACCAGTTCCTTCCGCAACTGTTGGAAGTTGGGTAACATCGAATTCACCGGAACCAGTTTCACAACCGTAGGTCAGGAAGCATTCTATTGTGACTATGCCAACAGAGAGACCCTCCGCGGTCCTGCATCCGTGATCATACCCAACAGTCTGACCTCCATAGGATACCGTGCATTCTACGGATGCACCAATCTGTCGACTGCAGACATCGGCTGGAATCCCGCAGTGCCGGGTAACTTCGCCAACCGCACCTTCGATACCTGTACCGGTCTTGTATCCGTGACCCTGCATGAGGGTATTCTGAACATCGGTACCGACTGTTTCCTCTACTGTTACAGCCTGGAGACTGTGGTCTTTTCGAATACCATCACCAGCGTGCCTTACGAGACATTCTACAACTGTTCTTCGCTGAAGAACGTCACCCTCGGAGACGGTGTGCGTACTATCGAGTACAAGGCATTCTACAACTGTTCGGCTCTTGAGAGCATCAATCTGAACAAGGTCGAGTACATCGGTCAGCCTGATATTACCCAGAGTCTTGATAATCACCGTACCTTCTTCAACTGCCCCAATCTCGTTTCCGTCACCGCTGAATACGCTAAGGAAATCTATTTCCATGCATTCGAAGCATGCGGTGCCCTCCAGTCCATAAGGCTGGGTACCACTATGAACGTGTTCGACGAGAATGCGATTTACTACGAGAACAGGACCAACGTGATCACCAGCATCACTCTCGCTGAAACAGGAACAGGAAAGTTCTTTGTCTACGAGAACGGGCTTTACAACGACACGACCCTGGTGTTGTATGCGGGAGGCTTGGCCCAGCCCATCACGATCCACCCCAGCACCAAGACCATCTACGAGAGGGTATGCTACAAATCCAGCATTACCGGGACCGTCGTGATTCCCGCATCCGTCCAGAGCATCGGAATGTATGCCTTCTATGATTGCAACAGCATCAACGAAGTCATCCTTGAGTGTACCAAGGCAGATGTGTTCAAGACTGCAGAAGGATCCTATGAAAGTGTCACATACAACTACTCCAGAGCCTTTGCTGAGTGCGGAGGCATCGTAAAGATAACCATCCCCAACACCGTCCGTGTCGGATATGTGTTCAACTATTGGTATTATGAGAACACAGGAAGTCTGACCGAGCTCACCATAACAGGAACGGGAGCATCCGGTCTGGGAAACTATTACGAGAAGTATTATGCCGGAACTCCGTGGTACAGATGCGGTGACAGCGGAAAGCTGGCAGTCAATTTCACCGGGACCATCACCACCGTCGATTCTTACATGTTCTACAAGGTGGAGAAGGTAAGATCCGTCACCTTCTGTGACAGTGTTTCCACCATAGGAACCAATGCATTCAACGGATGCTCCAAGATCAACAATCTGCACCTCTCCAACAATCTCAAGAATGTCGGAGAAAACGCCTTCCTTAACTGTACCGCAGTCACCGATCTTTACTGTCCTCTTACCTTCGACGTCACCCAGATCGGAACCAAGTTCACCAAGCTGAAGAACCTGACCATCAGTGTGGGATCCGGTAACACTGTCAGTTACGATTCCGTCACCTGCCAGGATCTGCCTTGGACCAATAAGGGTTCCACCAGGATCAACGAATTCGTCCTCAAATTCGAGAGCAACGTGTTGACCATCGGTGACTACACCTTCTTCGGTGCCAATATCAAGGGACTGACCTTCGATGACGAACTAGAGACCATCGGACAGTACGCTTTTGCCGGTATGCCCAACACGAATCTCACCGAGCTGGTATTGCCCAACGCCATCGATGCCATCGGCGAGCATGCATTCAGGGATTGTACGCTCTTCACCACCGCATATCTGCCGATAACCTTCGATTATGCCATCGATATCTTCAGCAACTGTCCCAGACTGACCTACTTCTATTTCACTGTCGGAACAGACGGCGAAGGTCACGATTACACAAGTGCATCGGTATCTGAAACCGTGTGGGCCCAGACCGCACTCAACGAAGCCGTGACAGTATATATCGAGAGCGGTGTGAAATCCATCGGAGAATACATGTTCTACGGATGTTCCTCGATGTCGCCGGGAGGAAGTGCATTGGGAATATCCGCCGTGACCTTCCCTGATACCCTGAACACCATCAGTGCACATGCTTTCGAGAACTGTGCGAACATGAACGGCATCGTCTTCGGCAACGGTTTGGAGATTATCGAGGATTATGCATTCTCGGGTTGCAGCGAGATCAATCCCGCCATCAACCTGCCTTCTTCGCTCACCACACTCGGAGAAGGTTCGTTCAGGAACTGTAACAAGGCGACAACCCTTACCATCCCCATCAGTGTGAATGCCGTGGCCCATAACGCGGTCCCTGCCTTCGACGGCTGTTCCTCGATCATCACATACAACTTCATCGGTTCGGCCCCCGGAGCGGATTACAGTAATAGTGCCAGCAACAACAATTATTATGCTCTCGCACCTTGGAACAAGGTACTCAATCCGACTCTCAACTTCACCGATACGACTTCCATCGGTAACTACATGTTCTACGGAATGGCGTTCAGCGGAACCATCCAGAAGTTACCCGATACCGTGGCTTCCATCGGCAACTATGCTTTCGCCAACGTCACCAAGCTGACCACCATTTACAACCAGAGTAACGGGGCGATCGCCAGTCTGACCAGTATCGGCGAAGGGGCCTTCATGAACAGCACCCTCAGGTTCCTCAATGCCAACGATCGCGTATCCATTACCGCTGTCACCAATGTCGGTGCTCACGCATTCGAGCACTCAGCAATCACCAGGGTGATACTCGGTACGCCTTCCCTGAACATCACTGTCGGCAACTGGGCATTCAACGAATGTCCCGTACTGACCACGATAAGCATCGACGGCAGCGTCGATACCCTGTATTACGAGACCTTCCGCAGTCCATCCACCGAGGATAGTTTCGTATCGCCCCTTACCACCATCAGTGCACCCAGGGTGACCAGTTTCCGCTGCAGCCTTGCTGATAACTTTCCCAATCTAGCTACGGTCGATATATCCGGATCCACCAATTTCGGAAACAATGCGGGACTCTTCAGGAACTGTATCAATCTCACCAGTGTACAGTTGAACACCTCTGCGGCATCCGCCTATGAACTCCCTGCCTACATGTTCGCCGGATGTTCCAAACTTCCCAGCATCTCTCTTAATAAGGTTAGTCTGATCAAGGGACACGAGTTCGAAGGATGTGCTCTACTCACAGGAGTCGCCCTGACCTCTTCGACCACTGTTCCTGAATATGCTTTCGCTGACTGTACCTCTCTCGCAAACGTATCTGCACCCCTCGTAGTGACAATCGGAGCACATGCTTTCGAGAACACCGCTGTAACGGCTTTCGATACGGCTACTTTCCCCTTGGTACAGACCGTAGGCGATTACGGATTCGCAGGGGACACCCACCTCACAAAGGTACAGTTCAACGATACACTGTATTCAGTCGGTGTCTATGCATTCAACGGTTGTTCCGATCTCGACAACAGCGATCTCGGTTATGCCCTCGACACCAACAATGTGAGGACCATAGGGGATTATGCTTTCGGCGGCACCAAGCTCCAGTCCGTTGACATCCAGAAGGATCTCGAGGCATTGGGTGTTGGGGCATTCAACATCAGCACCCTCGCAAATGTGAGTGTGGACTCTCAGAACACAGTCTTTGCCTCCCCCGAGGGAAGCGGAATGCTGTACAACTACGCTCTCACCGAGCTGATCCTTATTCCTGCACAGATCAACAGGACCGATGTCACCCTTGCCGATACCCTGACCAACATCAGGGCATACGCCGCATACGGTGCCACCATCAAGGGCGTGCTCACCATCCCCGTGACCGTGACAAGCATCGGCGAGCACGCATTCGATGGCAGCTCGATCTCCAAGCTTATCATGAGCTACAACAGCAGTCCCGTCGTCATCAACGTGGGAGAAAGAGCGTTCAGCAACTGCGGCCTCCTGACCGATCTGGTACTGTCCTATGCAGTGAAGTACGGAGGAGTGTTCCTCGGTTCCGAGAACATAGCCAGCATTGAGTTCGTGGGTTCCTACGCATCCTCGATGCTCAACTACTACACGCCCGAGAATTACGACCAGATGCCGTGGTATTCCAGCAACAACGATATCTCCGTGGTGTTCAACCCCGCCAACGAGCAGGTGTACAACTACATCTTCTACCGTCCGGCAGCAGATACCACCATCGTATCCATAACCATCGGCGAGAACATCAACAAGATCGGACAGTACGCGTTCACCAACAACGCCGGCCTGACCGATCTGGTCCTCCCCAGCACCATGGATCTCCTCCAGAACAACTGTCTCGACGGCTGTATCGGGATCAGGAACATCACCTTCCCCATCAACCTCGACATGGCCATCGATTCCGGAAACATAGGAATCGTACAGCTCGATTCCGTCACCCTCATCCCCGGAGCCGTCCCCGGTGTCATCGATTACAGCAACACCTATGAAAGAGCCATCTGGCACAGCAGTCCCAACGCTTATGCGGTAACGGTCTCTGCGGGCATCACCGCCATCGGCAACGGAATGCACCTCAGGGCCAGTTCGCTCACCATCTCCGATGATCTGCAGACCATCGGCAAGTACGCATTCTCCGAATCCACCTTCGCCTCGCTGGATCTCAAATCGGTAACTACCGTCGAGGACAACGCGTTCGAGAACTGCGACAGCCTCACTTCCGTCATCATCCCGTCCGGAATCACCAAGATTGGCAACAAGGCGTTCTATTCCTGCGATTCCCTCGGAAGGCTCAGGGGACCGATCACCTACGCATACACCAAAGAGATGTTCGAGGGATCCGAGAGCCTCAAGGATTTCGAATTCACCTACGGCGACGGCGGAGTGGGTGCGGATTACACTTCCGTGGCCATGACTCCCTGGAAGGCCGTTCTCAGCTACGGAACGCCTCTCAGCCCCACCGTGGTCTTCGAGGATACCATCACCGCCATCGGCGACCACATGTTCGACGGCTGTTTCGCGGATTACGGAACCGACAAGTTCGGAATCAGCGGACCACTCGTACTGCCCAACAAGATCACTACCATCGGAGTATCAGCATTCGAAGGATGTGCCGGAATTCAGTCCGTGAACCTCGCGACCTGCAGTCAGCTCACCACCATCGGCGACAATGCCTTCAGCGGATGTCTCGGACTGAAGAACGCCCTGGTGTTCGGCAATGCGGTCCAGACCATCGGTGCTTACGCGTTCGCAGGCTGCAACCTCCTGACGAGCATCACACTCGGTCCTTCGGTCCAGAGTCTCAGTGCGGGAACCTTCCAGAACTGCGGAAACCTCACCGAGATCACCCTGCCCATATCACTCAACGCAGTCGCCGACAGCTCCGTTCCTGCATTCGTGGGATGCAACGTGGCCAAGGTCAATTTCACCGGCAGTGCCGCAGGATGCGACTATACCGATGTACCCACCAGCAACAGGTTCTACCAGAAGACTCCATGGTACCTGTCCGGGACCTCGTCGTTCACCTTCTCCAACGATGTAACTTCCATCGGAACCAACACCTTCCGCGGATGCACTGCATTCGCGGGAGAACTGGTCCTCCCCGCTTCGCTTGTCGCCATCAGCAGCAACGCATTCGAGAGCACCAGGATCTCCAAGATCACCGCCACCAACGTATCGACCATCGGTTCGTCGGCATTCCGCAACAGTTCGCTCGAAATTGTACAGCTCAACAAGGTCACTGTCGTGCCCGCACAGGCCTTCGAAGGATGTGCCAGCCTCTCCAAATGTACCTTCGGAGCGGTGACCTCCGTGGGCGAAAGGGCGTTCAGCGGAAGCGGTATCAAGACCATCAACAGCAATTCCAACGGAACCGTTTCCCTGACCGCCCTCAGGACCGTCGGCAGCAACGCATTCGCCGGGTCCGGAGTGGAGATCGTCACCCTTGGTTCCGCCGCTGTCGACCTCGACATGGGTGCCGGAGTGTTCCTCGACTGTGAATCGCTCCGCACCCTGCAGATCGACGGAAACGTCTACACCCTGCCTGCGGATACCTTCAAGAACGGTTCCTCCGACTTCACCTCGGTCCTGGAGTCCTTCACCGCCGACAGTGTCCGCACCATGCTCGCCGATGTGAGCGGATTCGCTTCGCTCAACACCGTCAGCCTCACCGGGACCACCGAGTTCGGCTCCGGTTCCGCCGCCGCTTCCTTCAAGGACTGTGTCGCCCTGCAGGAGGTCAGCCTGTATTCCGGAGACAGCAGCGTGCTCGTGATGCTTCCCGCATCCATGTTCGAGGGATGTACCGCCCTTACCGACATCAACCTGGGCAACGCGGACCTCAGCAACAGCAGGGTATTCTACGGATGTACCGCTCTTACGAGTGCATCCCCTGTAAACACAGCCACCATCGGAAACGAGGCGTTCCGCGGCTGTACCTCCCTCAGTTCGGTAACCGCCACCAAGGCGACCACCGTCGGTGCGGATGCGTTCAGGGACACCGGTCTCACAGCGATCGCCGCTGCCACCTTCCCGGCCGCCACCGTCTTCGGTGCCAATGCTTTTAACGGATGTACCAGCCTCACCTCGCTGAAGATCCCCGCCAACCTCGAGATGATCGGAGAGAGCTGTTTCGTCGGAACCGCTCTCACCGAGATCGTCGACGGAGTCATGCCCAAGGTCACCGCTGTCGGTGCATACGCATTCTACAACGTCAGCACCCTCGCCGGAACCCTCAGCATGCCTGCGGTCGTTTCCGTGGGAACCTCCGCTTTCGAGGGTACCGGACTCTCCGCCGTATCCTTCGGCGACAGCCTCGTCAGCCTGGAGATTTCCGCCCTGGACATCGCCACCCTGACGACCATCACCGTGTCCGCCGACAACCCCTCGTACGCCACCTTCAACGGTGCCCTCTACAGCAAGGATTACGGACAGCTGATCAGGGTGCCCAACCTCATCGGCAGCGACCTCGTCCTCCATCAGGACCTGGTCACCATCCTTCCCGAGGCATCCAAGAACTGCAGCCTCACTGGAAAGCTGACCGTTCCTGCGAACGTCATCAGCATCGGCGAGGAGGCCTTCGCCGGAACCGGAATCACCGAACTGGTGCTCCTGAACGGGGAGCATGACAGTGTCAGGGCACGTGCATTCGCGGACTGCGATACCCTTCGCATCCTCACCCTGCCCTTCACCGTGAAGTACGCTAATGTCTTCGAGGGAACCGAGAACATCGAGAGGATCACCTTCACCGGAACCAGGACCTCCTTCCTCGATACCTACTACAGCGACATGAACGATGCGGACCCCACCAAGCACAACTACGAACTCATGCCCTGGTCTACCAACGTGTCCCCCATCGACATCGTCTTCGCCGAGGGTATCGAGGAGATCGACAGCTACATGTTCTACAACGCGGACCCCGACAACACCGTCCGCACCCTGTCCCTGCCCGAGGGAATGACCAAAATCGGAGCTTACGCACTGTACAACTGTGCCGGCCTGAGCACCATCACCATCCCCAACTCCATGGAGACCCTCGACGAGTGCTGTCTCGCCGGATGTTCCGGAATCACAGACCTCACCGTGCCCGTGGATCTGGATCTGGCGATCGATTCCGCCGATTCCTCCAAGTCCATCGGCATCACCAGCCTTATCAAGATCAAGTTCACCTACGGTAAGTACGGAGTGGGATTCAATTACACCGCCGACATCCGTTCCAGCCTGATCTGGAACAACTGTTCCGAACCCTATGCGGTGGAATACGAGAACGGAATCACCTCCACCGGTAACTACACCTACCTGAAGGCCAAATCGGTCTCGTTCCCGTCCACCCTGGCGACCATCGGCAAGTATGCGTTCCCAGACTCCACCTTCGAGACCCTGAGCATCCCCGCCTCCGTGACGACCGTGGACGATTACGCGTTCTCCGGTTGTGCCCTGCTCAAGACACTGACCCTGCCCGAGGGAATCACCAAGGTGGGTACCGGTGCCTTCAGGAACTGTGCTGTGCTGACCACGCTCAATGCCCCCATCACCGTGATGTACACCGCTGCCATGTTCGACGGATGCGTGAAGCTGAACATCTTCAACTTCACCAAGGGACCCAACGGGGTCGGTGCCGCGTATCTCGCCACAACCGTCACCCCCTGGAAGAGGGTGGCCGAGACCACCGCCAACCCTGTCATCGGTTTCAGCGAGGATATCACCAGCATCGGTAACTACATGTTCTACTCCTGCTACAAGCAGGTCAGCAGCACCGAGTCCCGCGGTATCTACGGTACCATCAGCATGCCCAGGTCTTTGGTTACCATCGGCGATTACGCGTTCTACGGCGATGCCAAGGTGACCACCTTCGCCCTCTCCAGATGTACCGGTCTGGAGACCATCGGTGCCCACGCGTTCGACGGATGTGCCGGAATCACCTCGATCACCCTCGGACCCAGCGTCGTCACCCTGGGAATGAACGCATTCGCGAACTGCACCTCCGTCACCAGCCTGGAGATCCCGATCTCCCTCGACGCCGTCGGTGACAACGACAACCCCGCGTTCGCAGGATGCCAGATCGCCAACATCAAGTTCACCGGAACCGGAGCGGGATGCACCTACTACGTGGATCCCAGCGAGGGCCCCTGCTACAAGATGACCCCCTGGTACATCTCGGGAACCACCAACGTCGATCTCGAAGCTGTCGTCAGCATCGGGGACAACATGTTCAGGGACTGTACCAACGTGACCGGCGACCTGACCATGCCTCTCGTGGAGACCATCGGAGCCCATGCGTTCGACGGAACCTCCATCACCTCGGTGCAGACCGCCAAGGTCCATACCATCGGTGCCGGTACGTTCAGCAACAGCCAGGTGCAGAATGTCAACCTGCCTCTCGTTACCGTCATCCCCGAGGCAGCATTCGAGAACTGTTCCGCACTCACGAACGCCACCTTCGGCAATGTGACCTCGGTGGGTGCGGGAGCATTCAGGAACAGTGCGGTATCCACCATCAACAGTGCGACCCTGGGAACCGTCAGTCTCCCCTCCGTGGTCTCTGTCGGCGACGGTGCCTTCGCATCCTCCGGTGTCGTGAATATCACCCTCGGAACCCCCGGAGTGGGTCTGAGGATCGGATCCTCCGTGCTGCTCGACTGTGCTTTGCTGAGGGCCGCATACTTCAAGGGAACCGTTCCCTCGCTACCCTACGATACCTTCCGCAACGACCTCTCCACCTTCGAGTCCCAGTTGACCACTTTCGAGGCCAACGAGACCGCCGTTCTCAACGCCGACTTCCGCGGATTCGCGAAGCTGGTGAACGCAAGTTTCACCTCCGCCACCGCCTTCGGAAACGGAACCTTCAAGGACTGTACCGCCCTGAAGAACGTAGGTCTGTATTCCAGCACCAACAATGCCTCCAATACCGAGCTCATCGTCCTTCCCAGGTCCATGTTCGAGAACTGTTCGGCACTGACTACCATCGATCTCGCCAACGTCGACCTCGAGAACGGAAGGGAGTTCTACGGCTGCAGGTCGCTGACCTCCGCCAACCTTGCCAGCAGCGGAATGGCGCCCAACGAGTCCTTCTACGGATGTCAGAAGCTCGCGACCATCACCGCACCCGAACTGTGGTTCATCGGCGATTATGCGTTCTACGGATGCGGATTCACCGTCCTCGACGGATCCGCCTTCCCCGCTGTGCAGCACATTGGAAAGAACGCCTTCGCCGACTGTGCCAGCCTTACCTCCTTCGCATCCAATGCGGACCTCGGGGAGATCGGCAGAGAGGCATTCGTCGGCACCGCACTCACCGAGTTCACAGGCACGCTCGAGGCCGTCAACATCATCGGTAACAAGGCTTTCTACAATGTATCGACACTCGGCGGCATCTTCAGCCTCCCGACCGTTTCCAGCATCGGGGACAACGCCTTTGACGGCACCTCCGTGGAACGCTTCGTGTTCAGCAGTGCCCTCAGGACTCTCGGCGACCTCGCCCTGAAGTCCCCCCAGCTCAAGGCCATCGAACTGAGCGACGACAACCGCTACTTCGACCTCGAGAACGGTATCCTGTACAACGAGGGCAAGACGGTCATGATAACCTGTCCTGCCAAGAACGCGGTCAGCAACCTGGTCCTGCCCGCCACCCTCGAGAGCATCCTCCACTATGCGGCATACGGCTCGTCTCTGAGCGGAACCCTCACCCTCCCCGAGAGCATCAAGGCCACCGCCTCCATTGCCGTTGCGGTAGCGGAGTACGCCTTCGCGGAGAGCAAGGGAATCACCGCCCTCGACCTGCGTTATGCCGGACAGAACATCACCCACGAGACCGCATTCCAGAACTGTACTGGAGTCCAGTCCCTCAGAGTCTCCAACACCGTGAAGCTCGGCAACATATTCGCATTCGAGAACAGCATCTCGCAGTACACCTTCTTCGGTGGTCAGTCCTCCGGTCTGGAGAACTACTACGAGAACAACTACACCACCATGCCTTGGGCATACGCCGGCAGCTCCGTCAGGGCGAGCATCGTCTTCGAATCCGGAGCGACCGTCGATCCGTTCATGTTCTGCTTCGAGAACCCCAGCACCACCATCGTCTCCGCCACGCTCACTCCTGTCGGAAGCATCGGAATCAACGCGTTCAGGAACTGTGCGGGTCTCGCCGACCTGGTGCTTTCGGACGACATCCGTACCCTGGATCCCAGCGTCCTCACCAACTGTTCCGGACTCAAGAGGCTCACCGCACCCATCTCCCTCAACCTCGCCGTCAACGCCTCGGGCAACGTCGGCGACCTGGATATGGAACTGATCCACTTCACCCCCGGAACCAAGACCGGATTCAGCTACACAGACAACTACCGCAACACCCTGTGGTATTCGGAGACCCAGAAGAACTACAACGTGGTACTCGACGAGGGAATACAGTCCATCGGAGACAACATGTACCTCAAGCCCCTGGACAACGTGACCTTCCCCTCCACCCTGAAGAGCATCGGTGCCAACGCGTTCTGCGGATCGATGATGAACGCGGTGATCCTCAACGAGGGATTGGAGACACTCGGCGACAACGCCTTCGGAGAGACCCCCATCAGGAGCCTCACCGTACCCAACAGTCTCGTCGTCAGCGACGCCAACGCCGCCCCCTTCAAGAACTGTACCCAGCTGGAGAGCGTCACCCTCCCCATCACCATCAGCTACGCCAACAAGATGTTCGATGGATGCACCTCGCTCACGTCGTACCTCTTCACCAAGGGTCCCGACGGACAGAACGCCGGCGTGGGTGCCAACTACACCTCCAGCGATGTTTCCAAGACCCCGTGGTACATAAGGAGCCAGACCTCCAAGATCACCGTGGAGTTCGGTCCCGGAATCGTCTCCATCGGGGAGTACATGTTCTACGGCTGTTCCGGAGTGAACGGAGCCGTCGACCTCAGCGGAATAAAGTCCGTCGGAATGTACGCGTTCAGCGGATGCGTGAGCATCGCCTCCGTCGACTTCGGCAATGCGATGGAGACCATCGGTGCACACGCTTTCGAGAAGTGTTCCGAGATCAGGTCCATCGTCCTCGGAGTCAGCGTGAAGCAGATCGGTGCGGGTACCTTCAGCAACTGCAGCTCGGTGACCTCGCTCACCCTGCCCATGTCCCTTGACACCGTCCGTGACGACATGGACCCCGCATTCGCGGGATGCAGCATGATCGCATCCGTCACCTTCATCGGTACCGAGGACGGATTCCAGTACAGCGATTCCGTTGGCAGCAACAACTACTACCGCTACACCCCCTGGTACATATCGGATTCTTCCGGTAAGACTGTGATAATCATCGAGAACGGAATCCCCTCTATCGGAAAGAACACCTTCAGGGGATGCAGTGCCATCGACGAGACTGTCGAGCTGCCCACCAGCGTGAGGTCGGTGGGAGAATACGCCTTCAGCGGCTGTTCGGGTATCGACCAGCTCGTCATAGGCAGCGTCCTCACCAACGTCGGAAAGGGTGCATTCGCCGACTGCGGTTCGGTCAGGTCCCTTACCCTGCCCATCAACCTCAACGCTGTATCCTATGCGGACGAGCCCATATTCGAGGGAATGAACGGACTGTCCGAGATCCACTTCACCGGAAGTGCGGGATGGACCTACACCGGAACAACGGGAGTCAGCTACTACCAGCTCACCCCCTGGTACTCTAACAGCACCTCGCTGGCCGTCGATTTCGCGGATTCCGTGACCTCGATCGGTGCCTATATGTTCTGCGGCTGCAGGTCCCTGCAGGACCCGATCGTCCTGAACAACGTGAACACCATCGGCGAATACGCATTCCAGAATTGTTCCGGCCTCAAGGGGGTCACCGCGGAGAACGTCTCCACTGCAGGTAAGTACTGCTTCGACGGATGCCACGAACTCACCGCCGTTTCCATGGGCTCCCTGCGTTCCGTGGCACCCTACATGTTCAGGGACACCGAGACCCTCGGTGCGGTCACCCTGTCCAACTCCTGCAACTCCATCGGCGAGCATGCCTTCGAGAACAGCGGCGTATACCGTATCAACTCCGCAGGCAACTCTGTCGTACTCACCAATGTCTCCAACATCGGTGCGTATGCCTTCGCGGGTTCCAAGGTCGCCAACGTCGTCATCGGCAGCGAGGGCGGAAGCTGTACCATGGGAGACTACGTCTTCAACGGATGTCAGAACCTCGAGACCCTGCAGATCAACTGCCAGGTCAACACCCTGCCCTACAATACCTTCAGGTCCGCCGAGGCCATGAACTACGCTCCCCGCCTCAGTTCGATCAAGGGAAGCAGGATCACCAATTTCTACGCAAACCTCTCCGACTTCCGCGAGCTGAAGCTGGTGGAGATCCCCGGAACTACCGGATTCGCTGGCACTGTTGCCGGTACCGCCGTTGCGGCATCGTTCAAGAACTGTGATTCGCTGGCGAAGGTGGTGTTGTACAACACCAGCTCCACCTCCTACAGGTACACCCTCCCCGCTGAGATCTTCATGGGATGCTCCGCATTGAGCAACATTAACCTGACCTATGCGAACATCAATGCGAACAACGGCCGCGAGTTCTACGGATGCACCTCGCTGACCACGGCGGAGATGCTGTACTCCACCGCGATCGCGGATTACACCTTCTTCGGATGCGAGGACCTCGAGCGTGTGAACCTGCCCAAGGTCAAGACCGTGGGACAGTACGCATTCGCCGAGTCGGGACTCACCAAGATCGAGACCGCCGATATGGCATCGGTGACCACCCTCAACGCCCACGCGTTCGACAGCTGCATCTCTCTGCAGACCGTCGACCTCCCCGCTCTCGCAAGCGTGAACATCACCACCGAGGTCACCCACGGACAGACCGCTGCCTACACCGATGTGTTCTACGGATGTACCGGACTCACCCAGGTCTCGGTCAACGCTCTGAAGTCGATCTCCACCGCCATGTTCTTCGGCTGCGACAAGCTGGAGACCGTATCCGCGGAATCCGCGACCGCCATCGAGGTCCTAGCCTTCTACGGATGCAGGGCTCTGCAGAACGCCGAGTTCCCTCTGGTGACCGTCATCGGAAACCCCGATGCTGACGTGCAGTACGGCGAGAACGGATTCATCGGAATCGACAGCTATTCAGTGTTCTACAACTGCAGCATGCTGTCCTCCTTCCAGGCCCCCAGGCTCACCTCCATCGGAGCACTGGCATTCTGCAACTGTTCCTCTCTCGTGGCATTCAACGACAGCACCGAGTTCGTGATCGGCAACACCGTGAACAGCATCGGAACCGGTGCCTTCAGCGGCATCGGTGCCTCCGACGTCACACTCGGAGAGACCGCCACCAACGGAATCAAGAGGATCTCCGATTACGTGTTCTACGACTGCCCCCAGCTGGTCAACTTCACGTCGGTTTCCCTCACCGAGGTGCCCGAGCACACCTTCAACAACAGCAACCTCAACGCCAAGGCGGTCAACTCCCAGCTGGAGCATATCAGCGTGCCCGCAGCCACCAAGTTCTTCGCCAGTCTGCACGGAATCACCTCCCTGCTCACCGTCGATGTGAGTTCCGCAACCGAATTCGGCGATGCGGTGTTCTACGGATGTACCGGACTCCACACCGTCCAGCTGAAGGAGACCGGCACGGTCAACCTCAGTGCCAGGATGTTCTACAACTGTACCGATCTCGCCAACATCAACCTCGAGCGTGCGGTGCTGCCCAGCAACTTGCAGGTCAGCAGTTCCGGATCTGTGTTCTTCGGATGCGAGAAGCTGCAGAGCGTAAGGTTCGACATCGCCACAGTCATCAGTGCATCCGCCTTCCAGGGATGTACCTTCCTGAAGAGCGTGGAAATGCCCATGGTCACCAACATCGGAAAGGATGCCTTCAACGGATGTACCGCACTCAACAGCGTGGCCGCACCCAGGATGGCAGTCCTCGAGGAGAACGCCTTCTATGGATGCCAGGCCCTGAACGGACTGAACCCCAACGAGGACGGTGTCAGCGGATTCATCAGGATCACCAGCATCGGTAAGAACGCATTCTACGGATGCGGATTCACCAAGGCTGTCCTCGGACCCATGCTCACCTCCCTCGGCCCCTACGCGTTCGCCAACAACAGGAGCCTTACGGAACTGGTGCTGTCCAACTCCCTGACCTCCGTCAGCGAGTATGCGTTCTACAACTGTCCTCTCGCGACCGTCTATGTGTCGTCCACCGTGAAGACCGTGGGTGCCAACGCGTTCAACTACGGCAGTTCCAACGCGACCGAGGCCACCTTCTACTTCAACGGCCCCCTCTCCGAGATAAGCTTCGCCAACGGAGCCATCAACGGATCCAACAAGGTGGACGTGACCGTGGTCGGAACCCTCGACAGCGAAGAGGTCTACGACCTCCTCCTGAGGGACGATCAGTTCGCCAACCTCGGAGGTTCTAGGTTCGAGGGCAGGAACATGGGTACCGTCACTATCGAGTCCTACGACGACAACATCATCCCCTACATCTCCGACATCAGGGTGCTGTACGGAAGCAAGTTCGTCCTGCCGTTCTACTCTTCTGGTACCGGTTACCAGGACTACTACTTCGCATCCCTTAACGGAAGCATCCTCGCGATGTACGCTTCCGAGGACGATTTCGCCCTCGGCAGGATCGCAAGGTCCGGAGATGCGGTGTCGGTCTTCGCCCTGGAGAACTACGGAGGTCTCGACTTCCGTGCCTACCCCGATGCAGCCGCACTCGAAGGGAAGTCCGAGATCGAACTCGTCACCAACGGTAACGGCGAGAGGGTGAGGCCCGAATCCGTGACCGTGCACTACGGTATGCTGTACACCATCCCCTCCTTCGAGAGCGACCAGACCCACATCAGTTCGTTGGTCCTCCTCGGTCCCGGAGAGCTGGAGATCCCCATCGACGAGAACACAATCTCCATCTACATCGGATACGGATTCAACGAGGTCTCCATGCAGTCCGCCGACACCACCGTCACCGTCTACTTCTTCAGGGACGGTGTGAGGTACGAGGCGACCGTCCTCCTCAGGTCTCCCTTCGTCTACCCCGACTCGCTGAAGAACGACAAGGGCGAGAACGTCCTGGAGATCCCCGCGCCCGGTTACGAGTTCGTGGGCTGGTACAGTGCGGAGAACGGAGGTTACAAGGCCGACTCCACCACCACCTTCAAGAATGGACAGGCCTGGTATGCCAGGTTCTCCGCCCTGCCTTACACCGTCGAGGTCAGGGACAGCAACGGTACCTACGCTACCGTCAACGTACTCGGTCCCTACGTGCTCTACAACACCGACGGCGATCTGTATTACACCGATCTCAACAACAGCGAGAAGAGGATCCTGATCCGTTCCATCGACGTGGAAGGATACACCATCACCACCTACATGGACAGCGGATACAAGGCCATCGGTGTCGGAGCAGACACCGGTTCGCTGACCGGGGACAGGTTCGTGGTCATCAACAAGACCGTCAAGTACTACAGCATCCAGCTGGAGTTCCTCTTCAACGGCGAGAAGGTCGCTGACAGCGAGACCTTCACCATCAGCAACTGGCTGACTCCCGAGAACACCTACTCCAACGCCAGCCCCAAGATAGAGAATGTGCCCTTCACCACCTTCAAGCAGGGACTCGTCGTCCCCGCACCGCTCAGCGACAAGTACACCCTGTCGCAGCTTGTGGTGAACGACAGGCCCGTGGTGTACACCGACAACCAGTATGTCGTGGACAACACCTACCTGAACCTCTCCACCGACGTCAAGATGAGCTTCGTCCTGGTCAGTGGACAGTTCTCCATCAACTTCGACGTCGGCGACGATGCGGGTTCGGTGATCAACAACGGTCTCGTCTACAGTCAGCACGACATCATCACCATCATCGCGGATACCGGATTCGAGAAGGTCGGATACACCTTCCGCGGATTCACCATCCCCGGTTACACCGGTCTGCTGGCCCCCATGACCCAGGTCGAGCTCACCGAGGACATGATCGACAAGTCCAAGTACTGCGTGGTCACCGCCACCGGTGTCTGGGCCGAACTCGATTACTCGGTCAGGTTCGATCTCAACGGCTACACCGGACAGGATGCCCCCGCACCCCTCACGGGAATCCAGATCGGAATGACCATCACCCTTCCCAGCAGTGCAAGCATCAGCAGGGTCGGACAGGAGATCACCGGATGGCACTTCATCCTGGGAGAGACCAAGATCGGAACCCAGTCCCACGCGACCAACTTCGTGCTCGAGAAGATCATGCTCGAGGAGTTCGCCGATTCCAACCGCACCCTCACCCTGCAGTGCGAGTGGTCCGCCAAGTCCTACACCGTGCAGGTCGATCCCGACAGCGGAACCAAGCAGTTCCTGGACATCAAGAACGTGAAGTACGGCGATACCATCACCCTTTGGGACATCGGTTCCTACTCCAAGTCCTTCATGATGTTCGGAGGATGGTCCGTCGGACCCGACGGTACCAAGTACCCCAGTGCCGCCACCGCCAGGATCGACGACGAGATTGCGAACTACGGTGACACACACAACGGAATCATCACCTTCTACTTCGTGTGGATCAGCAACGAATACCGCATCCAGTACGACCTGGGAGAGGGAGGCATCAGCGGTAACCCGCCAATCGACAACAACATCTACATCGTAGATGTGACAGATCTGACCCTCGCGGGATCCGACGGATTCCAGAAGAGAGGATACAGCTTCGCGGGATGGAAGTACTCGCCCACCTCGACCACCATCTACGTCTCCACCGGCAAGTTCGATTCCAGGCTCGCCACCTCGGCGGATTCCAACGGAGTCGTAACCCTGTACGCGGTATGGGACCAGAAGGAGTACAAGATCGCCTACAACCTCAAGGGAGGAATCGCGGGACCCTTCGCACCTGTCAGCGTCATGTACGGCGAGGACGTGAAGATCAGCTCGCCCACCCAGGCGGGTTACGACTTCCTCGGATGGAGGGCATCCACCGCTTCCACCAGTTCGGGAGTCCTCGACCCCGGAGCATCCTACGAATCCTCCAGCGGATTCGTTCCCTGGGACGGAACCAAGACCGTGAAGCGTTCCGGATACGACTACAACGTGTTCAGGGACCTCTGTGCCACCGATGGCGGAACCGTCGTGTTCGAGGCCGTCTGGGATAACGCTACCTACTCCGTTTCCTACGACAGGATGGGAGGAACCGGTACCATCATCAACGAGATCACACAGATCAAGGTCGGCGACGTCATCACCCTCCCCACCTTCAGCGGTGCCTCCAAGACCGGATACACCTTCGGCGGATGGTCCATCGACGGTACCAACCCCATCCAGCCCGGAACCCTGTTCTCCACCGACATGGTCGAGGGAGGCGTCAACACCGTCGTGTTCGTCGCCGTGTGGGATGCCAACCCCTACACAGTGAAGTACCGGTACACCGCCGACCAGACCTACGCCACCATGGATGCCAACTACACCGTGGCGTTCAGGGTGCCCACCTACGACAGGTCCGGTTACACATTCGGCGGATGGTCCATCAACGGTGCGGATTCCAACGCAATGTGGAGCAACGACGGTGTCTCGTGGTACAAGATCGGAACCTCCACCGTCAAGGGTACCTACTTCAAGAACCTCACCTCCGCCCTCAACGGAACCGTGACCATCGATGCCCTCTGGCAGCCCATCCCCTACAGGCTCGTCTACAACGCCAACGGAGGAACCGGACAGGTCCCCATCGATTCGGGACTGTACGTCATCGGCGACAAGGTGGAGCTGAAGGACTACCACGTGCTGGACGGAACCAACGGAAGCAAGGTGATCATCGGCTGGTCACTCGATTCCAAGGGATCGACCACCACCATCACCGAGTTCACCGAGGGTCTCGCCAGCAGGGCGGACGTAACCAACACCATTATCCTGTACGCGGCCTGGATCGAGGGTCTGTGCAATGTGTCCATCGACCTCACGGGAATCACCGTGAGCGAGATCCCCGCCGGATGGGTCCAGTCCACCCCCGGAGTGTACACCACATCCGTCGAGTACGGTTCGTCCATGAAGGATGTCATGTCCGCCTGGGACAGGGTCACCCTCACCAAGGACGGATACAGCTTCTCCGGATGGAACTACGGAAGCGGAACCGTCTCCGGCAACATCCAGGTGAACCCCACCTTCGAAGAGGTCGACATGAACATCATGTACATCTTCGCCGGTGTCATCGGTGCAGCGATCGCCGGTGTCGTGGTGCTTACCAGGTTCAGACGTTGAAACCCATTCCCCAAACCCTTTCCCAAACCATTCCTTACGATAATTTTTATAGACTGGAGTTTGACAATTAGCAGACTTCTATCGAATAAATCTGATCGGAAAACAGGTTTTGTACAGGGCATAATCTTGTTCCCAGTTAGCTGATCTCCCCGAAAAGACAAATCGAAAAAACGAGAGCTAGTATTAAGAATTCGATAAGTGGGAACGAATGTTTGCCGAATAGGTCCAAAAACAGTCGATTCCATCCTTGATTATATGAGGATTATGATGGTCTAGCTATGTGATATTGCTAAGTGGGAACGAGGTATGGGAAGGGAGCAAGAATAGGATATCGAAAAGACATATCGATACTTGCGGACGAATGGAGAAGGACCGAGGTATCGGGGGCACCATAGGTATCTGTGACAGTCCTGCAGATCATCGTTTTTGAGCGAAAATCATCGAAAAATGTGTTTTCGCTTCAGTTTCGGTCACTTTCGCTACTTTCGGCCATCTCCCCCTCTTAACTTTATATCCCTCTTAACTTTATATACTGTCCGTTTCGTAATCATCTGTATGAAGACGCTGAAGGTCCGCATCGAACCCAATTCCGCTCAGAGGAAGGTTATCGATCACATGATCGATGCGAACCGTCTCGTCTACAATTCTCTGTTGGTTGCCTGCAAACAGGTGTTCTCCGATAAAAGGGAACTGCCGAGCATATTCGATCTCAACAGGATCACCACTCAGATCAGACACAATTCGCCTTACGTCAAAGATTCATATTCGACCACTCTCAACGAGACCGCCAAGCGTGTCCACGAGGCCTGCAAAAAGACATTGGGAACTCACAGGAAGGAGTACGGGGAGTTCGATGTTGACAGGTACGAGTTCAAAATGCCCGGAGATCATTTCCCCAGGTTCAGACCGAAGGGACAGTTCAATTCGTTCACCTATCCTACCGCGAGGGATTATTCCGTCGAGTATGTGAGGAAGAACGGGAAGAAGAGACGCATGCTGAAGCTGGGGAAGGTACCCGGATTACTTAGGTGCTACAATCAGGAAACCGTCATCGAAGGCGTTCCGAAGACATGCACGGTCAAGAGGAAGGATATGGGTAACCATTACGAGTACTATGCCTGCATAACGATTGAGGATACTCCCAAACCATATCCCGAACCCACAAAGGGCCCCGTCGGAGTCGATATCGGCGTATCGAACATCGCGGCACTATCGGACGGTACCGTGTTCAGGAACGATCATATCTTTGCGAAGATGGCGAAGAGACTCGCCAAACTGCAGAGACAGCTGAGCAGGGTGCTGTTCGGTTCGGAACACTACAAAAAACTCCAGACAAACATCAACCACCTCTATGAGAAGATAAACAATCACAGGAAGAACAACACGGAAACCATCTCCGCTTACATCGTGAAGAACCACGATGTGATCGGGATGGAGGATCTGTCGGTTATGGCTCTCCGCAATAAGTCGAAGAGCCGTTTCATGACCAACGGATACAACGACGCATCGTTGGGTACACTCGTAAGAAGGATCAAGGACAAGGCCTCAAGCGCCGGTCGCATCGTAATCCTAGTGGATCCCAAGGATACGTCTCAGCTATGTTCGCAATGCGGAAGCATCGTGAAGAAGGATCTCAGTGTGAGGGTGCATTCCTGTCCCTACTGCGGTTTCACCGCGGACAGGGACGTGAATGGCGCGAAGAACATACTCCGCAGAACCCTTGCCAAGATCAACGGGATGGGCCGGCCATCCCGGTCCCTAAGCTGAGGGACAGAATAGCCGGGCACCCCTTGGTGCACCGGCACAGTATCAGACAGAGACTATCTTATCTGTCAGATACGGGTTATAGATGTTGGCAGTGTCTACATTTTGTCCACATCCGAAACGGACCGAAAACCGACAATCCCCATATCAGAGAATGCAGAATCCCGAGAACCCGGTATCCGTATGATACGTCCTTAGCGGATCACCGCCGACGTCCCGCAGGTTTCTTGTTTCCCCTAGCATGGACGATCCGGGACAGGGTGAATGTTCCAGCACCCAGTTCCCACAAGATTCTCGGGCGGTTTTACAGCGGGTCCGTTTCCGGATCGGGATGAAACACGGCTCCCTGCAGAAGAACCGTTCTCAGTCTGCAGGCTGCCGGCACTTAATCTTTTAACAATGGATGATTTTTCACTAATTATGCGGTGTCTGGGTATGTGATGTTCCTCCCGGCTCGCACAAGTTTTAAACATTATCTCCCCATGTATATGCATTGAACCCCGGATCAGGGCGGACGATCGGAAAGTGAGGGAATGGAGGAAACGGTTCTCATCTACAGTATGGCGGTGCTCATCGTGGTGGCCGCGGCCTGTTCCATCCTCCTCAGCAGGATCCGCATGCCCCCGCTCATCGGTTTTTTGATCACGGGTATCGTGTTCGCCAACTTCTTCGAACTCCCCGAGGAATTCGAGGGCGTAATCACCGTCTTCTCCAATCTGGGTCTGATCATGCTGATGTTCGCCATCGGTATGGAGATCGACGTCAGGAAGATCAAGTCGCAGGGTGTGTTCGCCATCACGGTGGCATGCGTACAGCTCCCCCTCATGCTGCTCGGCGGTATGCTGGGCGGTATGATCCTCGGCTTCAACCTGGTCCAATGCATAGCATTGGGAGCCATCATCTCCGGTTCCAGTACCGCCGTGGTCATGGCGGTGCTGAAGGCACAGGGTACCCTCGACAAGGAGCACATAGAGATGCTGGTGCTCATCACCATCATGGAGGACATCGGACAGGTCATCATGCTCTCCATGATCACCCCCGTACTCCAGGGAGGGGAGATGGAGGGGCAGTCCCTCATGATGCTCATCCTGAGCATCGCCGTGTTCATGAGCATGTGCTTCGTGGTCGGCCTCCGCGTGGTGCCCCGCATCCTCGATTGGATAGCCGGCAGGATCAGCGATGAGTTAATGGCAATCCTCTGCGTGGGACTGGCGTTCGCTCTAGCATTCTTAGCGAGCCTGATGGGCCTCTCGGTGGCGATCGGGGCGTTCCTCATGGGTGTGATGATCGCGTCCACTGTCAAGAGGGAGATCGTGGAGCATTTCGTGGAGCCCCTCAAGAGCCTGTTCATGGCCATGTTCTTCATCTCCGTGGGAATGGAGGTCACCATCTCGGGGATAACCGATAACATACAGCTTATCCTTGAGATATTCCTGCTGTTCGTGGTACTGAAGTCATCCACCGTGTTCCTGGGATACTGGATAGGCAACGAGGAGCCCCGCAACGGATTCATCTCGGGAGTGTCGCTCTGTGCCATGGGAGAGTTCGCGTTCATCATCGCCAAGGCGGCGTTGGATTCCAACGTATTCGGTCCGGATTTCTATTCGTCCGTGATTGGTGCCGCCCTGCTGTCCATGATCTTCCTGCCGATCATCACCAGGTTCGCCGGGAGGTTCTGGGACGGGATGGAGAAGAGGAGTCCCATGGGGCTCAGGAACCGCTGTGCCAGCATTAATAGGAAGAGGTCGGAGTTCTATGCCTCCCTGAACTCCCTTTCGGGCAGGGGGAGGGAGATGTTCAGGAACGGGGTCGGGTATTCGTACCTCAATGTCGTGGTCATCGTCATCGTGGAGGTGGTGTTCTACTACGCCTACGACCCGGCCGCCTGGTGGCTGCAGGACCGCTACGGATTCTACGAGGACCAGTGGTTCTTCCTCCTCATGATGCTGCACTTCTGGCTTCTGTTCATGCCCTGCCGTGCCCTGGTGAACCACCTGCGTCTCGTGGCATATACGTACAATATCGGAAAGGAATCGTCCAAGCTTCCGCGGGATGTATCTACCTCGGAACGCATCAGGTTCTACGAGGCCATGAATCCGCTGCTGGTGGCCATCGGACTCGATATACTGGTTATTATTATCTCGCCGGTCCAGAACGACAATCTCTTCACGGTGATCAACTTCGCGATAGCGGTCTTGGTTGTCACCGCCGTCCGTTACTACCGTCTGAGGAAGGGTACCGCCAAGGTCGTCCCCCTGCCCGTTATAGACGACAGTGCCAGCGAGACGGAATGACGAGGTTTGCCACGGTCGTTTCTATTAATAATCTGGTTATTGACAAAATCACTTATTCATTGTGAGTTGAGGGTCAATCAATAATTATTCATCATTATGGACCAATCTAACTTAGATTGATAGAGGATGATCTTGATAACCATACTCAATATCCCTGTTGGAAACAGAATTATAATATGTGTTTCCGGGGTTTCCCCCGGAAAGTGTTTCATCCGTACCTGTAGGCAAGTGCGAATCCGATCACTGCGAAGAGGAGGATGGCGATGATCGGGATGTACCAATAGATTCCCGTGAGTGCGAGGACGCTCTTGATCGCGTAGTCGGAGAAGTGCTCGGTCTC